>JAVBQA010000029.1:0-19381 GCA_031549325.1 Eubacteriales bacterium | reverse complement strand
CCATGAGAAATCTAAGAGAGATCCTGATTGCTCGCAGAAACAGTCTGGAGCGCCTGCGTGTTGGCTAAAAATCCACAAACCGGTAGCCCACGCCGATCTCCGTGATGATGTGCTCGGGGGTGGCGGTGTCCTTTTCGATCTTGCGGCGCAGGTTCGCCATGAACACGCGCAGCGTCTTCGTGTCGCCCGGACTTTCGTAGCCCCAGAGCTGTTTCATGATGTAGTTGTGTGTGAGCACCTTGCCGCGGTTGGCGATCAAAAACAGCAGCAGCTTGTATTCCATGGGCGTCAGATGGATCTCCTGCTCCGCGATTGTCACCTGCCGTTTGGCCACATCCACGCACAGCTCGCCGTGGCGGATTTGTGCCTCCTGCGACTGGATCGCGCCAGCGTTCTTGCGGCGCGCGACGCGCATGCGGGCCAGCAGTTCACCCATGTGGAAGGGTTTTGTCACATAATCGTCCGCGCCGGCGTCCAGGGCCTCGATCTTGTCCCGCTCCTGGCCTCGAGCCGACACCACGATGATTGGCGCCTGGGACACCGCGCGCACGGCCTCGATCACCGTCAGGCCGTCGCGGTCCGGCAGGCCCAGATCCAGCAGGATGATGTCCGCCGGGCCAGACGAAAACAGAAACATCCCCTCGTCCGCGCCCTTGGCGGCGCTAACATGATAGCCTTCTTTCTCCAGCGAAATCGTCAGGAAGCGCGAGATGTACTGATCGTCCTCGATGATCAGCACGCGCGAGTCTTCATCCATATCCGTCATCCCTCCATGGGCAGCGTGAACGTGAATTTCGCGCCGCGCGGTTGGTTGTCTTCGACGCGCAAAGCGCCCTTGTGCGCAAGCAGAATGGCCATGCAGATTGGCAATCCCAGCCCGATGCCGCGCCTCGAATCGGTGGCCGCGCCCTTCGTGGTGAAATAGGGATCGAAGATGTGCGGCTTCATCGCGTCCGGTATGCCTTCGCCGGTGTCCACGACGGTGAACACTGCCTGCCCAGGCTCAATGCGCACATCAAGCCGGATCTCATCGCCGGGCAGGGTGTGCTTGATGGCATTGTCCAGCAGGTTGATGAGCGCCTGGGCGATGAGCCGCCCGTCCAGCTTCAGCGCCACGACCTCCTCCGGGTAACTGGCGGAGAACTTGCGGCCGCCCCACAGCCGCGCCATGCGCTTGATCGCCTCGCCCACCACATCGTCGATCACCTCATAATCCATGTGGATATCCAGCCTCGACTCGCTGATGCGCGTCATGTTCAGCACATTCTCCACCAGGTTCGTCAACCACACGGTTTCCTCGCTGATGTCGGAGGCCAGCTTGCGCTTTTCCTCGGCGGACAGCCGGTCGAACTGATCCGCCAGCAGCGTGCTTGCGCCGTTCAGCGAGGTCAGCGGCGTTCTGAGGTCGTGGGCGATGGCGCGAAGGAACGTGCTCCGGCTCCTTTCGCGCTCCATGGCGATGCGGATGTTCTCGCGCTCGTTGTACAGGTCGTCGCGGTCCAGGGCGATGCCGATCTGCGCCGCCAGCGTACGGAAAAACAGCTCGTGCTCCTTGCGCGCGTCGGCGTCGGGGCATTCCACGCGCAACACGCCCAGGCCCCGCGCCGATGAACGGATCGGGTAGCTTGCCACCGGATCGCCCGATTCCGCGCACGCCCCGTAGACTTGCTCGTCGCCGTCGATGGTTACGCAGGCGAGGCAGCCGCAGTGCTGCTTCACGTATCCGATGCCGTTCATGACGATGTTGCGCCTGCCCGCCACCTGCAGAAAGCCGCTGGACACCTCGTGCAGCATGCGCGCGGTCGCCTCATTCCGGGCTGCCACCCGCATCTGACGCCGCAGCTCCGACATGATGGCGCTGCCCACGATGCCCGTCAGCAGAAAGAACACCACCAGCACGATGTCGCTCGTGCTGATCATCAGCAGAGACATGGTGGGTCGCGTGAAGAAATAGTTGAACGACAGCGCGTTCAGCGCGGCGGACAGAATACCAAACACATAGCGATGCGTGAGCATCGCGGAGACCAGCACGCACAGCAAAAACAGCATGATCGCGCTGTCGCTGCCGATGCCCAGCCGGCTGCCGCCCAGCGCAAGCAGCGTCGCCGCGACCGTCATGGTCAGCACGATGACGCATGCACGAACCGCTTCTCCCCGGCGAATGGGCCGCATGCAATCCCCCCTACGCGCGCGCCGTGATGCGCGTCATGTCGCTCACAAGACCCGAGATCACCAGGTGCTCGTCCGCCTCAAACACATGATCCGGCTTGAGCACCGGGATCAGCTTCCCATGCCCGTTTTTGTATCCAAGAATGCTCACATGGAATCGCGTGCGCACCTCCAGATCCCGGATGGAGCGCCCGACCCAGTCGCGCGGCGGTTTGATCTCCATGATCGCGTAATCCTTCGATAGCTCGATATAGTCGAACAGGTTCTTTACACCATATCGCATCGCGAGCCGCTGCGCAATCTGTTTTTCAGCGTGGATCACCTCATCCGCGCCGATCTTCTCCAAAAACTTGCCCTGCTTTTCCCGGTCTGTCTTGGCCACCACACACTTCGCGCCCAGCTCCTTGAGCATGGAGGTGATCTCGAGTGACGATTGAAAATCCCCGCTCACGCACACGAAGCAGACGTCGAAATTGGTCACGCCCAGCTCCTTGAGCACGTCCTCGTCCTGACAGTCCGCCACCTCGGCGGTGGTCACAAAAGGCGCGATGTGCGCCACCTTGTCCTCGTCCTTGTCCACCACCATAACCTCGTTGCCAAGCTCCGCCAGCCGAACGCTCAAATGCCGGCCAAACCGGCCGATGCCAATCACCAACATGGACCGCATAAAGGCATCCCCCTTCCTTATACGATGATCTTTTCTTCAATATGGTTGATCCGGGTCTTGATCCGGCGATCCGTCACCGCCATCAGCACCGCCACGCTGCCCACGCGCCCCACGAACATCAGCGCGATCACCGCCCACTTCGACAGATCCGTCAGGCCGGGCGTCACGCCTTTGCTCAGGCCCACTGTGCCGATCGCGGACAGCGCCTCAAACAGCGCCTCCTCCACGCCGATGCCCTGAAGCGTGACGATCAGCGTACCCAGCAGCGCCATCGCGACGTAAAGCATCGCGCTGTTGAAGGCTCTGCGCACCGCGCGCTCCTCAATCTTGCGTCCGAACACATTGATCGAATCATAGCTGCGCAGTTGGGCGATCACAGCGCAGGCCGCCACGAAGAACACGGTGGTTTTGACGCCGCCGCCGGTGGAGCCCGGCGACGCGCCCACCAGCATCAGCAGCATCGTCAGCAGCGAGCCGCTCTCGCTGAGCGCCGCCATGTCCACCGTGTTGAAGCCTGCCGTCCTGGGCGTCACCGATTGGAACAGCGCCGCCAGCGTCCGCTCGCGCATGGTCATCCCGGCGAACGCATCGTTCGCCTCCAGAAAAAAGAAGGCGATTGCGCCGAAGACGATCAGCGCCGCCGTGACGGAAAGCACCACCTTGGTGTGCAGCGCGTACCGGCGCACATGGTGGCGGTGGGTCAGCACATCGTCCCACACGATGAACCCCAGGCCGCCGATCACGATCAGCGCCATGATGGTCGCATTCACCGTGATGTCCGCGGCATAGCGGGTCAGCGAGCCAAAGGGCGCGATGCGCCCCAGGATGTCAAAACCGGCGTTGCAGAACGCGGACACCGCGTGGAACACGCCGCACCAGATACCTTCGCTGAGTCCGAAGTCGCGCGAAAACCGGATCGACAGCACGGTCGCGCCGATCAGCTCCAGCGCCAGCGTGCCAAACACCGCCTTGCGCACCAACCGCACAATGCCGCCGATCTTCAGCGCGCCGATCGATTCTTTCATCAGGAACCGCTCGCGCAGCCCGATCCGCCGTCCCAGCGCCATCGAACACAACAGGCCAATCGTCACAAATCCCAACCCGCCCACTTGGATCAGGCTCAAAAGCACGACCTGACCCAGCCGGCTGAACTGCGTGTATGTGTCAAAGAGCACCAGGCCCGTGACACATGTGGCGGACGTGGCGGTAAACAGCGCGCTCACAAACGGCAGCGCTTCCCCGCTGCGGTTACAGGCTGGCGCCATCAGCATGACCGCGCCCAGCAGGATCACGATCGCAAATCCGATCGACAGGATCTGGATCGGCGTCAGGTTCAATCTTAGCACCTTAATCATTGCACTCAAACCGTTCCTTTAAGCAGCGTTCAAATTGTTCCAGCGCCTCGTCCATGCTCCGCGCCACGTGTTCGATGCCGTAGTCCCTATATACAAACAGATACTGAGGATTGTTGCACAGCGCGACGGCGTACACCGGATGGGCTTTGCGCATCCGCGCGCACAGCAGGATGTTGTCCAGGTCGTTCTCGGAAGCCGCCAGCACCATTGCGCACCCGGGCTCCCCGGGCGGCGACGGTTCGCTGATATAGCGTAACCATTCCGAGCGTTGAGCAAGCGCGTGTTCGACTTGCGCCCGGCGTTGCTCGTTCACAAACACCAGCGCGACGGCCGCCCGCTCGCGCCGCTCCTCATCAAATCCCCCGGAATCCAAGAACCTGTCCAGCCCGCCCATCATCGCATACCCAAGCGAAACCAAGCAGACCGACAATACCGCCAGCAGAATCATCTTCATCCCTTCTCCCGTTTCCATTGTACATCGGGAAGGGATAATGCGCCGCTAATGTCCGGCCGCCTGTGCTAAGAAAAGATAAATGCAAGTCCCGTTGACAAAATGACTTTTGAGTCATATAATGTGACCGTAAGGTCATTTTGGAGAGGGGGCAGGGCATGCCTACCGAGACATTCTCACGGCTGCCGCCTAAAAAACAGGAGCGCGTCATGCGCGCGGCGGTCAGCGAATTCATTCAGAATGGATTCGAGCGGGCAAAGGTGGAGGATATCGCCGCACGCGCGCAGGTGGCCAAGGGCAGCATGTACCAGTATTTTCATGACAAGCGCGAGATCTTCCTGTATTGCGCGCAATGGGGGCTGGATCTGATCATGCGCAAGCTGGATCAGCGCGCGCCCACCGACGACATGGATGTGTTCGCCTACTTTCACGAGACGGTGAGCAAGGTCCAGGTCATGCGTGAGGAGCACGAGCTGGCGCTGTTTATGCAGGTGATGACGCGCGAGCCGGGGCTGCTGGACGAAACCATGCGGGGCATGTACGAAGTGGCCGACGGCTATGTGCGAAAGCTGATCCGAAACGGCATCGCCCGGGGCGCCGTGCGCAAGGGACTGGATGAGGAGCTGCTGAAGGAATACTTTTTGGGCGTTACAGACCGGTTTGAGCGCCGCTGGATGGCGAAATACATCGACTTCTCGGCGGCGGACCCCACTGCCTGGAGCGCAGCGATGCAACGCGAACTCGATCAGATGCTGGATCTGCTAAAGAACGGAATGGGGTGTTGAAGGGTGTTCATCCGCACGGAAAACCTGGCAAAGAGCTATTGCAGCGGCGAAGTGACCACGTCAGTGCTCAAGGGCGTGGACCTGACGCTTCCCAAGGGCAAGATCGGCGTCATCCTGGGGCCTTCTGGTTCGGGCAAGTCCACGCTGATGAACATCATCGGCGGCGTGGACCGGGCGGACTCCGGAGAGGTGAGCGTGGACGGAACGCTCGTGAGCGGGCTGAGCGATGATCAGCTCACCGAGTACCGTCGGGACAAGATCGGGTTCGTGTTTCAGTTTTACAATCTGGTGCCCAATCTGACCGTTGCCGAAAACATCGAGGTCGTGCAGCACATCAGCAAAAACCCGCTGAAGCTGAGTGAGGTGCTGGACGCCGTAGGGCTTTCGGACAAGCAGGGCCGGTTCCCCCGCGAACTGTCGGGCGGTGAACAGCAGCGGGTGTCCATCGCGCGGGCGGTGGTCAAAAACCCCTCGCTGCTGCTGTGCGATGAGCCCACCGGCGCGCTGGACTTCGCCACGTCCCGGGGCGTGCTGGCGTTGCTGCAGCGGGTCAACGAATCGTTTGGCACCACGCTGCTGATGATCACCCACAACAGCGCCATCGCCGGCATGGCACATGTGGTGTTCCGGTTGCGCGACGGCGAAATCATCGAGTCCACCCGCAACGCCGAGACTGTGCCCGCGGAAAGGATTGAATGGTAATGGCGCTGAACCGTCGTGTCCTGCGCACATGGATGGAAAACAAGGGCCGCTACACCGGCGTGCTGGCGCTGATCCTGCTGGGCAGCTTCCTGTTCGTGGTGGCCCGCGGCGCGTCGCTGAACATGGACGCCATGGTGAGCGGGTTTGCGGACAGCCACCTGCAGGAGGATGTGTCGTTCATGACCGATGTCCCCGTCTCGGATGTCGGGGCACTGGAAGCGGGCAGCGGCGCGTGGATTGACCGCTATCAATATGTGGACGTCTCGCTGCCGGGCGGCGCGCCGCTTCGGCTTCTCTCCCCCTGCGCAAAGATCAACCTGCCCGCCGTGCGCGACGGATCGGGCCTCGGCCAGCCCGGCGACGTGCTGCTGGATCCATACTTCATGGCCATGCACGCCATCAAAGTCGGCGACACCATCGAGGCGGACGGCGCGCGCCTCGTGGTGAAGGGCAGCGTCTCCCTGCCCCATTATGTCTACGCGCTGAAGAACATTTACGACGTGATGCCGCCCTCCGGGTTCGGCGTGGGCGTGATCGCGGACGCCGACATGGCGGATTGGCCGGAGACGCGGACGGTCTATTGCGCACGGTTTCAAGACCGCTCGAACCTGAATCAGCAGACCGCGAACCTGCACAAACTGCTCACAAACGGCGGCTACGAGCTGTCCGACTGGGTAGACGCCATGAACAACAAGCGCATCCGCATGGCTTGGGCGTCCATTACCGGGCTGAAGGCCATGAGCATTCCCATGCCGGTGGCGATGTTTTTGCTGTGCTGCCTGATCATCAGCGTCATCATCTGGCGCACGATCCGCGCCGACGCCGCCACGATCGGCACACTGTACGCGCTGGGATATCGGCGGCGCGAGCTGATTCGCCACTACATGGCGCTGCCATTGCTGCTGGCGCTGTTGGGCGGCGCACTGGGCGCCGCGCTGGGTCTGCCGCTGATCGCTCCAATCGTCAACGCCATGCTGACCAGCTATTACAACGTGCCCGTCGGCCCCATCGACCCGATGCCCTGGAACGCGCTGGCCGCGGTGCTGCTGCCCTCGCTGATTCTGGGGCTGGCCAGCTTTCTCGTGGTGCGAAACGAGCTGGGCAAAACCGCGGCAGAGCTGATGAAGGGCGACGAGCAGGAGGCGAAGACCGGCCGCCTGGAGCGCGGCATTCCGCTGGACCGGTTCCGGTTTCAGACCCGGTTCCGGCTGCGCGCGCAGCTTCGAAGCCTCCCCAGGCTGCTGTTCCTGCTGATCGGCGTCACGGGCGCGTCGGCGCTGCTGCTGTTCGGGTTCACGATCAACCACTCGATGAACACCCTGCTGGGCGGCAGCGCGAACGACGTGTATCGCTTCGCATACGAGTATTCCTTCAAGTCCCTCCAGCAGGGCGCTGCGCCCGATGGCGCGGAACCGTTCAACGCCATGCGCTGCTACGCGGACGGCCGCGAAAACCTGGAGTTTTACGTCACCGGAATCCCGGAGGATTCGCACAGCGTCGCGCTGAAAGACGCTCATGGCGTCGCGCTTCCCACCGCCCAGGTCAACGTCACCTCCCCCCTCGCGCAAAGGCTGAATCTGCGCGCGGGAGACCAGCTCCGCTTTGTGAACAAACTGGACGGCCAGACCCACGCGCTGACGGTACAGGGCATCGCGGAGACCTACGCAGGACAGATGGTGTTCATGCCGCTGACGCGATTCAACGCCATGGCCGGTTTGCCCGAGGGCAGTTACTCCGGATTGTTCTCGGATCGCCAGTTGCCCATCGAAGACACGCGCCTGTCGGGCGTGAAGGATCTGGCAAACCTGTCCTCCGCCATGGACGACATCGCGCTGCCGATGATGGCGATGGTGCTGTTTATCACGGTCATCGCCGCTTTGATGGGCGCGGTGATCATCTTCCTGGTCACCTCTCTGATGATCGACGAGAGCCGCCAGACCATCTCGCTGATGAAGGTGTTTGGCTACCGCCAGCGGGAACTCGCCTCGCTGATCCTCAGCAGCTCCACGCCGGTGGTGATCCTGGGCTTCCTGCTCGGCGTGCCGCTGATGACGCTCACCGCCAACGCGATGTACGGCTACCTGGGCGAGATGATCAACCTGGCACTTCCCATGATCCTGAGCCCCCTCTGGATGCTCGTCAGCTTTGTCATCATCCTGGGTGTGTACCAGCTGACCAAGCTGCTGTGCGCCAAAAAGCTCGCCAAAGTGCCCATGAGCGAGGCGCTGAAGGCCGGCGCGGAATAACTGCTCGATCCGGCCATCATGGAACGACCTGACGCGCTTGTTTCAGCTGGCGCTAAGCTGGTCGGGCAACGTGCCTTGCAAGCCGGATAGGCGCCGAGTGCGGTAAAGCGAGTGGTTGAACGCCCGCCCCCGCAGATCGCATACCCATCGCCCCGTCCGCCGAAAAGGCGGGCGGGGTTCTTCTGTTTGCTGAGGGCCCGCCATGATCGATTCATCTCGCCTAGGCGCGCACGCATGGACGCGCCCTCATTTGCCCAGTTCGAGCACGGCGACGACCTCATTGCTGACGCTGTACAGCTGCAGCGTGCAGGGCGGATAGCGCTCAATGATCTTTTTCGCATTGGCGAGCCCGATGCCCTTGTGCCCATTCTTGCTGGTGAAGCCGGACATGTATGCGTTGCGCACATCAATCGGCGCAACGGAGTTATTGATGATGGTGATCCGCTTTGAACGGCCGGCATCCTGTTCGATGGCAAAGGATGCTCGCCTTTCCTTGGATTCGGCCGCCGCCTCAATTGCGTTGTCCAATAAGCACGAGACAATCCGGCAGATGTCGAAGTCATTGATGGCGAGCCCGGAAAGGGAACAATTCAGGGAAATGCTCAGATGGATGTTCAGGCCCTCGGCGCGCTCATGTTTGTTGAGCAGCAGCGCGACAAGCGCCGGATGCTCTGCGGCGCGGCGGCTTAGGTCCAGCAAATCTCCGGCAGCGGTGGTCATGTCGACCAGCGACTGATGGTATCGCCTGCATGCCTCCAGATCGCCGATTTCAAAGTACCCGTTGTAGGTTTGCAGGATATTGTAAAAATCATGCTTGATGGAGCTGAACTGATCCAGGCTTTTCAGCATCGATTCCACTTGTTTCTCCTTGTCCTGGATCTCGGCCTGCGCGTAGCGGTTGCTGTTCAGGGTGATGGAAAACGCGGAAAACAGCGCCAGCATGATCAGGCTGACCGTGCTGCCGGCGATCGTTTTGGGGATCAGAATCATGACCAGAGCCGCGCATATGTAGATAAAAACCAGCTGAAAAACGGCGAAAGCGCCGCTTCTCCCCGATATGTGGTTATTCATGCCCCTCACAATCAGCAGATTCGGCTTATGCTCAAGGACATAGTGCATCGCTGAATAGATGCCAATCGAAACCAGGAAATTGATTGCATACACCGCCAGATACTTCTGATAATCGACCGCCGTGGGATCCTGCGCAAAGAACACCGCGCTGACCAGCCTGGTCGCGCCGGAAGCCGTCTGAAAAAAGAGGTAGGTATAAACGGAAATCTCCAGCGCGAGCAGCGGCCTGAACTTGAGCGATTTGACGAAGTACACCCATATTGTGATGGTGATCACCACGCCCGGCAGGGAGGAGAAGAGCGGCGTCAGCGACGTCATGCCGGTTCGTTCGGCCAACACAAGCTTGAAAAAGTCCCCGAAAAACGCCAGCCCTCCCAACAACAAAGAAAACAGCGCCCTTGTGATGACCGGCAGCGCCACTTCGCTCATGCGCAAGTGCAGACCGAATTTAATGTACATAAGCACGAATTGATAGATAAAAGCCACGCAAAGCACAACATCCAGCATGATGTTGCCCGCTGCGGGCAAATTTGGAGCGTCCATGTCACACCTCGTTTTCTTCATTCGTACAAATGCTTCGAACCGACCACCCGGGTCGACAAACGAATCGGCGGCAGCCTGGAATCCGATCGGGCATGCCAAAGAATCCACGGAAATGGATAGCCGATTTCGGACACTCTCCGCTTTATTGGCAATTTACCTTATTTTTAAACCGCGCATTTATCATTGTAACACATTTTTGATCTATGTACAAACATTGTTGCATCTTTTTAAGGCCTTCCCGCAAAGCGCGTTGACCGCACAATCATGCAGCTTAGGCCGACACCGCACAGAACGGAAATGCGCGGGCGCGCCGAACACCGGATCTGGGCGAAGGCAACGGGGCGGCGTTCATCGCGACTTCAGCCGGGCGATGGCAACGGCGCACATTCGACGCGCCGATTTGCTGGGATTCACCATCTCCCATGGAAATGCTTATTCATGAAGAGGCGGCATGCGCCGACATGGAGACAGGAATGGCGCGTCCGGTTCCCGATGGTCACATGAGGGTGCAGAGCCGTCACCCCCTGCGGTAGGTATGCGAAGGAAAGCTGGTGAATGCGGTGATGCGTGCAAATCGGCCCGTCAAAGGGGGCCTTCGCGCACCCGTTGATCTCGATTGTCTTGGTGTGCGCGGCGCCCACAAGATGATCTGCCTGGTGCGCGTCAATCACATTTATGCGGCAGCGATGGCCGTTTGCCTGCTCTATTTCGCCTGCGGCATTGCACTGGTCTTTTACAACGCCCACCTGCGAAGGGCGGACACCATCGGACACATTCAGCAGGCCATCCAGCAAACCAAGTTCGCCGTCGAAGAGCACATTCAGGAGGAATTTGACACGCTGAAGGTGGCGGCCGTCGTCGCGCAGGACCGAAACCTGCTCGAAGAGGATGTGGTGCTGCACGCGCTCATCGATGGCCTCGGCGCGCACAACGCCTACGTGCAGATCGGTTTTGCCGAAAAGAGCGGGCAAGCGGTATGGATCGACAAATACAACAGGGAGCACCGAGCGGATCTGTCCGGCGACGACTTCATCGCCTGCGCCTTGGCCGGTGAAAACGTAATGAGCAAGGCGCGCCACGATCCGATAAGCGGACAGCCCATCCATTATTATGCCGTGCCGGTCTATGATGGAAAAACCCACAGGATAGAAGGCGTATTGTTCGCGGCCGACCCGGAGAGCGAAATACGCAAGATCATCAACCACTCGCTCTACGCGGGCGAAGGTCTGGCGCACATCATCGACAGCAAGGGCAACTACGTGGTAAAGTCTGATAGTCCGCTTGTGCTCGGCATAGGAATGAACATCTTTCAGCTGCAAACGCCGATCGATGTCGCCATTGAACAAAGCATCATCGACAATTTGGCGGCGCGAACGGCGGGTTATCTGGTGGAATCGTTCGACGGCGAAAGCAGGCTGGTCGCCTACGCTCCCCTCGACGTCAACGACTGGCACGTTTTTTATGCGGTGCCTGAGAATATGGTCAGCGCGGGCGTGAAAGGCGCAACGACGGGCTCCATCATCACTGTAAGCTTATCCGCTGCCGTCTTCATCTTTTTTATCCTGCTGATCCTGAAGATGAACAACAAAAACCGCGAGGCGCTGGAGCGGATCGCGTTTATCGATCCCGTGACCGGCCACGAGAATTATCAGAAGTTTTTGCTTGATGCGGAGGAGATCTTGAAAAACACCAAGGGCGCGCGCTACGCAATATGCTACAGCGACATCAGGCGCTTCAAGTATATCAACGACCTCTTCGGGCGAGACGTGGGGACCCAACTGCTCAAGTATCGCGCCGACTTTCAGCAGATGATTTCGCAGGACGGGGAAGCCTGCTGCCGCATCGGGGAAGACACGTTTGTCGCGCTGCGCAGATACCAAAGCCGCCAGGAGATCGAGCAGCAATTCGAGAGCGCCGCCCAGCACCTGGCCGTGTTCCCCAGTACGTTTTCAGCGGGCTACAAGGCGGAACTATACGGAGGCGCTTACGCAATCGACGCGCAGGACGGTGTGTTGGCGCTGAACGACATGCTCGACCGCGCCGCTGCCGCGCTGGACAATGTGAAGCGTGCGGCCGGTTCGCTGCGGTTCTGCTTTTATACCAACGAGATCCGCGAGCAGGCGCTGTGGGAGGCGGAAGTGGAGAGCAGGATGGAGGTCGCGCTCGAGAGCGGCGAGTTCCAGGTCTACTTGCAGCCCAAGATCGGCATCCAAGAGAGCAACCGCATCCTTGGCGCGGAAGCGCTGGTCCGCTGGGATTCTCCGGACAAGGGGCTAATCTCCCCCGGCCGCTTCATCGAGCTGTTCGAGAAGAACGGTTTCATCGTCAAGCTCGACAGGCACATCTTCGAGCAGGCGTGCCGCTATTACAAGCAAAGCGTTATGGATGGCAAGCTGCCCGACTACGTGCTGTCCGTCAACGTCTCGCGGCTCGGCCTGATGCGCCCGGACTTCATGAGAACCTACACCGAAATCCGGGAACGCCATGGCATCCCCGCCAACCGCATTGAACTGGAATTTACGGAGAGCCACATCTTCGCGGACCACGCGCTGTTCCGGCAGATCGTGCTGGAGTGCAAACACAACGGCTTCCTGTGCTCGGTAGACGATTTCGGTTCGGGCTACTCCTCCCTGAACATTCTCAAATCCATTCATGTGGACATTTTGAAGCTGGATCGGCTGTTCTTCCAATATGGCAACGACGCGGAGCGCGGCCAGGAACTTGTGAGAAACATCATCGCGATGGCAAAGGCCCTGGATATGAAGACGGTAGCCGAGGGCGTGGAGGAGGCGGCCCAGGTGGAACAGCTCCGCGCAATGGGCTGCGATGCGATACAGGGCTACGTCTTTGCGAAACCAATGCCGGCGGAAGAGTTTACCTCTTTTCTGGAATCGTGGCCCAGCACAGGTTATACCAATGAAAAATAGTAACGCCTCCAAAGCGGCGAGAGTTTTTTTCGCCCTGCAAGGATCTGAAGTGCAGCGTAGCAGAGCTACGCTAAGCGGAGGGCGACGCCGCAGGGCGGAAAAAAATCCGGCGCGACGAGGCCTTAATATTTTGAATTGGTATTAGCGCGGATGAAGCAAACGCAGCCGATACCGGTTGCGTTTGCTTCATCCGCGCTGATTCACGCCAACGCCTGGCGACGCCGAGTCTGAACCGGGCATGCGCCGCGAAGGCTGGGGCGCCCCGCCCTGCAGCGGAATCGGCTTTGCCTGTGGTTCGTCAGGGACAGCGGCTCGCGCATGTCAAAAAGCCCACCCGGCGCTATCGCGCGCCCTCGAAAGCCTGCTCGATCTGGATGGAGCGGTAGTACAGGATCAGTTGGTACACGGTCAGCGCAAGGGCCGCGATGACGAGAAGGATCGCGACGCCTGGGATACCGCTCAAAAGCGGCAGAAGGGCCATGATCACGTAGAACGTGAACAATTGCCGCAGCCGCTCCCCGTGCTGGCGGTTGCCCGCCTCGTCCGCCATGTCGGCCAAGCCATGCAGCTGATTGTACATGCACAGGATGCCCAGCACGGCCATGGCAATCGCGCCGACAATGGCGAGCGCCGGCAGCACAAAGACCAGCAGAAAAACTGCCGCAGTCACCGCGACGAGGGCGATTGTGAATGTCTTTGTCTTCTCAAGGCGCCAGTTGCGGTCGGCCAGCTGAAAAAGCGCGATCAGCCCGAGCACACTGCCGAGCAGCGATAAGATCGTGGACAGAACATCTGGAAAGATCCCGGAGATATTGTTCAGCAGCGCAGAAAAGAACAGCATCCAGAGCGGCGTCACATAGTTTTTCACCCGTATCCCCCCTCATAAATCCAGTGATTTCTCACGACCAGATTGTAGCACAATTCATGCTTATTGTCATCATCATGTGCACAAATCTGGCATCATCACGTCTGTATCCCGCGCATAGCGGGCTCTGCGCCCCGCCGCCGCGCCGAATCCCTCGCTAGCCGCGGCGCAGCTTGCGCCTTGCGAACTCGGTGATCTTGCGCCAAATGGCCAGGAAGCGGGACACGAATTCGTTGTACTCCTCGGTGCCCCGATAGATCAGGATGATGAATCCGTTGGGGATGGCAACGCAAAATGCCATTCGAATCAGAAAGTCCAGTATCGCAGAGCCGGTCGCGATGGACTCGGACAGCACATACACCGTCAGGACAGACAGCACGGTGATCGCGAAGTACTGCAGATACCGCTTCCAGTAATCGGAAACCGGCTTTTGGAACACGCGGCGATACACCAGGTACGGATCATACCAGGCGATGGTCGCAAGGCGAGAGATGGTGGTAGCGAACAGCACGCCGAAGATGCCCAGCGGGACCGCCAGCGCGATGGACAGCGCCACGTTGATCAGCGCCATCGCCAGCGGGCGGTACTTGCCCTGCACGAACAGGCCGTTGGCATTGCGGAATGTGTTTACCGGGCGCATCAGCGAGAGAATGTAAAAGTCAAACACCATGGAGAACACCAGCAACATGGGCTGCACGTAGTCCTTGCCAAACCACAGCCGCACGAAAGGCGAAGAGAGATTGAACAGCGACGTGGCACAGAAACAAGCCAACCAGAACGAGATGAACTGCACCATCTTGAACACCTTGTGCTGGCGCTCGTGGTCGGCGCCGGTCGCTATGTTCCCCAACGAAGGCAGCGCCGACAGAAAGAACTGGTTCATGAAGCCGTCGATGGTCTTGTTGATGGTCTTGTAGCAGCCCAGCGCGCCGATGGCCGCGAGGCCCCCAGGCACCATCTTGGCGATGATGATCGAATCGGTGGAGCTGAGGATCAGGTAATTGGCACGGTACAGGAACAGCGCCCACACGTCCTTGAACAGCAGCTTGATCTCGCCTTTTTCGAGCTTGGCGTCCGGATGCTGGCTGAGGTAGGGATACTGCCTGTCTGCCACCCGGGAGATCGTGTAGTTGCGCAGCAGCGTCTCCACAATGGACACCAGCAGGTACAGGATGTAGTTATGGAACACGAACAGCAGCACGCACTGAACGCCCGTGCGGATGAAGCTGAAGACGATGGAGATCTTGGAAATCTCGTAGCGCTTCTGATCGGCGTTGAGCAGCGTGGACTTGTAGATCAGCAGATAGGTGCAGGCGTCCTCCATGAACATCAGGATAAAGATCAGCTGAATGCTCTCCTGGATGTGGGGCACCTTCTGCGGATCGACCAGGTTTAACAAAAACGGCACGCAGAGGAATCCGGCCACGGCGATCACCGCGGCCACGCAGCGGTACGCCAGCTTGAAAAAGCGCATCAGCGCGGCGACGCGCGCCTCGTCGCGCTGCTTCAGCGGCTTGTACAGCGCGAACGCGATCGCGTTGGCGATGCCCATTTCGGCCAGCGTGAACATGGCCAGGATGTCGGAGAACAGCGTGTTCACGCTGTTGTATTGCTTGCCCAGCGTCTTGATGAACACCGTCAGCATGATGAAGCCCATCAGCTGCGAGATCAGGTTCTGCACGATGCTGGCGCTGGTGTTGATCGCGACGCGCTCGCTTCGGGATTTTGCCATGACGAATTGTACCTCAGTTTGTGAGTGATGGATTCAAACGATTATATCATTGACGGGGTTTGATTGCAAGGAAAAGGAGGCTTTAGAGGTGGTTCCACACGATCCGCTTGACCTCCAGCAGCACTTGCTCCAGCGGCTGCTCGCCGTCCACATCCACCACAATCGAGCGGTCAAACAGGATCTGCGCCAACCCGGCGATCTTTTGCTCATAAACCTGAATGTTCGTCTGCTCGGGGTGGCGCTGCATGGAGGTCTGGGCGCTGATGTTCATGCGAATCACCAGTCCCGGCTGCACGTCCTGAACGATGGCGTAGCGCGCGCTTTCAACCCCGGCCCAGCGGCGCATCAGCGGATTGCGGCTGCTCAGATAGCCGGCCAGCTTGGGGCCGTCGTTGACGCCCGGGCGCTGAACCTGGGGGAAGCGGTCGGTCACGGCGATGCCGCCGTTGAGCCGGTAGCGGTTCAGCCGTAAGATGGTGCGCGCCAGGCGCGCGGCCACCATGGCGTACAGCATCCCGTGGAGCGCGTTCCTGAAAGGCCCCTTGCCGCCCCTGGCGAGCCTTCGAACCGGCCGCATCCGCCGGCTGTCGGCCTCGGCGCCCGAGCCCAGATAGGCGTGACGGCTCTCGATCTTTTTGCCCAGCCACCGCTGAACCTGGCGGGACAGCGTGCTCTTGCCGCTGCCGTCTATGCCCACAAACGCGATGATCAGCCCGCCCGTTCCGTCGATCTTCTTGCGCATGGGGTATTCCAGCCGCGCCTGACGGTCCAGCAGCCGCTTCAGCTTCAGATGAGAACTCCGGAAGTGCGCGCGCATGGGAGCGCAGCGGCGCGCGGCGCGCAGCTCCGCGCGCATGCGCGCGCTGAGCGCCACAAAGCGCCGCGCCGTCAGGTCTTTCTCATCGACGATTTGCAGCAGCAAGGCATGCGTGCCGGCGCCGCGGAACATCCGGCGCGCAAACGCCTCAACCTTGGGCCGCTCCGTCCTTCCCAGCAAGTCCCGGAACTCCATCATCATGCCATCCGGCACGGGCAGCGCGCCCAGCCGGGCGCGAAAGCTGCCCCTGAACGGGGTTTTGATGACCATGCGCGCAAGCAGCAGCAGGATTTCGAGGTTCGGATCGCTGATGTAGCAGCCGCGCGCCCCATCCAGAATCCGGCTGTTCAAAATGAGTTCCGCCCAGGGCAGGATGTAGTCTTTGTACAGCTCGAGCCCCGAGGCCAGCTGAAAATGCACATGGAAATGGTGGAGGACGCCCTCGTCCGCGTCGAACGCCAGCCAGTTCTCCACGCCCGGATAGACCCCGTAGCGCGTGGGCTCAAACTGCTTCAGCCCATGCGCCAGCAACGCCTGCCGAAACGCGCCCGCATCGCGCCGGTCCACCAGCAAGTCAAAATCCGACGCGCCGGTGAAGTTGTCGTCAAGGTGGGCGTTGCTTTTGAAATGGACATACCGGACGCCGCTCTCATTCAGCTGCACAAGCAGGTTCTCAATAATGCTCATCCATTCACCCTCGCATGACTTCCTGAATAAAGGCCTCGCTGGCACGGTAGCGATCCGGATCGCGCCGCATGGCCCGGCTTTGCCGCGCCCGGGTACCCTGAAGCAGAAAATCCGCGTCGGCCACGCGGCAGGGCAGCGGAATCCCGAGCAGGCAGGCCAGCGCCGCGCGGTGCTTGCCGTCCTTCAGATAGAGCTTGTCCCCCACCCGGTACACCGTTGCCGGATGGGTCTTGCCTTGCTGCAGCTCGGCCTTGCGCAGCTCGAATTTCTCACGGAAGCGGCGCAGCCTTCTGGGCGCGATGGGCGTGGCGAACCGCTCGTCCAGCGCGCCCATTGCCATGCGCCGGATGTAGTCGCTGCCCTCGATATCCCGTTTCTCCAGCAGCCTGCGCATGAAATCGCAGTGCGGCGAGTCCAGAATGGGCGTGTTCAGCAGCGTATAGGCATCCGCCATCGCGTCAAACCCAATGAAAAGCAGCGCCGGATCCACCTTGGCATGCCCATCCAGGATGCGCAGCGGATCCCGGTTGAAACGGTTGTTGAACCCCTTGATTCCAGTGCGCGTCCGGAACACGACCGATATGTCGACCTTCTTGAACAGCGCGTTCAGCCCTTTCAGGGCCTGGTAGCGCGCCTCGGCAATCCATGCCATGCGCCATCCTCCGCAGTTGTTAATCCCAATCAAATTCAGTTTACAGTATACAGTAAGCAGAAGCATTTTGCAATTGGCCATTGAAAACCACACGCTTGTGATGTATAATTGCAGCGGCCAAAAAATTCCGCAAGGAGCGTCTACCGATGAAAAAGTTATCCTGGAAAACCCTGTGCCTGGCGTTGATCGTGGTCATGCTGTTGCCGTGCCTGGCGGCATCCGCCAGTCCCACCTTGGGGCAATCGAATGCGCTGCTCGCGGCGCTGAACTACCTCAGTTTCTCCGCGTTTTCGTATGAAGGGTTGATCGATCAGCTGGAGTACGAGCAGTATTCGCCGGAAGAGGCGGTCTATGCCGCGGACAATTGCGGCGCGGATTGGATGGAACAGGCCTCGAAAAAGGCGGAGTCCTACTTGAGCTTTTCCGCTTTTTCGTATAGCGGCCTCATCGATCAGCTGGAATATGAGGGCTTTACGAACGAGCAGGCCACCTACGCGGCGGATAGTTGCAACGCGGACTGGATGGAACAGGCGGTGAAAAAAGCGGAGTCCTACTTGAGTTTTTCCGCCTTCTCGCGCAGCGGCTTGATTGATCAGCTGGAATATGAGGGCTTTACAAACGAGCAGGCGGCGTATGGCGCCTCGAAAAACGGATATTGACCGGCATCTCGTTCCATCACACAGAAAGAGCCGACTCCGTGCTGCGCCCCCATCGCACCCGCACGTGCATAGAAGAGGGGTGCCGCGTCGCGCGAATCCGCCTTTGACAAACCGCTGTCCAGATAGTACACTCACTCTGTTGACCGAGTGAGTGTATTTAATTCTGAAAGCATGAAAAACGCGGCGGGGCGTCCCCTCTGCGTTCGGTGTGACGACGAAAGGGGCCTCCATCATGCGCAAATTCTCGTGCCCGGATTTCTCGTTTCCGCTGACGACCCACGCGCAGGCGCTACAGATCATGCGCGCGCTGGGCTTCGACGCCGTCGACATCGGCCTGATGGAAGGACGCACGCATCTGCGTCCGTCGGGCCAGTTCGCCCGGCGCGCCGCGTCCGCGCTGGCGCTGCGGGAAAAACTGGCGGCTGCGGATCTCGCCATGGCCGATCTGTTTTTCCAGGCGGGCACGGACTTCGCCGCGGCAGCCGTCAATCATCCGGACGCGTCTGTGCGCGCGCATCTGCGGACGCAGTTTGAGCAGGCGCTCCACTACGCCCGCGAAGTCGCAGACGGGGCGCACATGACCATCCTGCCCGGCGCGGATTTCGGCAATCCGGACGATTTCAAGCGAAGCGCCGAGGAACTTGCCTGGCGCGTCGGGCGCGCGCAGGCCATGGGCGTCTGTGGCTGCGCTCAACCTTGCCGTTGCGCCTGGGCGTGTAAGGACGAATGAGCTTGTGGCGGATGCGGAGCATGCGAGCGGTATGCTCAAACAGCGTCAGTTTGCCGGTTTTCCGAGGGTTGAAGCGGTTGGTGAACTCAAGGCCGTTATCGGTCTGGATGCACTGGACATCGACGCCGCGGCGCTTGAAGAAGGCAACTGTCTTCTTGAGGAAGTCGGCAGAGGAATAGGTACTCTGCTCATCGTAAGCGCCCAGGAAGCGAAGGCGTGAGAACTCGTCGATGGCGGTGTATTGGAAGAGCTTGAGATCGGGGTCGGCGATGCAGGAACGGGGCACGACCTTTACGTCGATCTGGACGCGCTCGCCGGGGTAG
>JAVBQA010000035.1:0-9594 GCA_031549325.1 Eubacteriales bacterium | reverse complement strand
GCCTACGTGCACACCGGGCTCAACCCGGCGATCCGCGTCTATCACAGCGTCGACAGCCGCCTGATCCTGGAGGACCTGTACGCCAAGCTGGCGCTGTTCGCCCGGTGAGCGGCGCGCCCGCAGGCTGCGATCCTTGACGCGTGCAAGGCTGGCCGTGAATCTCAGATTCACACGATTTGCGTTTCGCGGTCAAAAGGCGCAGTGCTTTGACAGCCTGAGAGGCGCGGGGGAAACCCACGCGCCGCTGTGCTTTTTTGGCCGAAAACGCTTGCCCCGCGCCCGGGGGCGGCGGCGTGAACGGCCCGAAAAAGTTTTTGCTGTTTACTGAACAACTGAACAATTCACTATAAATATCTGTGCGTTCAGTGATCGAGACGGCATTTCGCCGTAAGATCGAGAGGGCGCGGCATTTTGCGCACAATTTTGGGCTTTGTTTACTGAACAGTTCACCTTTTTCCGGGCGAAGGACACGCGTTGACAACGTAAAATCTTTGAGATACAATGAACTTATGGCCAGAATGACATGATTTGTGCAAAAAACTTATGCGAACATAGCCAAATCATTTTGTTTGCATTACATGTGAATTTTGGGGATGGGGCGCGCCTGGTGGGACAAAAGGTGAACAGGGAGGCGCGGCCACGGCGCGCGCCTTGCTTTCTCGGCCGCCAGCGCGCGCGGCAAAGCCGCAGCGAATGCGCGGATGCCTCGCGTTGCGCATCATTGCCGATTCTTCGCGCGAAAGCGCAAGAAAATATGAGCCTGGAGAATAGGTTAGGAGGTAGTTCATCGTGAAAAAACTGCTCGCCCTGGTTCTGACGGTACTGATGGTCGCGTCCCTGTTCGGATCGTTCGCGATGGCGGAGGCCAAGCCGCTGATCGTGATCATCACCCCCAGCCATTCCAATCCCTACTTCAAGACCGTCGCCGACGCCGCGTCCGCCAAGGCCGAGGAGCTCGGCTACGAGTCACTGGTCATCCAGCACGACGACGACGTGGTGAAGCAGGCCGAGGCGTTTGACACCGCCATCTCGCGCAAGGCCGCCGCGATCATCTGCGACAACGCGGGCGCGGACGCCTCGATTGCCCCGGTACAGGCCGCCAAGGCGGCCGGCATCCCCACCTTCCTGGTGGACCGCGAGATCAACTCCACCGGCGACGCCGTGGCGCAGATGGTCAGCAACAACTACCAGGGCGCGTCCATCGTGGCCGAGTACTTCGTGGAGTGCATGGACGGCGAGGGCAACTATGTGGAGTTCACCGGCAGGGAGTCCGACACCAACGCGGGCGTGCGCTCCGAAGGCTTCCACGGCGTGATCGACCAGTATGAGGGCATGAAGCTGATCGAGCATCAGACCGCCAACTGGAGCCAGACCGAGGCCTACGAGAAGATGGAGTCCATCATCCAGGCGCAGGGCGCGGAGAACATCAAGGGCGTCATCTGCGGCAACGACACCATGGCCATGGGCGTCATCGAGGCGTGCCTGAAGGCGGGCATGAAGGACGTCATCGTGTGTGGCTTCGACGGCTCAAACGACGTGCGCGACTCCATCCTGCGGGACGAAATCAAGGCCACGGGGCTGCAGCCCATCGCGTACATCTCCGAGCAGGCGGTTGTGCAGGCCGACGGCTACATCAAGAGCGGCAAGACCGACAAGGACGAGAAGCAGCTCATGGACTGCGTGCTGATCACCAAGGACAACGCTTCCCAGCTGGAGAACTTCGCGCTGAAGAACTAAACTTTTTTTGAGCTGCTTTGCGGGCCGGCGGCGTTCCGCCGCCGGCTTGGCGCAGGAAAAGGCAGAGGCGGGGGAGAGAAATGGCGAAAAAAGGATGGGTGCTGCGCGCGTCGCTGGCGGCCGCTGCCGCGCTGTTGATCGCGCTGTTCTGCCGCGTGACCGTGGTGCCGGACGCCGCGCCCTCCGGCGCCGCAGACGCCGGGGGAAACGGGGCGGCGGAGGCGGCGCTGAGCGCGCCCGAGCGGTATGCGAGGGACAACTGGGACGGCAAGATGCTGCCGGCGATCGACGGGCGCGCCATCGATCCCGCCGCCTTCCGGCAGGGCATGAAGGCCGATCTGGCGGCGCTGGGCGAGAAGCACGCCGCGCGCGCCAACGAAACCAGCCCCTGGAGCTTCTGCCTGAAGGGGCGGGTCAAGGTGCTGGGCGTTCTGGACGCGGACAAAAAGACAAAAACCAGGCTGCTGATGGACGTTGTGCCCTACGACGGCGAGGGGGACCTGTCGGTGCAGATCTCGACCGTCATCAAGACGAACGCGATCCGCGACGCGGTGGGCTTTCTGAAGCTGGACGATTTTGAGAACCAGGTGGAATTCGCGGAGCTGACCAAGGCGTTCAACGCCCGCGTGCAGCGGGACGTGCTGGCCGGTCTGGATGCGCAGGCGCTGGTGGGGAAAGAGGTCGAGCTGACCGGCTGCGTGTCGGTCTCAAGCCCGGGCGATGAGGCGCTCGTGGTGCCGGTCCGGATTGCAGAGGCGGGGGCGTGAGCGCATGAGCAAGGAATTCGCGCCTGTCATGCAGGCGAGGGGCATTGTCAAGCGGTATCCCGGCACGGTCGCGCTCAAGGGCGTGGACTTTTCCGTGTGGCCGGGCAGGGTGAACGTGCTGATCGGCGAGAACGGCGCGGGCAAGTCCACGCTGATGAAGGTGATGGCCGGCATCGAGCGCCCGGAGGAGGGCGCGATCGAGCTGGAGGGCGCGGAGGTCCGGTTCGCGGACACGCGCGAGGCCTCCGCCGCGGGCGTGGGCATCATCCACCAGGAGCTGAACATGTTTCCGGACATGCGCGTGGTGGACAACCTGTTCGCGGGCAAGGAGATCAGGCGGCGCGGGGTCATCGACCGCAAGGCGCAGATGCGCAAGGCGCGGGAGGTGCTGGCCCGCCTGCAGCAGGACATCGATCCGGGCGAGAGGATGCGCAACCTGCGCGTGGGGCAGCAGCAGATCGTGGAGATCGCCAAGACCATGCTTCAGCAACAGCTCAAGGTGCTGATCATGGACGAGCCCACCTCCTCGCTGTCAAACGCCGAGGTAGAGGTGCTGTTTCGGCTGATCGAGGAGCTGAAGAGCCAGGGCATCGCGCTGATCTACATCTCGCACCGGCTGGAGGAGATCGTTCGGATCGGCGACTACGTGACCATCCTGCGCGACGGCAGCCGCGTGGCGGACGCCGAGGTCAGCGACATCTCGGTGGCCTGGATCGTGAAGCAGATGGTGGGCCACGAGGAGCTGACCATCGAAAAGCCGCCCTACACGGGCGAGCGGAGCGCGCTGCTGGAGGTCAGGGACTACGCGCTGCCCAGGCTGGGCGGGGGGTACGCCGTGGATCACGTCAGCTTTGCGCTGCACCGGGGCGAGGTGCTGGGCATCTACGGGCTGATGGGCGCGGGCCGCACCGAGCTGGTGGAGTCCATCCTGGGCCTGCACCCGGAGTCGAGCGGCCAGCTTGTCGTCGACGGCGAGGCGGTGCCCCGGCCCGTCGTGGCCGAACAGATCGCCCGGGGCATCGTGCTGGTGCCCGAGGATCGCCAGAAGGATGGGCTGGTGCAGACCATGAGCATCGCCAAAAACCTGCTGCTGACCAGCATCCCGCGCCACACCAGGCGCGGCGTCGTCGACGAGAAGGCGTGCAGGCGGTCGGTCGACGAGGCGGTCGGCGACCTGCAGATCAAGGTGGCCGACGTGCGCCACCTGGTCACGGCGCTCAGCGGCGGCAACCAGCAGAAGGTCGTGATCGGCAAGTGCATCCTGGCGAGCGCCAAGATCTTCATGATGGACGAGCCGTCGCGCGGCATCGACGTGGGCGCGAAGACCGACATCTTCAATCTGATGCGGCGCTTTGCCGCCCAGGGCATGGGCGTGATTTTTGTGGGCAGCGAGCTGAAGGAGATTCTGTCGGTGTGCGACCGCGTGCTGGTCATGTCCAGCGGGGCGCTCACGGGCGACTTCTCGGGGGACGAAATGACGGAGCAGGCGCTGGTGACCGCATCCGCGGCCGCGCTCAAGACGGGGCTCCATCCAAAGGAGAGTGCTTGACATGTTTGCGGCGGTCAACCCGGGAAAGCCTCGGAGGCAGGGCTCGCTGGGCCTGATGCTGCTTCGGGGCAGGACGTTCATCGCGCTGTTCGTGCTGCTGATTTATTTCAGCATCTCCGCGCCCAACTTCACGCAGATGTCCTCGGCCATCCTGATGATCAAGCACGCCTCGATCTATGGGCTGCTGGCGCTGGGCATGACGCTGGTCATCGTCACCGGCGGCATCGACCTCAGCGTGGGCGCGGTCGTGGGCCTGACCGCGATGCTGGCGGGCGGGCTGGTCGTGGAGGGCTTGCACATTCCGTTTGCCCGGGTGACGCTGTTCTTCAACGTGCCCGCGATTGTGCTGATCGTGTGCGCGGTCGCGGTTCTGGTGGGGCTGTGTTCGGGGCTGCTGATCAGCCGGCTCAAGGTGCCGGCGTTCATCGCCACGCTGGGCGCGATGTACGTGTGCCGCGGGTTCGCCATGCTGCGCTCGGGCGGCGCGACGTTCCCGAACCTGGGCTCGCCCGCCAACGGCGTCGTGCGGGGCTACGACATCATCGGCTCGGCCAACATTCCGGGCACGCAGATCCCGGTCACCATCATCGTGTTCATCGTCATGGCCGCCGTCTCGATCTTCATCATGAAGGCCACCCCGCTGGGCAACCAGATCTACGCCGTGGGCGGCAACGAGCGCGCCGCCACGCTGTCCGGCATCCAGACCAGGAAGATCAAGCTGTTTGTGTACATGTTTGCGTCGCTGCTGGCCGCCATGGCGGGCGTGATCATGTCCAGCCAGCTGCGCGCCGCGCATCCTGCCACCGGCGAGGCCTGGGAAATGAACGCCATCGCGGCCGTCGTGCTGGGCGGCACCAGCATGTCCGGCGGCGTGGGCACCATCGGCGGCACCATCATCGGCGTGCTCGTGATCACCGTGCTCAACGACGGCATGATCATGATGGGCGTGTCCAGCTTCTGGCAGATGGTGATCAAGGGCGTCGTCATCGTGCTGGCGGTCGTGATCGACCTGATGCAGAAGGACCTGCAGAAGAAGGTGGCGCTGCAGGCGCGCGGATAGGCGATCCCCGTTGCGCCGCGGGGCTGCGGGGGGACGCAGGGGAAGGAACGCGGGGGAACAGCGAAGAGACCGAGCTGTGGCTTCCCGTTATGAAGCGCTGATGCCATGGGCGCGCGCGGCAAGGAGGTGGTTTTGTGGCGGAATTGACTTCCATGAGAAACATCGGCAAAGAAATCGCGAAGAAGCTCGGGGCTGTCGGAATTCATACGGCGGAGGAGCTAAAGCGGCTCGGAAGCCGGGAGGCGTTCTTTCGCTTGAAGACGCGCTTTCCGAATGTTTGTCTGGTGCATCTCTACACGCTGCAGGGGGCTGTTGACGATGTTGAGTACAACCAATTGCCGGAAGAGACCAAACGGGAATTGAAGGAATTTGGCGACCAATTCAAGTGATCGCATAATACCAATTCAAAAGAGTAACGCCTCCAAAACCAGCGCACGCCAATGAATTGCCGGCCCTCGCGTCAGGGCCGGCTTTTTCATGTCTCGCCTGCGATGCGCGCTATGGATACACCCAGCTGCGCAGGTACTCGGTCTGATCGGGCACGTCCGGAAGGCGCGGATCGGCCTGCGCCCAGCCTCCGGCGACGCCTTTGGCCCGCGCCGCCAGCTCAAAATGCGCCATGGCGATGCCCAGGTCCAGCATCTGCATGTCGAAGGGCATCATCTTGGCGTAGCCCGGCGTGTGCGCGATGTAAAAGTGCACGGCGCCCGGGGCTTTCACCGCGCGCCAGGGCTGTTTGTTGGAGGCCGACGGGCCCAGGCGCACCATCTGAAGCGCCGCGCTCAGCTCGTCGTCGCCCGGGGATAGCGGCGATCCGAAGCCGCCGTCGAAGAACAGCGCGTCAAAGGGCTTCCGCTGGTCGGACTTCGCACCCCAGCGCATGACGCTGCCCAGCAGGCCTTCTTTTTCTGCCGGATAGCCAAGCGAAATCACGGCGGGAATCAGCTCGCCTTCGCCCACGGCCAGCGCCGAGCCGAACTCGTCCCGCTTGAAGCTGCCGCCCAGCCAGCAGCTGCCCAGGCCCAGCGAGGTGCACAGCAGCACCGCCTTTTCCAGCGCCGCGCCCGCGTCCAGCAAACCGTCCCGCGTGTTGGGGATCACCGCAGCCAGAAACGCCTCCGGGCGCTTAATCACCCCGTAGGTACCGAACTGCTTGCCGGCGGCATCCGCCTTGCCCTGGAATTCGTTCTTGAGCAGCGCCAGGCGCACCGGATAGCCCGCCGACAGCCGGGCGAGCTCCGCCTCGACGGCCTGCCGATGGGCGTCCCCGATCGGTTGCCCGCTGTAGTTTCGCGTGGAGCGCCGGGCCCTGACGGTTTCAAAAATGTCCACGAAAACACCTCCCTGATTGCGCTGGTTCGTTCACAGCAGCTTCTCGATCTCGGCTTCCAGCTGATCGGGTTTCATCGCCGGGGAGTAGCGACCATGGACGTTGCCCTCCCGGTCGATGAGGAACTTGCCGAAGTTCCACTTGATGTCGCCCGCCTTGGCGAAGGGTTTTAGCACCTTCACCTTCTTCTCAAAGGACTTGCTCTCCTCATCGCCCTGATCCTCCGGCGCTTGCTGCCTAAGCCAGGCGTACAGCGGGTCGGCGTCCTTGCCGTTGACGTCGATCTTCTGGAAGCGGGGGAAGGTGGTGCCATAGTTCAGCGTGCAGAACTCGGTGATCTGCTCGTCGGTGCCGGGCGCTTGCCCCAGAAACTGGTTACAGGGGAAGTCCAGGATCTCCAGCCCCTTGCCCTGGTACTTCTTGTACAGCGCCTCCAGCGCCTCGTACTGTGGCGTCAGCCCGCACTTGGTGGCGGTGTTGACGATCAGCAGCACCTTGCCCCGGAAGCCCCCCAGCGAGACGGGATTGCCCTTGGCGTCCTTTGCGGTAAAATCATATGCGTTCATGTTCATGCTCCTTCCGTTCTGTGACCGGTTTTGTGGGTTATTCAGCCGCCATCAGCCGCACCGCCTCGGCCTGGGCAAACAGCGTGCATCCGCCCGTGTGCTCCGCAAGCAGCGCGCCGCTGTCCCGAAGCGTTGTAAACAGCGGCGATTTCAGCGCGTCTCGCAGCGAGGTGGTTTGAAGACTCGTGTCCGAATACGGCGAAAACGGGCAGGGCTCCGCGCCGCCGGACGCGTTGATGTGGAAGAATCCGCGCCCCGCCGCCAGGCATCCGCCCGATGCCTTTTCGTCGCCGGGAAACGAGACGATGATCATGTTTTCGCGCTCGCGCAGGCGGGAAACCCGCCGCGCCAGCGCGTCCCGCTGGCCGTCACTGAGCGCCAGGGCGGGGCGCTCCACCGGCACATACTCCACGAAAACAGCCGCCCGGCAGCCTTTCTCACGCAGCCCGGCCAGAAACGCGTCGCCAGTGACGGCATGGATGTTTTCGCTTGTCACGGTGACGGACGCGCCAAACAGCAGCCCCCTTCGGGAAAGCTCGTCCATCGCGGTCATGACGCAGCCGTACACGCCCTCTCCGCGCCGCGCATCCGTCGGGGCTTCTTCTCCCTCCATGCTGAGGATCGGAATCAGATTCCGATGCTTTTCAAACAGCGCCAGCAGGGAACCGCCGAGCAGGGTGCCGTTGGTGAACACCGGAAACAGCAGCGCCGGATGACGCGCGGCTTCCTCCATCACCTCCCGGCGCATCAGCGGCTCGCCGCCCGCCAGCAGGATCGCGGCGACGCCCAGTTCCTCCGCCTCCGCGAAAATCCGGCGCCAGTCGGCTGCGCTCAGCTCGGTCTGGCTTGTGCAGGCGTGGTTGGCGCGGTCGTAGCATCCCGCGCAGTTCAGGTTGCAGCGGCCCGTGACGCTGGCGATGAGAAAGGAAGGGATGTGCTCGCCGCTTGCCTCCATGCCGTGCCTGCGGCGCTCCGCTTTGCTTGCGGACAGCGCGTACCTGGCGAAAAACGCGCTCCCCTTGGGATCCCTGAAGCTCGCCTTCAGGATGCCAGAAACCAGCGCGTTCACGCCGTCGCTCAGATACCGTTCCAGTTCGAATCGGCTTTCCATCTTCCAACCTCACATCTGCCCCAGCAGCTTGTATAAAAGTGTGTACAGCGTCCCGGCTTCCCCGTTGCTCAGCTGGATGCATTGCCCGAGGGCTTGAGGGATGCCCAGCGCCCTTTCGCGCAGCGCCCCGCCCGCGTCGGTAAGCGTGACGATCAGACTGCGCTCGTCCTCCGAAGCGCGCCGGCGCGTGACCAGCCCTTGCGCTTCCAGCTTTTTCAGCAGCGGCGTCAGTGTGCCCGAGTCCAGGTACAGCCGCTCGCCCAGCTGCTTGACCGACAGCTGCCGATGTTCCCACAGCAGCATCATGGTCACGTATTGGGTGTAGGTCAGCCCGATTTTGTCCAGCAGCGGCGTGTATAGCTTCACCACGCCCCGCGCCGCCGCGTACAGCGGAAAACAAAGCTGGTTTTCCAGTTTCAGCGGATCCAATGGTTCACCTCCCGAATTCGGATACGTCAAGTGTAGCAGAAAACGACGCATTTATCAAGTGCAATTTAATTGTATAAAATATATGGTGAGCGGGCTTGCTTCGCGATGCGCCCGACACCCACCGGCGACGCATTGGCGTCAGGCGCCGAGGGCGAGCATCTGAAATCGCTGAATGCCCTCAGCGCCAAGCTGGGCGCGGAAGATTTCGCAAAGCTGGTGGCGCTGCTGGCGCGCGCCAACGAAAGGCGGCGCTCTCCGCTTGAAATAGCTCTGCTATTCCTGCGCTCCGGCTTCTTGCCGGAACGAAAAATACACCTCAATCACGGCGGTCGCTTTCATCAGCGCTTACCTAGTGGGAGGAACGATGATAAAGAAGCTCCGGTCGTTTCGGCAGTTAGTGCAGAAAAATTCGGACGCTTGGCAGCGGACGGATGATGTCTGGTGAACACAGATGCAACATAGTTTTCACGAAAATCGTCTGATGACTGGATTGCTCAATTCTGGAAAGGAAAGAGGAGAAAACAGGTGCGGTCAATATACGGGAGAACCCTTGCCTGGATGGTGATGGGAATGTTGCTTTTCGTCGGCGCGGGACACGCGCAGACGGCTCCAACCCAAGATCCCACGGAGCAAAAGATCGAGGCGATCCATGCGATGGAGGCGGAGGATTTTGACGCCATCTTTGGCATGGTGGGGCAAACGGACGGCGCTTCCGGCGAGGCGCTGGAATCAAAGATCGAAGAGAGCTTTGGCGCAAACAGCGAGGGCTTCCTGAACGCGCTGTCGAGGTGCGAGGAACCCGTTCGCCTTGGCGTGGCCGACGAATTGGCCTGGATCGCGCTGATGCGGTGCACCGAGAGCTACGCGCCCGCCAAGGCGTACCTGGCCGAGCTGGACCGGCTGGGCGGTTTGCCCGGCGCCGACTGGGGCTTGATGGCGCTGCTGCGGCAGGAGCTGGACGTGCAAAAGCCGTTTTGGGAGGAGAACCTGCCCGAAGCCCGCGCCTTCGAGGCGTGGTGACCGCGCGCACCCGGGCGCGTGGGCC
>JAVBQA010000056.1:0-10772 GCA_031549325.1 Eubacteriales bacterium | reverse complement strand
GTTCTCACAAACGATCTCCGCTCGTTCTTCCTCCGTGTACTTCTCTCGCTTTTTGCTCATCTTTTGCACCCCCACTGTTCGCTTTCCATTATATCACAGTGCGATGCTTTTATAAATAGTTAATGTTTTTGGCTAGTATCATAACGCATTCGCCCGGCATCGCCGGGCGAATTGGGGGCCGGGGCGTCGCGCCCCGGCAGGGAACGAAAGCTGGCGCCCCCTAATCTCGCCTGCGGTTGGACAGCGCGAGCAGCCGCACCAGCTGCAGGATGGCGGCGAGCGCGGAGGCCACATAGGTGAGGGCTGCGGCATCCAGCACCTTTTTGGCGCCGGAGAGCTCGTCGCCGGTGAGCGCGCCGGAGCCGTCGAGCATGCGCAGCGCGCGGCGGGAAGCGTTGAACTCCACCGGCAGCGTGATCAGCGTGAACACCACGGTCAGCGCGAACAGGATGATGCCCGCCATCAGCAGCGGCTGGAAGCTGAACACCATACCCGCCAGGAAGATGGGCCAGCTGAGGTTGCCGCCCAAGCCCGCCGCCGGCACGATGACGCTGCGCAGGTTCAGCGGCGCATAGTCCTCGTGGCGCTGCATCACAGGGCCGCACTCGGGGGCGGCCACGCCCAGCGCGGCCACCGAGGCCGAATCATACACATCCGAGGACAACGACAGCACCATCCGCTGCGGGTCGAAGTTGTCGGTGAGGCTTCCCTCGATGCGCTGAATGCTCACGCCGTCCACGCCGTTGTCGTGGAGGATCTTCTGCGCCAGCTGACTACCGGTGAGCCCGCTGGCCGCACGCACCTTCGAGTACCGGCTGAATGCGCCGGACACCTTGGCCTGCGCCCACAGGCCCAGCAGCAACCCGGGCAACACCAGAAACCAGGTCCAATCCATGAAGTACAATCGTCCGTCCTCCTCTCGATCATACGGGCAGTAAAAACCGATTTACCGCTCAGGATAAATCGGTCTTTTGTTGCGCTGGCGGTAACCGCGGATCTTACTATCTTACGTTTCGCCGGCCAGCGATGCGATCAGGCTCGCCGCCTTGTCCAGCACCTGCGTCAGCTGGGCGTGGTCGAGCTGCTCCAGCGCCGCCATAACCATGTCGTGGGCTCCATTGTTCGCGGCCGGGGCAGCGGGCGCGGCTTCCGGAGCGCTCTGCTGCCGGTTGCCGCCCAGCAAACCACCCACCGCGTCCATCAGGCCGGAATTCTTCAGCATGCTCTCGCCCTTGCTGGCGAGATCTTCGATGGTATCCTTGAATTGATCGGGAATCTGCACGTTCTGCAGGATGTGCTCGATGAAATCATGGGATTTGTCAGCCTGGCCGCCGATGGCGTCGATGCCGGCCATGAGGATCTTCTTGAGATCGTCCCGGGTGTTGCTCATGCTCGATTCCCTCTCTGCGCCTTCGGGCGCGCGATCATTTGATACTATGCGCGTAAACACATGTGAACATACGCTTTGCGCGGCCGCAAACGAAGAAATCGAGTGCCGGGAACGCCTTACGGCATGGCGACCAGGTCGACTTGGGCGGTCGCCTCGCCGCCGTCCAGCGCGTAGGCCACGACCTGAATGGCCTGCTCGGCGGAGAGTTCAGGCGCGATGCGCAGCATGCCGCGCTCATCCACGCTGGCGTAATCGTCACCGGTGAGCACGCGCCAGCTGACATCCTGCCGCGCCGCGTCTGCACCGCCCGCAAAGGCAACCGCCTTCAGCGGCAGGCTGGCCCCCGATGCCACGCGGATCACGCCGTCCGCATCCGGCCAGAGACCCTGAATCTCGAGGCGGTCGGCGCGCTCGCCCAGGTAAAGCGTGAAGCTGGCGCGCTTGCCCGCGTAGGTCTCGGCGGTGATCGCATACACGTCCCCCGGCCTGTCAAACGAAACGGACAGCTGGCCGGTTTCTTCATTGAGCTCGAGCTTGGAACCGCCATTGCCGCTCTGCAAGACCGCCGAGTAGCGGACGCGGGCGTCCACATTGGGGGACGCCTTCAGCAGCGGGGCCTTGGCGCGCTGGCCCAGATCCAGTTTGCCGCTGTTTCCCAGCACCGCGTAATCGGGCGCGAAGCTGATCTCGGGCGCGTTGACAACTTTGATGTTCTTGTGCAACTGCTTCTGGCTGCCGTCCGGCAGCTCGATGGTCAGCTGCAGCTGGGCCGTGCCCCTGCGCTCGGCGCTTACCTTGCCGCGCTTGCTGACAGTCAGGTATTTCTTGTTGCTGCTGGCGAAGCTCACGTCTTTTTCATCCAGGCTGCCCTCGCGCTTGCCCTCGTGAAGCAGCTCGACATCCTGGTCAAGGTCGATGGTCAGCACTGTGCCCACCGCCATGACCAGTTCGTCCATGGCGTTCACCGTCAGATCGGCAAACGCGCTGTCCGTCCAGGCCGCGCTGTAGGCGCGTTTTTTTTGGGTTTCTCTTTCAGCCAAAGTCTCTTCGGGTTCGGTCTTTGCGCCCTGCGCGGTCTCTTCCTGTGTCTCCTGTTGTTCGGCCTCCAGCTCAAAGGTGGGCGCGCCCGCGCACGCGGGAAGCGCCAGCCCCAGCGTCAGGACCAGCCCGAGCAGCAGCGCCGTGGCGCGGCTCAGGCCCGCTCTTGGTAACATGGTATTCCTCCAAATGCTTGCGTTGGTCATTACGGATTTATTTGGGTTACCACGAGCGCTATTATACCCCTTATTCTGTAAAGTTGCAAGAAACTTACAGTTATGATCGATATTCTTTGAACGGTTGTACCAACTAGGCCGTCGCTCAAAGGACGAGCAACTGGCGCATCAGCGCATCCCCTTTCTCCAGCGGCGCGCACGCCGCGCAGGCCGCCTCGGTGAACGCGCAGCTGCCACGAGTCGTCCGGCTGTCATAGATCGCGAACGGCACGGGCGTGGCGTCATGGGTGCGGGTGCTGAGCAGCGTGTAGTGATCGGGCAGCAGCACCAGCCGGAAATCGCCCAGCGCGGGCAGCTTCTCAAGCAGCGGTTTCAGCACCCGCGCGTCCAGCCGCCGGATGGCCTCGAGCTTGTGCGGAAGGCTGCCGTCGTGGCTCATCTCGTCGGGCGCTTCGATGTGCACCAGCGCGAAATCCCCGCCCGCTTCCAGCGCCTCCAGCGCCCAGCGCACCTTGGCCTCATAATCGGTGTCCAGCAGGCCGGTCGCGCCCGGCACATCCGGGGCGCTCAGCCCCATCAGCCGCGCGATGCCTTTGACCAGCGGAACCGCCGAGATCACCGTACCCTTCACGCCGTATTTGTTGGCGAAGTCGTCCAGCACATAGGCCGAACCCGCGCCCCACAGCCAGGCGGTGTTGGCGGGCAGCAGGCCCCGGCCGCGCCGCGCTTCATTGATCGGATGGCGATTCAGCACCTCAAACGAGCGCCGCATCAGCCGAAGCGCGGCGTCCGCCCCCTTCGGAAGATACCCCTCAATGCGCTGCCCCACGATGTCGTGGGGAGGGGTCATGTCCGTGCCATCGGCCGAGCCGGGCATCACAGCCACGTGGCGGAAGCTATGCGTGGGCGTGATGCGCAAGCTCATCTCGGCCATCATCGCCTGGATCTCCCGGTCGGCCATCATGTAAAGCGTCAGCTGATACGCCTCGTCGCCGTCGATGCCTCCGCCGTTGTGGCTGAGCATGACGCCGCCCGGGTAGCCTTCCTCTGTGATGGCGGCCAGGTTCAGCCGGAACGCCACCTCGCCCGGGCGCACATCCACCCCGAGACCCGCGGCTTCCAGCGGCGAGCGGCCGTTGTACACCTTTCGCGCGTCGTTCCCAAACAGCGTCAGAAACGCCACATCGCTGCCCGGCGGCAGCCCTTCCGGGCAGCTGGTCAGCCGCCCCAGCTGCCCCGCGCCCACGCGGGCAAACCCCTCCGGCGCGAGGTGCTCCAGCGGAGTTCTGCCTGAAAGCTCCTCAATGGGCTGATCGGCCATGCCGTCCCCCACCACCATGATGTATTTCATCTGACTTCACGCCTCCGGTCTTGCAAAACACGATTCGTTCGTATATCATTGTAGCATGGGCGCGTTAATTTGGGTGGCGTCCGCCAATCACCGAATGGGAGGATTCTATGCAGCCCGAATCGCAACCTTTGCTGATGCAAACGATCAAGAACCAGGTGTTTGACGGCTTCCTGCTGGTGAAGGCCGCAGAGCAGCGCGCCTCCCAGAACGGCGGAAAGTATCTGGACATGACGCTGGGCGATCTGTCCGGAGAGGTCAACGCCAAGATGTGGGACGGCACGGTGGCCGCGCCCAAGGTAGGCCAGGTGATGCGGCTGCGCGGCATGATGCTGGAGTACAACGGCCGCCCGCAGCTGCGCGTGGACAAGATGCGCGAAAGCACCGAGGCCGATGGGGTGGACATGGGGGCGCTGATCCCGTGCGCGCCGTATCCGGCCGACGAGATGTACGCCCTGATCGAGCAGCGCGCCGAACGCATGGCAGACGGGCAGCTGCGCGCCATTGTGCAGCTCCGGTTGCACGAGTCGAGGGAGCCGCTGATGTACTACCCTGCCGCCGCCAAGCTGCACCACGCGGAGCGCAGCGGGTTGCTGCACCACACCTCCACCATGCTGCGCATGGCCGAGCGCCTGTGCGAAGTGTACACCGCGCTGGACGCCGACCTGCTGGCCGCGGGCGTGATTTTGCATGATCTGAGCAAGCTGACGGAGCTGAACAGCGACGCGCTGGGCCTTGCCAACGAGTACACGGTGGAGGGCCAGCTGCTGGGGCACATCAGCCAGGGCGTGAGCGAGCTGGGCCGCGCGGGCGAAGCGCTTGGGACGCGCAAGGAGCTGCTGCTCATGCTGCAGCACATGATCCTGTCCCACCACGACCTGCCCGAATACGGCAGCCCCCGAAAACCCATGTTCCCCGAGGCCGAGGTGCTGCACATCCTGGATCTGCTGGATGCGCGCATGTACGAAATGAGCCACGCGCTGCTGACCGTGCAGCCCGGCGGTTTCTCCGAAAAGATCTGGTCGCTGGATCGCAAGCTGTACCGCAGGAAGGAACAGCCGAAACCCAAGACCGAAAAGACCGAGGAATCGCCCGCGGGCGGGCAATGACGCGGGAATTTGGATCTCTGAATGCTATCGGCAAACCTATCGGGCATGCCCGGTAGGTTTTTTATTGCGCTGGGAAGTGCTTCTCCAGCGCACCCTTCATGCCAAGCGCCCGGATGTCGCGAAGGTATCCCACCACGGCGCTTTCGAGGCCGGGCTGCTTTGTCAGATCCTGACCGAAGAACGCCTCATTGGACAGGAACTCGCGCGTCAGTCTCTCCGCGCGCTCCCCGCTGCTCCGGCTGAAAAACGCCAGCACCGGCGCGTCGTCCACGATTCGGTACGGCTGCCCGTTCCGTTGCCCGATCAGCGCGCCCTCCCGGATCTCCGTGCCGTGATAGAACGCCATCAGCGACGCCAGCGAAAACGCGAGATGCCTGGGCAGCTTGCCCTCCTGTTGGAGGTACCCGAGCAGGCTCGGCATGCAGCGCGCGCGCCACTTGGCCACCGAGTTCAGCGAGATGCTGAGCAGCAGGTGTTTCACGAACGGATTGCCAAACCGGTCGGCCACCGCGCCCGCGAAGCTGATCAGATCCTCTTTGGGCAAATCCAGCGTGGGGATCACCTCTTCAAAGATCGTATCCTGCATGAACTTGCCGACCAGTGGATCCTTCATGGACGACAGCACGTCATCGTGGCCGCACAGGTAGCTGGCCAGCACGAACGAGGTGTGCGCGCCGTTCAGGATGCGAACCTTGCGCTGCTTGTAGGGCTTCTGGTTGCCGGTGAATATCACGGGCAGTCCGGCTTTGTCCAGCGGCAGTTCCCCTGAGATGTCCCGCTCGCTCTCGATGACCCACAGCGCGAATGGCTCGCCGGTGACGATCAGCCTGTCCTCATAACCATACTGCGCCCACAGCGCTTGCTCTTCATCCCTCGGGTAGCCGGTGATGATGCGGTCCACCAGCGTGGACGTGAACACGCAAGCGCCATGCAGCCAGTCGATGAACGCCTGCTCCAAGCCCCAGTTCTTCGCCTGCCGCAGCACGCATTTCTTCAGCTCGACGCCGTTGTCGTCGATCAGCTCCACCGGCAGCATGATCAGCCCTTTGTCCACCGCGCCCTGAAAGAAGGTGTAGCGCTCGAACAGGAACTTGGTCAGCTTGCCCGGATAAGTGTTCGGAGGGCAGCGCTCGAGCTTGTCGGTTTCGTCGTACACGATGCCCGCCTCGGTGGTGTTGGACACCACGAAGCGCAGCGCGTCCTCCTTCGCCAGCGCCGCGTACTTTTCATACTCGGTGTAGCTGTCGACGGCGTCCACGACGGATGTCACCGCACGGGTGATCTGCTGCGCTTTCCCGCCTTCGACGCCGCGCAGCGAAACGGTATACAGGCAATCCTGCGCGTGGAACGCGTCCAGGTTCCCAAAGGGGATGGGCTTCACCAGCACGATGCCCGCGTCCATCAACCCCTGTTCGTTGGCGATGTCGATCATGTAATCCACAAAACCGCGCAGAAAATTGCCCTCGCCATACTGCATCACGCGGATCGGCCTCGGCCGCGTCCCGATGACTGAACGGATTGAGTTCATGGAAAACCCTCCCTGATGCGCCTGTTATTGTAAGCACTTACGTTCATTCTACTCCTGTTTGTGCGTTTGTCAAGCGCCATTTTTCCGGAATCGCTTGCAAATCCATGAATCAGGCGATATAATGGGTACATAAGAATGTAAGCTCTTTCAAGCGGAGGGCGCCATGAACATCTATGATGTCTCCAAACAGGCCGGTGTTTCCATCGCCACGGTGTCCCGCGTGCTGAACAACAACCCGGGCGTCAGCGAGGCAACGCGGGAAAAGGTGCTGAAAGTCATGGCTCAATCGGGCTACCAGCCCAACGCGTTTGCGCGCGGGCTGGGGCTGAACTCGATGAAGACCATTGGGCTTTTGTGCGCCGACTTTGCCGATCCGTTCCTGGCGCAGGCCATCGCGTACCTGGAGAACCGGTTCCGCGCGGAGGCGTACGACTGCCTGCTGTGCTGCACCGGCTACGAGCTGAAAGACAAGGAGCGCGAGCTGGCGCTGATGCTCACGCGGCGAGTGGACGCGCTGGTGTTTGTGGGCTCGAACTTCGTGTCCAGCGATGAGCGGGACAATCAATACATCCTGGACGTGGCGGCCAAGCTTCCCGTGATGCTGCTGAACGGGCTGATCAGCGGCGAAAACATCTACAGCACGCTTTGCGACGACGAGCAGGCAAGCTTTACTGCCACCGAGCGACTGCTGGCCTCGGGCTGCCGGGACCTGCTGTTTCTCTATCCCATGCAGACCTACGCCTTCGAGCGCAAGCTGAGCGGCTTTCGGCGCGCGCTGGCCGGACGGCAGTCGGGCAGAACGCTGCTCACCTCCCCGAAAAACGCGCCCGAGCTGCTGGCCAAGCTGTGGGAGGGCGGCGCGCGGTTCGACGGCGTGCTGGCCTCTGACGACGCGCTGGCCGTGACCACGCTGAAGTTTGCCAAGGCGCGGGGCGTGCGCGTGCCGGACGAGCTGTCCATCATCGGCTACAACAACTCGACGCTGTCGCGCTGCACTGACCCGGAGCTGAGCTCCATCGACAACAAGCTGGAGGCGCTGTGCTCCCATCTGGTCAGCACGTTGATGGGCGTTTTGGGCGGTGAGAACATGCCCAAGACCACGATTTACGACGCCGTGCTCATTGAGCGCGGCACGACCCGGCACGAGGAGGAGGGCGTTCTATGAGTTTTCTGAGCGAGGATTTCCTGCTGAGCACCGCACCCGCGCGCACGCTATACCACGACTATGCCGCCAAGATGCCCATCATGGACTACCACTGCCACATCAATCCGCGGGAGATTTTCGAGAACCGCGCGTTCGAGAACATCACGCAGGTCTGGCTGGGCGGGGACCACTACAAGTGGCGGCTGATGCGCGCGGCAGGCATGCCCGAGAAATTCATCACCGGCGACGCGCCCGACCGCGAGAAGTTTCAAAAGTTTGCCGAGATCCTGCCCGGTGCGATTGGCAATCCGGTGTATCATTGGAGTCATCTGGAGCTCAAGCGCTTTTTCGGCTACGACGGCGCGCTGAACGCGAGCACCGCCCAGACGGTGTGGAATCTGGCCGCGCAGAAACTGCCCCATCTGCCCGTGCGCCAGCTGATTCTGATGTCGAACGTCACCCACATCTGCACCACCGACGACCCCATCGATTCGCTGGAATGGCATGACAAGCTGAAGAAAGACAGCAGTTTTCACCTAAGCGTGCTGCCCGCCTGGCGACCGGACAAGGCGATGAACATCGAAAAGCCGGAGTTTCTCGCCTATCTGGAGAAGCTGGAGAAGCTGACCGGCAACCCAATAGAGAGCTTCAATGCGCTGAGGGCAGCGCTGAGTCAGCGGATGGACTTCTTTCATCAAATGGGTTGCCGCTTGTCCGACCATGGGCTGACCTATGTGTGCCATCAGCCCGCCGGCGAAGAGGCGCTGGAGGCGATCTTCGCCCACAGGCTGCGCGGGAACGCGCTGTCCGAGGCGGATGTGCTGCGCTACAAGACCGCCTTCATGCTGTTTATCGGGCGGGAATGCGCCCGGCGCTGCTGGGCGATGCAGCTGCACTACGGCTGCAAGCGCGACAACAACCAAGCCATGTTCGGCAAGCTGGGCCCGGACACCGGCTTCGACGCCATCAACAACTTTGCGCCGTCCGCCGAGATGGCCGACTTTTTGAACGCGCTGGCCGCGGACGACGCGCTGCCCAAGACCATCATCTATAGCCTGAATCCGAATGACGACCCGATCATCGGCTCGATCATCGGCTGCTTCCAGGGCGAGAGCGTGCGCGGCAAGCTGCAGCACGGTTCCGCCTGGTGGTTCAACGACCACATCGACGGCATGACCCGCCAGATCAAGTCGCTTGGCAATCTTGGGTATTTGGCCGGATTTGTGGGCATGCTGACCGATTCCAGGAGCTTCCTTTCCTACCCGCGCCACGAGTACTTCCGCCGCATCCTGTGCTCAATCTTTGGCGAGTGGGTGGCGCAGGGCGCGTATCCAGACGACCTCCCCACGCTCGGCAAAATCGTGCAGGACATCTGCCACACCAACGCCCTTCGGTACTTCGCGTTCCCCGACCAATGATCTGTGCAAATCAAAGAACCGGCCATGAGGCCGGTTCTTTGATTTGCACAGCTTGTCAGGTCAGCAGTGTGTAAGTGGCGTCATCGATCGTCATCACGCCGTCGTTGATCACCGCGTTCAGCGTCTTCCCGTCCAGCTGAATCGTTACGTTGCAATCACTGGCCACATAGGTACCCTCGCCGACCACGTCGCCCGCCTCGTTGTATGCGTAGACCAAACCGTTGTACAGCTCGATCGCCGAGCCGTCGGCGTCACTTTCCCAGTAACCCACCTCTGCACTCTCAATGCCCTCGCGCAGCAGCACGCGCCCATCGTCCGACACCGTCATCGAATCGCCTGCCACCACGGCCTTAATCTCCCTGCCAGCCGCCGAAATGGTCACATCCCCGCCACTGGCGGTGTATTTCCCCTCGGCCTCGATGTCGCCGTCCTCATTGATGATGATTGCTGCGCCATCCTCGTGAAGCTCTATGCAGCTGTCATCGTCTTCAGAATACCAGAATCCGACGACATTGATTTCCTCTGAAGCCAGCGCCGCGTGCGACAGCCCAAAAAGCAGCAGCAGCGCGAGCACAATCGAAGCAAATCTCTTCATGAAAAAGAACCTCCTCGTGTAACCATCTATGGTTCAGGCTACGCACATAATAGCACAACCGACACGCTTTGTAAAGCCTGCGCGCAACTCGATCCAATTGTGAGAATTTGACGCAGAGCCCGTCTCGTAAGTTCCTGGAGGCAGCATAGCCATGCCAAAACGCCGCATTTTCTACATAAATGACACACAAAGCCACGCGTGTGCCTTTCACAATGAAAAACCACGCACTTTCGTGCGTGGTTTTGGGATCCGGCGGCGACATCGTCTTCCGGGCGGTTACCCGCCAAGTACCGTCAGCGCGTGGAGGCTTAACTTCTGTGTTCGGGAAGGGAACAGGTGTGACCCTCCAGCCATAGCCACCGGAAACTGTATAACACTGTGATGCGGATGATGGGGCAAGAGATTGCCTACATCCAACTGGGACACGGTTGAGGCTGTGTCCAAAGCCACCGGGGGGAACTGGGATCGTGATCCCGGATACCGGCTGCCTGGGGAGCGCCATGAGCGCCCGTGGGCCGCTGCCGGTTCGGATGCGAGTCCGGTCGTGAGGGTTGCTCACAGGACTCACCCGTCAGATGGCCAGATTCCGTCAGGAAGCTGTTCACCCGCGTTGCCCGGCAACATCCCGTGCGGGAGGTTTCCGAGACATTCCGTCCCCTGAGAACTGCACAGAGAGGGAAGAAGTGACCTGAGGGAAGAGAGATGAGAGAGAACAAACGGGGTGCTGTGTGCTTAGGTCAATCCCGACTGCGTCGGCACTGGCCTTTCGCACTTCCTTAGATCAAGCCCTCGACCGATTAGTATCGGCAAGCACATGCATTGCTGCACTTACACCGCCGACCTATCAACCTTGTGGTCTTCAAGGGGTCTTACTCGCTTTTGCGATGGGAGTCTTCTTCTTCAGGTCGGTTTCACGCTTAGATGCTTTCAGCGTTTATCCGCTCCGCACTTCGCTTCCCAGCTGTGCCCTTGGCAGGACAACTGTTGCACCAGAGGTGCGTCCATCCCGGTCCTCTCGTACTAGGG
>JAVBQA010000026.1:0-20726 GCA_031549325.1 Eubacteriales bacterium | reverse complement strand
GCGCCTTGGTGAACCGCACGGCCGACGATTTCAGCCCGGCGCGCTTGAGCGCGATGCTCTTGGCGCGGCTGGTTCCGATGTGGCTGGCCGCCTGCGCCGTCGCGGCGAGCGACATCAGGCTCATCAGGATCAGCGCCATCGCCAGCAGCTTTTTGGTCTTGCCCTTCATGTGGATCCCTCCCTCTCTAGTCGTCTCTGTCCATATCCCATTCCAGAATCTGCCCGGTGGCCTGCTCGATCTCGCACTCGTACTCGGTCCGTCCCGCGAAAAACTCGATCTCGAACACGCTGCGGCCGTCGTCGATCTCGGCCTCAGCCTGGGTCACCCGCACTTGGTCTTCCGTCAGGCCCGCCTGCAGCAGCGCGATCTCCAGCGCCTGCTCGATGGTCACGGGCGCAGGCTGTTCCACAGAAGCTGCCAATCCCGCCGGGCAGAGCAGCATCAGCGCCAGCAGCAGCACAGTCGCTTTTTTCATCAGAGCATCCCTCCCTTTCGCCCCTACAATGCTGGACCGGGGCGCTTTATCGCACAAGAGGAAAAAATTGTTGTATAATGGGGTTGTCCGGCCGCGATAAACCCGGGCCTTTGCGCATTGTAGGGATGAAAGGGAGATGAGCGATGCTGTTTCTTGGCGTCATGGGTGCACGCGTGCACCGCGCCGATCCCCCGGAGGCGCTGATCGTCTGCTGCGGGACGGGCGACGAGGACGCGCTGCGCGAGCTGTACACGCAGACCCGCGCCGCCGTGTTCGGCTTCGCGCTGTCCATCCTCAAGAACCGGCACGACGCCGAGGACGTGACCCAGGACACCTATCTTCAGGTGTGCGCCGCCGCGAGCGGCTACCGGAAAATGGGCAAGCCCATGGCCTGGATCCTGACGATCACCAAAAATCTGTCGCTGATGAAGATGCGCCAGGCGCGGCGCGAGGCGCCCTTCGAGCCCTTGGACGTGGGCGAATCGCCGCCGGAGCCGGAAGAGGGGATCGTGCTCCGGGCGGCCATGCGAGTGCTGAGCGACGAGGAGCGGCAGATCGTGATCCTGCACGCGCTCTCCGGGCTGAAACACCGGGAGATCGCGGGGCTGCTGGGGCTGCCGCTGTCCACGGTGCTCTCGAAATACCAGCGCGCGCTGGGCAAGCTGCGCAAGCAATTGGAAGGGGGCGCAACGCGTGAAGAACCGGGATATTGAGCGGCTGCTGGCTGAGGAGATCACCCGATTTGCGCCCGCGGAGCCGCCCGCGCTGCCCGAGGCGCTGCCCGCGCCGATCGCCTTCACGCGGCGCGCCAGTCGCCCGCTGCGGCCCGTGCTGGCGTTTGCCGCCGCGCTGCTCGTGCTGCTCGGCTCGGCGCTGGGCTACCGGAATTTCGCCACCTTCGCGGTGATGGATCTGGATGTAAACCCCAGCATCGAGCTGCGCTTCAACAGCGGCTGGCGGGTGATTTCCGCCAGCGCGCTGAATGAGGACGCGAAGACCGTGCTGGGCGGCATGGACCTTCGGGGAACAACCGCCGAGGTGGCCGTCAACGCGCTGGTCGGCTCCATGCTGAAAAACGGCTACCTCACAGCCGAGAACAACTCGGTGCTGGTGTCGGTGGACGCCCCGGACGAGGGCGGCGCGCAGGCGCTGATCGAGCTGGCCGAGAAGGCCGCCGAATCGGCATTCGAGGGGCGGCTGTCCGGCGCGCTGGTGGGCCAGCGCATCATGCCCGGCGAAGAGGCGCGGGCGATGAGCGCGCTGCACCAGATCTCGCGCGGGAAGGCTCAGCTGATCCAAACGCTGATCGCCCAAAACCCGGCGCTGAGCTTTGACGCGCTGAGCGGGCTGCCCGTGCACGCGCTGAATCTGATGCTGTGCTCCAAGCCCGGCGCCGCCGAGCTGGCGGTGATGTCGGGCACGGCCAGCACCGCGGGCTACATCGGCAGCGAAGCGGCCATCCGGCTGGCGCTGCGCCAGCACGGTCTGGAGGCCGGGCAGCCGGAGAGCGTCAGCTGCGAGATGGATTACGACTTCGGGCGCATGGTGTACGAGGTGGAGTTCGTGCGCGAACACCACGAGTACGAGGTGACGCTGGACGCGCGGGACGGCCGCGTGCTCGAATGGGAGACGGAGTGGCAGACGAGCGACCTGGCGGATGATTAGCGTATCCTAGGTAAGCACCGGCGCGGCCATTTTGCGGGCCGCGCTTTTGCTTGGGCGCGCGTTGTGATAGAATGGGCGTATACAGTGGACTGGAGGCGCACATGAGACAGCTGACGGCGATGATCGTGGACGACGAGCGCGTGATCGTGGATGGGTTTTTGAAGCTGGTGAACTGGGAGCGGCTGGGCATGCGCGTCATCGCCACGGCCTACGACGGCATCATGGCCGAGAACCAGATTCTGGCGCTCTCCCCCGATCTGGTGGTGATGGACATCAACATGCCGCTGCTGACCGGGCTGGAGGTGATCCGGAGGGTCAGCGCCGAGCGGCCGGCCACGGTGTATGTGATCATCAGCGGCTATGACGACTTTCAATACATGCGCGAGGCGCTGCAGCTGCGGGTGTATGATTACCTGCTGAAGCCGGTGGATTTTGAGCAGTTCGAGCAGCTGGTTCTGCGCCTGCGACAGGAGCACTTTAACAAGCTGGAGGCGCAGCCCGAGCCGGACGCCGAAGGCCACGGCGTGCCCATGATCAACGCCATCGTGCAGCACATCAATGAGCACTACGCCGAGGACCTGAGCCTTGTGCGGCTGGCGGGCGTGTTCTACCTGCACCCGAACTACCTGAGCCAGTACTTCAAGAGCAAGACCGGCACAAACTACAACACCTACCTGAACTCGCTGCGCATGGAGCGCGCCAAGCAGCTGCTGCGCGCCACCGACCGCAGCGTGGCCGAGATCGGGGCCATGGTCGGCTGCCCGGATTACCGCTCGTTCGCGAAGCGGTTTCACAAGCTGGTGGGCGTGACGCCGTCCGAGTATCGGAGCCGGCGGTAGGGCGGGCGGAGCCACCTGAAGAAATGACACATATCCATGTAAAGAAAGCCTAACAAATCCGCCTGTATTTCGTTACAATAGGCTCACAAGGGGCGTTGTGCGCCCCAATACGCATGGGAGGGTCATATCATGAAGAAAACCTTGTCGCTTCTGCTGTGCCTGGCGCTGGTGCTGGGTCTTTCCAGCGCCGCGCTGTCCGAGGAGAAGGTGCACCTGGTGTACCAGACCTGGAACCCGGGCGAGGACTGGTTCAACGCGTCCGTCGAGCCCGACTTCGAGGCCAAGTTCCCCAACATCGACATCGAGCTTGTGAACGTGCCCTACTCCGACCACATTCAGAAGCTGAAGATCGATCTGGCGACCGGCCAGGGCCCGGACGTGTACTCGCTGCAGACCGGCGCTACCCACAAGGAGTTCCGCGACTTTGAGGTGGATCTGACCGAAATGGCCGCGACCGCCTGGGGCGCCGACTGGGAAAAGATCTTTGTGCCGTTCGCCACCCAGGTCACCGTGGACAACGGCCGCTACTTCGGGCTGCCCATGGGCACCAGCTACGCCGGCACCATCTGGGCCGACCTGAGCTACTTCACCAAGCACAGCATCGAAGTGCCCCAGAACCTGGATCAGCTGAAGGTTGCCGCCAAGGCGCTGCGCGACGCGGGCGAATACCCGCTGGCCATCGGCGCCAAGGACGACTGGATCAACCTGGACATGTGGATGAACATCGCCAACGACATCAGCGTCGAGAAGCTGTATTCGGCGATCGCGGGCGCCACCCCCTTCACCGACCCGGCGCTGGTCGAGTCCTTCGCCACGTGGAAGAGCCTGTTTGACGAGGGCGTGTTCCAGGACGGCGCGCTGGGCGTGAACATGTACTCCGACACCACCGACCTGTTCGACCGCCAGGGCTCCATCCCCATGATCACCAACGGCAGCTGGGTCATCAACTCCTACCCGAGGCGCGAGGGCGACGTGGAGCTGGATCAGACCTTCAACGGCGGCGAGCACCCCCACACCGTCATCAACATGGACTGGAACAACGACGGCAAGCCCGCCCCGATCCAGGCCACCGTCGAGAACGTGCTGTGCCTGAACAACGCGGGCGAGCATCAGGCCGAAGCCTGGGAGTTCGTGAAGTACATGCTGTTTGACGGCCAGGACATCCTGAACAACACCTACCTGTCCTACTTCCCGTCCCGCGAGGGCGTCAAGTTTGAGGGCGACTGCCTGAGCGAAGAGGGCATCGTGAACTTCAACAAGCTGATGGTAATGGGAGCCACCAACACCGGCGGCTACCGCGAGAACCCCTATCCGGAGCTGAAGCAGGCCATCGCCGACAACCTGAAGGCGCTGATCCTGGGCGAAGTCACCCCCATGCAGGCGGCCGAGAAGGTCGAGGAAGTGTCCAAGACCACCAAGCGGTAATCGCGGGTTTGTCGCACTGCGGGCGCACGCCGCCGGTCCGGCGGCGTGCGCCCGTCATACACGGGGAATGGGCGCGTGGGCAACCGCGGTTCGCCCCTGCGGAGGGGGGAGCCGGTCAGCAGACGCTGATCCCTGACAGGGGGGCGGCGCGCCCGCCCGTTCCCGATCCGCCCCGTGGGTTCATTCCGCCACAGGAGGGAGGGCGTCCGTTTGAAGCGAAACAACCTGGCCGGATACCTGTTCATCCTGCCGATGCTGGCGCTGTTTGGCGTGTTCGTGGTGTACCCGATCGTGTACAACGTCGTCATCAGCGGCTACGACTGGAGCGGCATCTCCAAAGACATGGAGTTCGTTGGCCTCGCCAATTACGGCAAGATGTTCAGCGACGAGATCATCACCGGCAAGATCCTGCGCAACTTCTTCGTGTTCGCGATCAGCACCATCACCATTCAGGCGGCGCTCGGCATGCTGTTCGCGTCGTTTTTCGCGCGGGGCATCAAGGGCGCGGGGTTCTACCGGACGGCGTTCTACGTGCCGGTCATCGCCACGGCCACCATCGTGGGCAACGTGTTCAGCAAGATCCTGGAGACCAACCGGGGCTACCTGAACGAGGGGCTGCGCGCGGTCGGCCTGGGCGGCTTCGCCCAGCAATGGCTGGCGGCGCCCAACCTGGCGCTGCTCTGGATCGTCATCATCAACATCTGGCAGTGGATGGGTTACAGCATGCTGATGTACTACGCCAACATGCTGAACATCCCCGGCGACATCTACGAGGCCGCCACCATCGACGGCGCGAATTCGCGCCAGCAGTTCACCAGAATCACCTTTCCGCTGCTGCGCAGCACCCACTTCACGCTGTTCGTGATGGGCGCGCTGGGCTCGCTGAAGTGCTTCGACATCCCGTTCGTGCTGACCAAGGGAGGCCCGAACTACGCCACCGAGTTCTTCTCGACCTACATCTATAAGCAGTCGTTCGAGTTGTTCCAGCAGGGCTACGCGTCGACCATCGTGGTGTTCATGTTCGCGATCGCCATGGTGCTGACGCTGCTTCAGCTCAAGCTGTACTACCGGGGCGGCAAGCACAAGGAGTTGGCTGACGCATGAAGAATTCAAGAAGCTACACCATCGTCACCCAGGCCGTGTGCGTGCTGTTTGCGGCGCTGTTTTTGTATCCGCTGGGCCTGATGCTGTTCAAGTCCTTCGGCGCGAACGGCTTGAACAACTACGCGCGGGTGTTTGAAAAGGTGAATCTGCTCCCCAACTTTCAGACCAGCCTGCTGGTGGTCGGCGGCACGATTCTGCTGGTGGCCGTCGTCACCTCGCTGGCGGCGTTCGCGTTCAGCAAGGTCGATTTCCGGTTCAAAAACGCGATCTACTATCTGCTGCTCACCGGCATGATGGTGCCCGCCGCCGCCACGATCTTCCCGCTGTTCCAGATCGTGAAGGGGCTGAAGCTCAACAACACGCCGCTGGCGCTGATCGTTCCCTACGCCACCAGCAACGCCATCTTCAATCTGATGGTGCTGAAGAACTTCTACGACGGGCTGCCCAGCGAGCTGATCGAGGCGTCCACCATCGACGGCGCGGGCCTGTTCCGGATCTTCACGACGGTGATGTTCCCGCTCAGCATCCCGGGCCTGGCGATCGTTTTGGTGCAGACGTTCCTGGCCAGCTGGAACGAGCTGCAGATGGCCATGATCTTCATCAACAAGCCCGCGCTGCAGCCGCTGTCGGTGGTGCCGCTGCGGTTCATCCAGCAGCAGGGCACCCAGTTCCCGGTGGAACTGGTGTACGCGTCCCTCGTGATCTGCCTGTTGCCCATCGCCGTCTTCTTCGTGTTTGCGCAGAAGCTGCTGGTGCAGGGGCTGACCGCCGGCGCGGTCAAGGGGTAGCGGCCCATGTTTAAGCGCGCGGGGCAGGGCATGGCGGGCAAGCTCATCCTGATGATGAGCGCCGTGGTCGTGCTGGTGTTTTGCGCGGCGTTTCTGCTGGTGAACCTGTTCACCACCGATTTGTCGCTTGAGAAGGAGCGGCAGGCCATGCACGCCTACCTTCAGAGCTCCATCAGCCTGCTGGACGACCGGCTGAAGGATCTCGGGCGCGCCACCACGCTGGCCGTGGCGGATTCCGGCGCGCAGGAGATCCTGCTGGGCTGGGACGGCTACAGCTACCGCCAGAAGCTCGAAGCCTCGGACTACCTGCAGAAGCTGTTTCTGAGCATGCTCACCAGCCGCAACGACATCTCGGGCATCTTCCTGTTCAACAACGAGCGCCTGGTCAGCAAATACTCGCTGTACACGATTTCGGTGCGCACCAGTTTCACGCTGGCGGGCAACGAGTGGTTTCAGGGCAACCTGAAGGGCGCGCCGGTCTTGAGCAATGGCACCCAGCTGATGACCGGCAGCCTCAAGAGCTTCCTGATCACCCCGGTGCTCCCCAATGCCTTCGAGAACGAGTACCTGACGGTGCTGCGCGCGCTGAACAGCTTTTCGCCGTACGAGCGCATCGGATACATGATGGTTACCACCCGCATGAGCGCGCTTGACAGCATCCTGACCAAGGCCATCGACGACGGCGCCAGCTATTGTCTGGTGGACGACGCGGGCGCGGTGCTGCTGGAGAGCACGGGAAAACACTTCTATAAGCAGCTGGCAGACGTGCGCCCGGAGCTGACCGGCCTGACGCTGGGCGAGCTGGGCGCCGTGTCCATCGGCGGGGAGCGCTGCGCCGTGCTGTCCGAGCGCTCCGGCTTTTCCAACCTGACGCTGATGATCGTCAAGCCCGAGGCGCAGGTGTACCGCGACGCGCGCAGAACCCTGTGGCTGGTGCTCTCGATCTTTACCGCAGCGGCGCTGCTGGTGCTCGGGATCTCGGCGCTGATGATCAGGCGCACGCTGCGCCCGATCACGTCCCTCGCCTCCCAGATGGAGAGCTTCAGCCGCACCAACACCCGCCTGTCCGCCGAGCCGGGCGCGAAGGACGAGGCCAAGCGCCTGGGCGACGCGTTCAACGGCATGATGGACACCATCAACGAGCTGATCTTCCTGGAGTACGAGAAGACCATCCAGCTGCAGCAGACCAAGCTGCGCGAGCAGCGCACCCAGCTGATGTACCTGCAGAGCCAGATCGACCCGCACTTCCTCTACAACACGCTGGACACCATCCGCATCAAGGCGTCCATCAACGGCGACCAGGAGGTGGCCGCGCTCATCATGAAGCTGGTGGCGTTCTTCCGCTTCGGCGTGGGGGACGCGCAGGCGCTGGCGCCCATCCGGCACGAGGTCAAGCTGATGCAGGTGTACCTGCAGCTGATGCAGTGCCGCTACCCGCAGCTAAAGGACGAGTACGCGCTGGACGATTCGCTGATGGGCGTGATGGTGCCTCGCTTCATCCTGCAGCCGCTGGTGGAAAACAGCCTCACTCACGGGCTGAAGTCCATCGGGTTTGAGGGGCAGATTGGGCTGTCCGTGTTCAGCGATCCCGAGGACGAGGACGCCGTGCTGATCGAGCTGCGCGACAACGGCACCGGCATGAGCGACTCGCAGATGGAGCGGCTCAACAAAAGGGAGTTCGCGCCCGAGTCGGACGCCGAGCCCCAAAGAAGCATCGGCGTGCGCAACGTGCAGGAGCGGCTTCAGATCAGCTACGGCCCGGGCTATGGGCTGCATTACGCGAGAAACGCGGGCGGCGGCGTGACCGTCACCATCCGCGTGACGAAGGACGAACCCAAGAACACATAAGGAGGATACCCACCATGGTGCTGGATTTTCAGACCTACCGCGACAAGGTGATGGGCTGCTGGGCGGGCAAGAACATCGGGGGCGTGCTGGGCGCGCCGTTTGAGTGCTTCCGCCAGTTCAATGAGAACGACTTCTACATCCAGGATCTCAGCATGGGCCCGCCGCCCAACGACGACCTGGACCTGCAGATCGTGTGGCTGGCCGCCGTCGAGCGCTATGGCCGCAATGTCAACGCCCAGATTTTGGGCGACTACTGGCTGAGCTACGTGATCCCCAACTGGGTGGAGTATGGCATGGGCAAGGCCAACCTGCGCGCGGGCCTGGTGCCCCCCATGAGCGGCGCGGTGGACAACCCCTACAAGGACTCCTGCGGCTGCTACATCCGCTCGGAAATCTGGGCCTGCCTCGCGCCCGGCCAGCCCCAGCTTGCGGCCAGGTACGCCTATGAGGACGCGATCGTCGACCACGCCGACGACGGCATGCACGGCGAGATCTTCTGCGCGGCGCTGCAGAGCGCGGCGTTCGTCGAGTCCGACCCGATGACGCTGATCGACATCGCCCTCAGCTACATCCCCAGGGACAGCAAGGTGACCGCCTGCGTCGAGACCGCCGTGGACAGCTTCAAGAAAAAGCTGACGCTGAAGGAGGCCATCGCCGCCGTGCACGACGCCGCGCCGGGCACCTTCGGCGTGCAGGGCATCACCCACAAAGAGGCCCTCGAGCGCACCAAGAAGATGGGCATGAAGGAAGTGGGCGCGCCCGGCTTCGACGCCCCGGAGAACGTGGGCTATGTGATTTTGGGCTGGCTGTACGGCGCGGACTTTGGCGACCAGATCGTAAAGGCCAATTCCTGCGGCGAGGACACCGACTGCACCTGCGCCACCCTGGGCGCGCTGCTCGGCATCATTTTGGGCAACGGGAATCTGCCCGAGAAGTGGACCAAACCGCTGGGCGACAAGATCGCCACCATGTGCATCGACAAGACCAGCCGGGGCATCTGGGTGCCCGAGACCTGCACCGAGCTGACCGACCGCGTGCTGCGCGCCACCCCGCTGTTCCTCGGGCAGGAGCTGTGCGACATCATGGCCGAGGGCGGCTACACCATCCAGTGCAAGAGCGGCGATGCGCTGTTCTGCCCGGACACGGGCGACTACCAGCGCCTGATGAACGGCATGGGCAAGGATCACAGCCTGCCGATCAAGGATCTGACCGCGCTCAGCAGCAACGTGGCGCGCTACCAGTTCCCGTCGTTCAGCGCCATGGTGGACCTGGGCGAGTCGCCCTTCTATACCTATGGCGAGGACCGGACCTTCAAGGTCAAGGTCAAAAACGAGATGGCCATGCGCCAGCAGCAGTGGTGCACCATCACGCTGTACGCGCCAGACGGCGTGGAGATCCTCGGCCCGAAGAAGGTCATGCTGCCGCTGAACAACCTGTGGGGCAGTGAGGCGGCGGTGGAGTTCGCGTTCAACGCCGACATGAACGAGGCCGCCAAGCTGGAGATGCTGGTGGACATCCAGCTGGAGGGACGCCATTCCAGCGGCGCGCTGAAAGTGGTGCTGTTCAGGGCCCGCTGACGCGGCCTCATCGGTCTTGCTTCGCAATCCCTCTTCGGGTTTTGGAACGATTGCAGGGTTTCCTGTGATCCTGTGGGATCACGGCCGAAAACCCTGAGCGGAAGCGGATACATGATCCGCTCCTCATTGGTGGCGGAGCCACCATCTGCGGAATGGTGCACGAAGGGGGCTGCGGCCCCCTTCACGTATCCCCTTTTGGGATTGGAGGCATGTGTATGCGCGAGTCCACCCGCGAAAAACTGGATCAACTGGACGCCCTGTTTCCCAAATCCCGGCTTCAGCGGAGCCGCGAGCGCTGGCGCAGGCTATGGTCGGGGGAGGAACCCATCGACCGCCTGCCGCTGCTGATCGCGCCCATCATCACCGAGTATTACGACGTGACGCCCGCTGAATCCCGCCTGGCCGCCTATCTGGACAAGTGCATCGCGCGCGGGCGGGTCGAGGACGATTTCATCCCGTCCTTCTTCCCCGGCTGCCACCAGGGCGCGCTGCCCGGCATGTTCGGCGCGAAGGAAATCGTGGCGGACGGCGATTACACTTGCGAGCGGCTGTTCGACGACTTCGAGCAGCTAACGGATCTGCCCGAACCGGTGCTGACGCCCGGCTCCGTGACTGGCCGGTGGCTGGCCATGCAACGATGGGTGCTCGAGGAAACCGAGGGCCGCCTGCCCATTCATGTGGCCGACATGCAGGGCCCGGTGGACGTGGCCGGACAGCTGCTCGGCTACGATCAGGTGTTTCTGGCCGCCTATGAGGAGCCGGCGCTCTATGACAGGCTGCTGCGCGCCACCACCCGCGCGTTCACCATGTTCTGGGGCGCGCAGCAGGAGCTGCTGGGGGACGCGTTCGTCGGCACGCACCTGTTCGGCTGGGACTACATGCCGCCCGGGTTTGGCGTCACCGCGTCCATGGACAGCCTGGTGATGGTGTCGCCCGCGTTCTACGAGCGGCACTGCCAGACGTATCTGGAGCACATGGGGGCGCTATACGGCGGGCTGACCGTGCACAGCTGCGGCGACTTCAGGCAGGTGGCGCCCAGCCTGATGCGAACCAAGGGTTTGCGCGGCATCAACGCCAGCCAGATGTCCATTCCCCAGCTGGTGGAGGCGGGGATCGACGGCAGCAAGGTCATCATCGGGCTGGACGGCATGCAGACGATTGACCGCACCATGGGGTTCATCAGGGAACACAACCTGCGCACCGATCTGGCCATCCACGGCGTTTGGCCGGAGCGGAACGGCGCGCGCGTGCCCGACGCCGAGTGGACGGCGCGGGACTGGGAGGAAATCCGAAGGAAGAACGACAAATTGCTGGATCTGTACAGGGCATAGGGAAACGGGCGGGCCTTGCGCCCGCCCGCCAGGCTGTCAAAATACTACGTCTTTTGACAGCGAAATGCAAGTCTTGTGAATCGTGGATTCACGGCCAGACTTGCATCCGGTGCGGAAGCAGCCTGCGGGCGCGCAGGTCGCCCTTCGGCGGCTTTGATCCGGGGGCTTCGGCCCCCGAAAACCCCCTTGGGCTTGGCTGCTTCTGCAAGCTCAACATTCCCTCCCTGCATGCGAGATACTTTTTTGACAGCCGCGGGCGGGCCTTGCGCCCGCCCTGCGGCGTCGCCCTCCGCTTAGCGTAGCTCTGCTGCGCTGCACTCCGGCTCCCTGCAGGGCGAAAAAAACGCTCGCCGCTTTGGAGGCGTTACTATTTTTCATTGGTATGAGATCCCGGCGGAGAGCTGATCCGCCATCATCAGCGCCTGGCGCTCAATCTCGTCAAAGGTTCTGATGTCGGAGGCGTAATCGCCCCGAGCCCGGGCGGCGACCTCCCGCTTGGTCAGGTCCAGGTGGTCTTGCAGCATCTGCCGCATCCCGGCCTCGGAGAACTGCGGCCCAAGCCCGGCCAGCGCTTTGGCGATGGCGTTCGCGTTCCCATACCAGCGCTGGTTGGCGTCATCGAGGGCGGCGATGTCGCCGTCTTTCGTGGCGGTGATCAGCTCCGCGCCGATGGCCAGGTGCTCGGTCAGCAGCTGGGAAACCGTCTGCGCGGCGGCGTCCCCAAACGCCGGGCTGAACAGCGCCGCGATTTGCGCCGGGTTCTGAAGCAGCCTGTTGGTCACCGGTTGCTGGTCGGGGAGCCTCGCCAAAATGCTGATGATCAGCTCGCGCGTCCACCACACGTGCTGCGTCCACAGCGCGCGCATGTCGTCGCGCAGCGCGGATGGGCTCTGCTGGGTGGCCGGCGCAGGATGGGCGGGCGCTGAATGGATGGGCTCTGGATGGGAGGGAGCGGCGGCGGACGGAGGCAGTTTCAGCCGCGTGCCGGGTTTCACGGGCCCCTTGTCCATGTCTGGGTTCAGCTTGGTCAGCTCCGCCAGCGTCAGGCCGTGCTTCTTCGCCACCGAGTATAGCGTCTCGCCCGCGCGCGTTTGATATGTAGGATTGTTACCTTTCAGATACATGGACGCACACCTCTTTCGATGCTGTTCTCGTTCATCCTATGCGGCATGGGACGACTTGTAATCCTTATGACTGGAAGGCAGCGGTGGTTTTCTGCCTGTGGTCGTGGTATACTGGCAACAAATGGAACCGCGTGCGGGAGGGCTGTTTTCATGAGCAAGTATGATGTGGCGGCGTATGTGTGGCCGTCGTACACCGGGGATGAGCCGCGCTCGCGCCAGTTCTGGCCGGAGGGATATGGCGAATGGCAGACGGTGAAGGCGGCAGGGCCGAAATTCCCCGGGCATTCCTGGCCGCGCAGGCCGCTGTGGGGTTACTGCAACGAGGCCGATCCCTACGTGATGCAGATGCAGATTGAGGCCGCCACCGACCACAATGTGAACCTGTTCATCTACGACTGGTACTGGTACGACCGGCGGCCGTTTCTGGAGCAGTGCCTGAACGACGGGTTCCTCGGGGCCAAGAACCGGGACAAGATGAAGTTCTTCCTGATGTGGGCCAACCACAACGCCGTCACGCTGTGGGACAAGCGCATCTCAAGCGACCTGGCCACCGTGATCTGGGATGCGGCCATCGACCGGGCCGAGTTCGAGCGCATGGCGGCACGCCTGATCGACAAGTATTTCCTGCGGCCTGAGTATTACCGGATCGGCGGCAAGCCGGTGTTCATGATCTATGACGTGCCCAACTTCGTGCGCGGCCTCGGCTCGCTGGACGCGGCGCGGGGGGCGCTCGATTGGCTGCGCGCGGCCTGCGTGAAGCGAGGCTTGCCCGGGCTGCACCTGATGATGACCATGTGGAGCGAAGCCTCGCTGAACGTGTCGGGTGTGGACGGCGGCAAGGATGTGGACGCGTTCGGGCTGATCGCTGCGCTGGGGTTTGACAGCATCACGCACTACCAGTTCGTGCACTTCGCCGACGTCGACCGCGGCTACCCGGAGATCCTGGCGGACGTGCAAAAGGAGTGGGCGCTGATGGAGCGCGGCGCCGGCGTGCCCTATTTTCCGCACATCTCGCTCGGCTGGGACAACAACCCGCGCTTCACCGAGTTCCGCCCGGGCGTCGTGCGCGACGCAACGCCGGAAAACATCGAGCGGGGGCTGGCGCTGGCCAGGGCGTTCGCCGACGCGCACCCGGATCAGCCACGGCTCATCACCATCAACAGCTGGAATGAGTGGACCGAGACCAGCTACCTTCAGCCGGATGACCTCTATGGCTATGGGTACCTCGAGGCGGTGAAGCGGGTGTTTGGGTAAGGGGAGCGTTGGGCCTCCCGACGAGGGTTCGATCGACAGAAGAGGAGAAACTGCAAATGAAGCTAGACATCGACCAGCTGGCGTATTGCGGGCTGTATTGCCTGGAGTGCTCGTTTCGGGCGGCGAGCGAGACGGGGGAGATGCGCCATCTTCAGGGCGTGCCGGAGAAGTACGCGCGCCTGGCGGCCAGGCCGCTTGCCGATCTGGCATGCCCGGGCTGCAAGGGCGACAATGTGTGCGGCGACTGCGCCATCAAGGACTGCGCACAAGAAAAGGGGATCGCCGTGTGCGCCGAGTGCGGCGAGTTTCCCTGCGAGCGGGTGGAGGCCTTCGGGAACGACGGCGTGCCCCACCACGCGGGCGCGCTGAGGGCGCTGCGCGAGATTCGGGAGAAGGGGCTGCGGGCATGGTTCGCTGGGGTGGAGCCGGGGCTGGGCTGCCCGGGCTGCGGCCAACGCCAGTCGTGGTATTTCCGGTGCGGATGTCGGTGAGCGGCTGCCGGGCGGTCGGGATCGCGGGGAGCGCCCCCGGGGATCCGGCAACGGGCAGGGGCGGTTCAACAAGAACCGCCCCTGCCCGTTTCATGGTTGCGCCTTCGGATCGGGACGCCCCAATCGCTCGGATGCCCCTCCTATGCTTCGGTTCGGATGCCCTGCGCGATCTGCCGCGCCAGATGAAGGATGCCAGGAACGTATGGGTTGCCCGGGGCGTTGGGCGCGGAATCGGCGCGCAGAATCTGCCCGGCCAGGTCTGCCCAGGTGTATTCCGCCAGCTCATCGACGCCCAACGCCTGGGCGGAAAACTCGAGCAGCGCCAGCGTCAGCTCCTCGTAGGAGAAAGCCTTGCCGAGCTTCAGGTGCGCGCCCAGCTCGGGCAGGATGCGCTCAAACAGCAGCCGGAGCGGGGGCAGGTCGGGCAGCGGAAACAGGCTGCGCAGGTGCTCAATGCCCGCCTGGTCGAGCGCCATCAGCAGCCGGCCGCAGTCGGGCGCGCCGTCGGCCAGCACGTAGTACTGCCCGCCCAGCCCGCCGTGGAGCACCCGCCGCGCGTCCAGATACCCAAGGCGCATGTTGCGCCGCACCAGGCCGTTGTCAAACTGCATCACGTTTCCCAGGTCCCGCGAGGGCGCGATGACGGTGACCTCGGCGTCGGTCTTCGGCGTGCGAAACACGCCCGGCCCCAGCGTGCGGATGGCGAACACGCGCTCATAGCCCGCATCCGTCAGCATGTTGATGGGGCAGTTGTTGGCCAGGCCGCCGTCCAGATAGCTGTCCTGCCCGATCACGGTCGGCTTGAACCCAGGGAACGAAGCGCTGGCCATCAGGTGGTCGAGCAGCTGGCCGTCGGGGATGTCGGGCAGCCGCAGCTCGCGGGCCTTGAGCCCCCGCGCGCGCACGGTGACCAACCCAAAATCCACGCGGCGGGCGCGCAGCTTGCGCTCGTCCAGCAGCGCGCCGATCACCGCGCGCATGCGGCTGGTGTCCACGCCGTGGAGCAGCTCGGCCAGCGATTTGCTCAGGTCCACCGTGAATCCATCCGTCAGCGAGCGCTCGCCCAGCTGCAGCAGCCGGGCCACCGGCTCGCTGAACAGCTGCTCCGGCGAGATGCCGGCCCACAGCCGCTCCAGCCCGTCAAAGTCGCCCTGCGCCAGCAGTGCGCCGTTGATCGCGCCGATGGATGTGCCAACATAGCCATCGATTGGATGGCCGTCTTCATACAGCGCCTTCATCGCGCCGACGTGGTATGCGCCGCGCGCGCCGCCGCCTTCCAGGGCTACGCCGATCATTTGTACAATTCCTCCCGGTGATTGCTCGTCTGGTAAGATCTTATCACTGCGGTTTTTGCACGTCAATATAGAAAGTTTTTGGCGAAGGTTTCACACAGGGGTGCGTGACAAGCGCGTCATCCTATGCTAAGATGGCAATCGTAACGCGAAAAGAGGTGTTCCCAATATGATTACCGTTGAAAATGTCAGCCTGCATTTTGGCGCCAGCCTGCTGTTCAAGGATGTGGATCTGCAGTTCACACAGGGCAACTGCTATGGCATCATCGGCGCCAACGGCGCGGGCAAGTCCACCTTTCTGCGGCTGCTGTCCGGCGAGCTCGAGCCGAGCACCGGCAGCATCCACGTGCCCCCCAAGCTCAGGATGTCGATCCTCCGGCAGGATCAGAACCAGTACGACGCTTTCACCGTGATGCACACGGTGCTGATGGGCAACGCGCGCCTGTACCAGATCATGGAGGAGAAGGACGCGCTGTACGCAAAGCCCGACTTCTCGGACGAGGACGGCATCCGGGCGTCAGAGCTCGAGGGCGAGTTCGCCGAGATGAACGGCTGGGAGGCCGAGTCGGACGCGTCCCGCGTGCTGCAGGGCTTGGGGATCCCGGTCGCCCTGCACGAATCGCGCATGGGCGAGCTGGACGGCCGCCAGAAGGTCAAAGTGCTGCTCAGTCAGGCGCTGTTCGGACAGCCGGACATCATGCTGCTGGACGAGCCCACCAACAACCTGGACTACGCCTCCGTCACCTGGCTGGAGAACTTTCTGCTGGATTACCCGGGCACGGTCATCATCGTGTCCCACGACCGCTACTTCCTGAACAACGTGTGTACCCACATCGTGGACATCGACTACAACAAGGTCAAGATGTATGTGGGCAACTACGACTTCTGGTACGAGTCCAGCAAAATGGTTCAGCAAATGCTGCGCGACCAGAACCGCAAATCCGAAGAAAAGGCCAAAGAGATGCAGGCGTTCATCCAGCGCTTCTCGGCCAACAAGTCCAAGGCGCGCCAGGCCACGGCCCGAAAGCGTCTGCTGGAAAACCTGCAGCTGAACGACATGCCCGCTTCCTCCCGCCGCTATCCCTGGGTGGGCTTCAAGCCCGACCGCGAGGTGGGCAAGGACATCCTGGAGGTCAAGAACCTGTGCCTGACGGTGGACGGCGTCCAGCTGCTGAGGGACGTCAGCTTCGTGGTGGGCCACGGCGACAAGATCGCGCTGGTGGGCGACAACGAGCTGGCGAACACCGCGCTGCTTCAGATCCTGGTGGGCGAGCTGGAGCCGGATTCCGGCAGCGTCAAGTGGGGCAGCACCGCCTCCCAGGCTTACTTCCCCAAGGACAACACCCGGTTTTTCGCCGGGCACACCGAGAATCTGGTGGAATGGCTGGCTGAATGGTCGGTCGTGGATAAGCACGAGCTGTATCTGCGCCAGTTCCTGGGGCGCATGCTGTTTTCGGGAGACGACGTATACAAGCCCGTCAATGTGCTCTCCGGCGGCGAGAAGGTGCGCTGCATGCTGTCCCGCATGATGCTCAGCGGCGCCAACGTGCTGCTGCTGGATCAGCCGCTGAACCACCTGGACCTGGAGTCCATCACCGCGCTGAACAACGCGCTCACCGATTACCCGGGCAATGTGCTGTTTGCCGCCCACGACCACCAGTTCATCCAGACCGTCGCCAACCGCATCATGGAGATCCGCCCGGAAGGGCTGGTCGACCACCGCATGAGCTTCGATGAGTTCCTGGAGCGGCAGGGGACGACGGTGGAACGTTAGGTAAGCAACGGAGAGACGACAGGGGAGGCCGCCGATGGAGATTTCGTTTCGTCCCGCCGCGCCGGGCGACCTGCAGCCGCTGAAGGACATGGCGAGGCGGGTGATTCTGGCCAACTACACGCCGTTTTTGGGGGCCGAGCTGGTGAACGATTTCATCGGCAGCGGCCAGGCCGACGCCGAGATCGACGCCGGCCTGGACGACTGCGTGCTGCTCACCGGGGACGGCGCGCCGCTGGCGTTTGCCGTGACAAGGGGCGAGCTGCTGCACCTGATGATGGTGGACGTGCCGCACCAGCGCGCGGGGTACGGCTCGCTGCTGATGGCGCACGTGGAGCGGCTGCTGTTTGCGCGGTATGAGTTGCTGCGCCTGCAGACCTTCGCGGTCAACCGCGCGGCCATCCGGTTTTACACAAAAAACGGCTGGCAGGCGCTGCCGGACGCCGATCCGGACGGCGCGATGCTGTGGTTTCAAAAAGCGAAAGCGGAGTAAACCTTTGGGGTTCGCTCCGCTTTTTGGGCGAGAATCAGCGGATGAAGTTGGTCCACACGCGCCGCTCGCCCTCGGGCAGCGGGCGGTCCCCAAGGCCCGCGAGCAGCCGCGCCATGTTCGCGCCGAGCGTGCGCATGATCTGCAGCCCCTCCTGATCCTGCTTCACTTCCTCGGGCGTGTTGCCGTGCACCATGGGCCAGTACTGGCTCGAGACCAGCGGCATCTGGTTGATGGTGATGTACTTGGTCAGCCGGTCCAGCGCGGCGGTGGCCCCGGCGCGGCGGCAGCTGACCACCGCGGCGGCGGGCTTGCCCTTCACCAGCGCGCTGGAGGAGAAGAACGCCCGATCCAGCAGCGCGCACAGCGCGCCGTTCGGCCCGGCGTAGTACACCGGCGAGCCGATCACCAGCCCGTCGGCCCGCGACATGGCCTCGATCAGCGCATTGCACAGGTCGCCCGTCAGCGCGCAGCGGGGCGGGTTCATTTCGCGGCACTTGCCGCAGTCCGCGCAGCCGAGCACCGGTTTTTTGCCGATCTGGAACAGCTCGGTTCCGACGCCCGCCCGGTTCAGCGCCGAGCCGACCTCCTGAAGCGCGGTGTAGGTGCAGCCCTGCGCATGGGGGCTGCCGTTGATGAGCAGCACGTTCATGCTTGTTCCCTCCCTGGAGATTTGATGCCTCCAGTATAACCCTTTTGCGCGCAAACGTCAAAGCCCCGGATGTGGTATAATGGGGTCGGGGAGTGGTTTTGTGATCACGCGCGAGCAGATTTTCGCCTACATCGAAACGTTGCCGGGGACGGGCAGGGACATGCCCTTCGCCATGGATTTTGACACCACCGTGCTGCGCCACGCGCGGAGCGGCAAGTGGTTTGGGATTGTGCTGAAAGCGCCCCTCGGCAGGGTCGGCCTTTCCGGCGACGGGGAAACCGATGTCATCAACCTGAAGTGCGACCCGCTGCTCGCCTACGGGCTGACCCAGGCGCATGCGGGCGTCGTGCCCGCCTATCACATGAACAAGCGCCACTGGATCACCGTGGTGCTGGACAGCGACGTGCGGATGGACATGCTGGAGACCCTCATCGCCGCGAGTTTTGAGCTGACCGCGCTGAAGAGGATGCTTTTTTGAGTTGTTTTTTGGGTTAACGAATCGTCAGCGCCACGACGGACATCTTGGGCAGGGCGACAAAGAGCGAGCCGGCCTCGAAGCGAGCGCCGTCGAACGCGCGGGGGCGCACCCTCTCGCCGTCGGTAAAGTCGTTGTAATCGGTCATGTTGGCCGAGGTGACGACGCGGCCCTTGACGGAGCTCACAGGGTAGGCGCCGAGGTCCAGCGCGGCCGATACGCCCTCCACCGGGTCGGGGTTGGCGATGGTGATGTGCAGCGATCCGTCCCCGGCCTGGGAAGCCGACACGCTGAGCGCCGGCAGCGTCTCGCCGTGGAACTCATAGCCCGCGCCCTCGACCGCCGTCTCGACCAGTTTCGCGTCCTGGTGGGGGGTGAACAGGTCGTACACATGGTAGCTGGGGGTGGTGATCATGTCCGCGCCCTCGGTGAGCACCATGGCTTGCAGCACGTTCACCGTCTGGGCGATGTTGGTCATGCGCACGCGCTCGGCGTAGTTGTTGAAAATGTTCAGCGAGATCGCGCCGGACACCGCGTCGCGCAGCGTGTTCTGCTGATAAAGGAACCCCGGATTGGTGCCCGGTTCGCTGTCGAACCAGGTGCCCCACTCGTCCACGATCAGCGCCACGCGCTTGTCCGGGTCGTGCTTGTCCATGATCGCGCCGTGCTTTCTGATCAGCTCGTCGGTGAACCAGGCGGCCTTCATGATGCCGAACCAGTCGATTTCGTTGAACTCGGTGGCCGACTTGCGGGAGCGCGATTCGTCCCGCAGGTAGATCTCGTTGCCATCCTCTTGTGTGATGGGGATCACCTTGTCGCCCACGCGGGTGTAGTAATGCAGCCCGATGCCCTCCATCAGATAGGCCGCCTCGCGCATCAGCACGTCCATCCAGTGATAGTTCGCGCCGCGTGGGCCGGCCGCCACGCGAAACAGCACGTTTTCGCCATAGTTGCGGGCGTAGGTGGCGTAGTTCCTGTACAGGTCGGCGTAGTGCTCGGCGCGCATGCGGCCGCCGCAGCCCCAGTTCTCGTTGCCCACGCCGAAGTACTTCAGGTTGAACGGCTTGGCGCGCCCGTTTGCCCGGCGCAGATTCGCCATGGGCGACTCGCCGTCGAAGTTCATGTATTCGACCCATTCGCTCATCTCCTGTACCGTGCCGCTGCCCACGTTGCCGCACACGTAGGGCGCGGTCTCGAGCAGCTCGCACAGCCGGAAGAACTCGTGCGTGCCAAAGCTGTTGTCCTCCACGACGCCGCCCCAGTGGGTGTTGATCATGCGCACGCGGTTTGTGTCCGGGCCGATGCCGTCCTTCCAGTGGTATTCGTCCGCGAAGCAGCCGCCCGGCCAGCGCAGCACCGGAATCCTGATCCTGCGCAGCGCGTCCGCGATGTCTTTGCGGATGCCGCCGTCGTTTGGGATGGGGGAGCTCTTCCCCACGAAGATGCCGTCGTATATGCAGCGCCCCAGGTGCTCCGCAAAGTGGCCGTAGATGTTTTTGTCGATGACGGGCCCGGTTTTGCCCAGCTTGATGGTAGCGGTTTTGTTCATGGCAAAGCTCCTCAAATTGATGTCGGTTCCGCGCCTGCGGCTATCCTTTCACGCCGCCCGCCGCGAGCCCGGAGACGAATGAGCGCTGGTTGAACAGGAAGATGACGATCACCGGCACCACCGCCATGCACGCGCCGGCGAGCATGATCTCGTAGTTGTTGCCGTAGGGGGTGATCAGGCTGGAGAGCCCGATGGGCAGCGTAAAGTTCTTGTTTTCGCGCAGCACGATCAACGGCCACACGAACTGGTTCCAACTGGTCATGGCCATCAGGATCGTCATCGCGCCGAACGCCGGTTTCATCAGCGGCACCATGATGCGGTAGAAGATGCCGAACTCGGTCGCGCCGTCGATGCGGCCCGCGTCCATCAGCTCCAGCGGCAGGCCGCTCGTGAACTGGCGGAAGAAGAACACCGCGCTGGCCGCCACCATGAACGGCAGGATCACGCCCGCCTTGGTGTTGATGATGTGCCACTTCACCGTCAGGTTGTACAGCGGCAGCATCAGGATCTCGATGGGGATCATCATCACGATCAGCACCAGGATGAACACGATGTTCCTGCCGCGGAACCGGTAC
>JAVBQA010000069.1:0-13230 GCA_031549325.1 Eubacteriales bacterium | reverse complement strand
GTGCCCGCGGTCAATCGTTCTCGAGCAGTTCCAGCACCATTTTCAGCGCGCTGTTGGCGTCGTGATAGGCGTAGCGGCCGCCGGGATACTCGCCCTTTTGCAGCAGCGGCATGCCGTTTTGCTGAAGCTTCAGGATCTTGTCCTTCATGCCGTCGATCACAAACGCGATGTGGTGGAAGCCCTCGCCGTTCTGGTCCAGGTCGTGCCGCCAGGTAGAGGGCTCGTGATCGGGCTCGATCAGCTCGATGTCCACATTGGGCCCCACGTGGAAGAACGCCAAGCGGGCGCGCGCCTTGCTGGGCGCGCCCAGGTACTCGGTCTGCGCCTCTTCGATGGGGCCGGTCAGGCTCCAGCCGGGGTTCTCGCAGCCCAAAAACCGGCTGAACTCCTCGCAGGACTTCTCGATGTCATGCACCAGCAGCCCGATCTGGGTGACGACACTGGTGCCGAGCAGCGGATTGGCCATGGATAATTCCTTCTTTCCTATTTATTGATGTCAGTTGTCGGAGAAGCGGTTCAGCCCTTTGAACAGGAAGAAGATGATGACCAGGCAGATCACCAGCAGCACCCAGGCCATGGCCGAGGCGTAGCCCATCTTGAAGAACTGGAACGCGTTCTGGTACAGGTACAGCGAGTAGAACATCGTGGACTGGCTGGGGCCGCCCTCGGTCATGACCAGCGGCTCCGCGAACCACTGGAACACGCCGATGACCGCGGTGACCACGTTGTACAGCATCACCGGCGCGATCATGGGGATGGTGATGTGGAACGTGCGCTGCATGAAGTTGGCGCCGTCCAGCGAGGCCGACTCGTACAGCGACTCGGGCACGTCCTGCAGCCCGGCCAGGTAGATGATGATCGAGCCGCCGCAGCCCCAGATCATCATCAGGATCAGCGCGGGCTTGCTCCACACCGGGCTGGCCAGCCAGCCGGGCGGGTCGGACACGCCAACCGCCCGCAGCAGCTCGTTGATGAGGCCGAAGTCGGGGCGCAGGATCCACATCCACAGAAAGCAGTTGATGATCAGCGGCATCAGCGTGGGGATGAAGAACACCACGCGGAACAAGGACAACCCCTTCAGGCGCTTGTTGTCCATCAGGATGGCCGAGGCCAGCGCCACCAGCGTGGTCAGCGTCACGCCGATCAGCACGGTGTACAGCGTGTTCATCAGCGCCACCTTGAACACCGGGTCGCTCAGCATGTGCGCGTAGTTCCCCTGGCCGATGAAGTTGAACGTGCGCGTGAACACCTTGTACTCGGTCAGCGAATACCAGAACGACTGGATGACCGGAGAGATGGTGAACGCCAGAAACCCGATGATCCAGGGCGAAACAAACAGCAGCCCGGCAACGGCTTCGCGGCTCTTGGTTTTCATGGCTCTTCCCCCCTATCCCTTGATTCCGGACAGCGCGATGCCCTGGATGAAATATTTCTGCAGCAGGAAGAAGATGACCAGCACCGGCGCGACCATGACCACGCCCGCCGCCATCATCTCGGCCCACTTGGGATCCAGCCGCGAGCGGATCAGCTGCACACCGATGGACAGCGTGTACATCTTGTCGCTCTGCAGGTAGATCAGCGGCCCGATGAAATCGTTCCAGGACGCCATAAAGGCGAAAATCGCCACCGTGGCCATCGCGGGCTTGGCCAGCGGCAGACAGATCTGCCAGAAAATGCGAAACTCGCCCGCGCCGTCGATCTTGGCCGCCTCGCTCAGGTCATAGGGCAGACCGGAGAAGAACTGGCGCATCAGGAAAATGAAGAACGGGTTGCCAAAGTAAGGGGTGACGACCAGCGGCAGGTAAGTGCCCACCCAGCCCCAGCTCTGAAACTGCAGGAACCGGGAGACCATCGTGACCTGGAAAGGCAGGATCATCGTGATCAGCACCAGCACAAACACCTTGTCGCGCCCCGGCCAGCGCAGCCGGGCGAAGCCATACGCCACGAGGGCGCTGGAGATCAGCGATCCCAGCACATTGTGCAGCACCAGCCAGAGCGTGTTGCGCAGATAGCTGAAAAAGGGGATCATGCTGAACATGTTCTTGTAGTTGTCGAACTGGATCTCGTTGGGCAGCCAGCGAACCGGAACCAGGAACAGCTCGCTGGGCCGCTTCAGGGAGCTCGACACCAGCCAGAAAAACGGTACAATAAAGCAGGCCGCCATGATGAGCAGCACAATGTACATCACGGTCAGCTCCAGGATTTCCGTGACGCGCCCCCGTGACAAGGGCGGTTTGTCGCTTCGATTTTGCACAGTCACCAAAAAGCACTCCCCTTGCAGCATGTCGATGTTGCTCGCTGGTCTGTCGGATTGGCGAAGGGAAGGAGAACCTCCCCTTCCCTTCGCGCGCGATCTGTTATTGTGCGGCGTCCAGCTCGGGCTGGAGCTTCGCGGCCAGCTCCTGCAGCAGCGGCTGCGGATCCACGTTGTTGTAGATCACGTTGTCGCGCAGCGCGATCATGTCCGCGCGCAGCTGCGCGGACACGGTGCACAGCGCCGGATGGCCGGACAGGGGCGAGTTGGCGATCTTGCGCTCCAGCGCGTAGATGGGGTCGCCCTGCTTGGTCCAGCTCACATCGTCAAACAGCGCGTCGATGCAGGGGATGGAGCGCCAGGTGTCAAAGTTGTTGCCGTTGATCTCGGGGCGCTCGCAGAACGCGAAGAACTTCGCGGCCAGCTCGGGGTTCTTGGTGCCCACCGGCATCGCGAACACGTTGGAGCCCAGCGGGGTGGACTCCACGCGGCCGCCCTCCGGCACCGGGATCGCGCACACCGAGTAGTTCACCTGCGGCGCGTAGATGCGGATGGCGTTGGTGGCCCAGTTGCCGACCATGGTCATCGCGACCTTCTGCGTGAAGAAGGGGTGATCCGGGGAGAACAGGCCGCCGCCGCCGCCCAGGGGGGTGAAGGTCTTCATCTTCTCGGCGGAGTATTTCTGGGCGTAGCCGTTCTGCCAGTTCAGGGCGGCGATGACCTTCGGGTCGTCCAGCTCGAGCTTGTTGGTCTCGGGGTTGTACATGTTGGCGCCGAACATGAAGGGCCAGAAGGTGGGGTCGTCGCCCGAGTCAAGCCACGGGATGAAGCCGAAACGGCTCACGTTGCCGCTGGCGTCGGCCACGGTCAGCTTCTCGGCCAGCGCGTCCAGATCCTCGATGGTCTTGGGATAATCGACGGCCGGGTCGAGGCCCGCTTCCTTGAACATGTCGTTGTTCATGTAGATGAAGATGACGTTGCTGTCCTGGGGCAGCAGGTAGGTGACGCCCTTGATCTTCATCAGGTTGCTGAAGCCGGGCATGAAGTCGTCCAGATTCAGGCCGGTCAGCTCCATGTACGGATCCCAGGACTCGAACGCGCCCTGCGCCGCGAAGCCATAGGAGGTGATGTAGTCGTCGGCGCACAGCACGTCCGGGGCGGTGCCGCCCGCGATCGCGGCCATCAGCTTGCCGTTTTTCATGCCGGCGGACTCGGGCACGAACTGCACGTCCACCTTGACGTTGGGGTACATCTTCTGGAATTCGCCCACGCGCCACTGATCCCAGGTCATCGAATCGCCTGAGAAGCAGCTCCAGTAGGTCAGCTCGCCGCTGACAGAGGTGTCGACCTCCGCCAGGGCAACCGCGCACAGCCCGAGCACCAGGGCGAGCGCCAAAACCAGGGACAGAACCTTTTTCATTGTTGACCCTCCTCATATTTGACGTTGATTAGCACACCGAACTCGCGTTCGCTGTCTACGAAGGTGTAATTGCCGCCGGTGTAATCGCCGTAGTGGCGCTCCGGGGCATTCTTCCCGGCGAAGAAGCGCATGACCGCGTCCCGGTCCTTCACCTGGAATCCGATGTGGTGCACGCCCTGGCCGCGCTCGTCGCGGAACTGCTTCCAGGAGCTCTCCTGATCGTCCGCCTGCGTGAGCTCGAGCACCACCTGGCCCATGTCGAACACGCAGATTCTGGCGCGGGTGTCCGTGGGTTGTCCGCGAAAGCGCGTGTGCGCCTCCGCATGCGGGGGAACCTGCCAGATGTCCGGTACTGGGACGCCGAACAGCTCGGCGTAGTTCCGGGCGACGCGCTCGATGTCGTCCACCACCAGCGCAATCTGGCAAACCTTGCCAGGATCGATCACACCCATGCGAATACCTCCTCGTTTTTCGCGAGGCGCCGCCTCACGTTTCGCTTCCTCTGATCCGCGTCGACTCCCGCACCACCACGGTGTGCTCGGCGATGATCCGCTCGGTGGGCGTGTCCGGGGCCTCGCGCCGCTTGAGCAAAAGGCGCATCGCCTCCCGCCCGATGGCGTGCTTGGGAATGTACACGGTGCTCAGGCCCGGGTCGAACAGCCGCGCGATGTCGATGTCGTCAAACCCCATCACCGAGATGTCGCCCGGCACGCCGATCCCCTCCGCCTTCAGCGCGTGGATCACAGCGATGGCCACCATGTCGCTGGAGCAGAACACCGCCGTGGGCCGGTCGGGCATGCGCGCGAGCACGGCGGCCTGGCGCAGCGCCTCCTCCCAGATCAGCTCGTCGTGCACCGGGCCGACGTCAAAGCACAGCGCGGGATCCAGCGGAATGCCCGCCTCTTTCAGCGCCGCCGCGTAGCCCTGGTAGCGCTGGCCCACGGTGAGGTATTTGTTGTAGGCCGCGAAAAACGCGATCCGCTCGTGGCCGGACTGGATCAGGTGGTTGGCGGCGCTGCGCCCCGCGGCCACGTTGTCCATGGTGACGCTGGAGAGCGTCTCGTCGTCGTAGTGTTCGCAGCAGTGAATCAGCGGGTGCCGCTCGGCGATGGCCCGGTAAGCCGCGGGCTCCTGGCAGGACGTGATGAAGATCGCGCCGTCCGCCACGCGCCGGTCCAGCATGTCCAGGTACATCCGCTCGCGCTCCGGATCGTTGTCGGTGTCGCACAGCATGATGTGGTATCCGGCCTCGCGCGCCGCGAAATCAATGCCGCGCACCACCCGCGAAAAGAACGGGTTGGCGATGCTGGGCTGCAGCACGATGATGCGGTTGGTCTCGGCGCGGCGCAGGTTGCGCCCGATGCTGTTGGGGCGGTAGTTCAGCTCCGAAATCGCCTGGTTGACCTGCTCAATGCGCTGCGCCTGCACGCTGCTCACGCCGTTGATGACCCGGGACACCGTCGCGACCGATACGCCCGCGCGCCTCGCCACATCCATGATGGTCGCCACGCCGCCCCCTCCTTGCTTGTGCAATTTTCGCTGGTGTGCTACAATTGTAATCGTTTACTGTAATCGATTACTCCATATCTGGTGTCATTATACGCCAGCGCAGCAAACGCTGTCAATAGATTCGCAAAATTATTTTTACACAATCGCAAAGCAATATTAGACACTTGACAACAAAAACCACGATCGTTATAATGCATACCGAACAACCGAGGATTGCCCGGTTTCACGTTTGTAAATAAGGAAGGGGGCACGGCGATGAGAGTGGTCGTCATCGGGGCCGGACAGGGGCTGGGGCTGGAGCTGGTGAAGGAGTGCGCGCGCCTGGGGCACGAGGTGGTGGCCGGCCTGCGCCGGGCCGAGGCGCCGCAGGAACTGATGGCGCTGGAGCGGGCGCACCCGCTTCGCGTGTTTCACGCGCGGTGCGACGTGACCGACGAGGGGCAGCTGGAGGCGGCGGCGGCGTTTGTGAAGGAGCGCTTTGGCGAGGCGGACGCGCTGATCAATGCCGCCGGCATCCTGCTGGACGCCGACCGCAGGACGCCGCTGCACCAGGCGTCCATTTCCGATCTGCGCCAGACGCTGGAGGTGAACACCATCGGCGCGGTGGCGGTGATCAAGCATTTTTACCCAGTGATGTGCAAACAGGGCGGCGCGTCCATGATCACGGTCACGTCGGAGGGCTGCGACATCGGCAGCTGCGGCAGCTGGATCCCGGCGTATGCGCTGAGCAAGTGCGCCGCGACCAAGATCTCCGGCGTGATGAACGCGTCGGTGGACGACGTGAAGTTTTACTCGGTTCACCCCGGCCGCATGAAAACCGTGATGGGCCGCGAGACCTGGAACATGGGCGCGGACGAGACCGCGCGCGCGCTGATGAGCCTGCTGCAAAGCGGCGAGATTCATCGGAAGGGCGCCTGGTACATGGACTACAAGGGCATGGACATGATGCCCGGGAAGGGGTACGAAGCATGAAACTGGGAGGATCGATCGCGGCGCGGTTTGAGAGCGCCGCCCAATGGGGTGGGCTGCTTCGGGCGTCGCGCTTCGCGGCGGTGACCTGCCCCGTCACGCACGAAGCGCCGGACGCCGTGGTGGCCGACGTGCTGTCCGAGGCCGAAAAGCTCGGGGTGACGATCGCGGAGGTGGGCGTTTGGAAGAACCCGCTCTCGCCGGACAGCGCGGAGCGCGAGGCCGCGCTCCGGTTCGCCCAGAACCAGCTGCGGTTTGCCGACGAGATCGGCGCGAACTGCTGCGTGAACATCGTCGGCTCGCGCGGCGCGCGCTGGGACGGCGCTTACCCGGACAACTACAGCCCCGAAACCTACGCCGAAATCGTGCGCTCGATCCGGGCCATCATCGACGCGGTGCGGCCCACGCGCACCTACTACACCATCGAGCCCATGCCCTGGATGGCGCCGGACGGGCCGGACGAATACCTGCGGCTGATTCAGGACGTGGACCGCGAGCGGTTCGCGGTGCACATGGATTTTGTGAACATGATCTCAAGCGCCAGGCGATACCTGTTCGCAAGCGAGTTCATCGAGGAGTGCTTCCAGAAGCTGGGGCCCCACGTCAAGAGCTGCCACACCAAGGACATCCTGCTCGAGCAGCCCTTCACCCTCCTGCTGCGCGAGCTCGCCCCGGGCAAGGGCGCGCTGGACTACGCGAGGGTGCTGCACATCGTGAACGACAACCTGCCGCCCGACACGCCCCTGCTGCTGGAGCACATGAAGACCGACGCCGAGTACGCCGAGGCCTACGCCTATGTGGCGCGGATCGCCGACCGGGAAGGCATCCCGATTCGCTGAGGGCAATGTGACACAAAGAAGCTGAACCAACCGGTTCAGCTTCTTTGTGTTTGGGCAAAGCCCCGGGGAGGCCTGGCGGGGCGAGCCCCTCCAGCGCCGGCCGCGGCCCTGGCTCCCGCCGGCAGGAATCACTGTTTCGGAATGCGCTCCTTCATCTCCAGCGTGAAGCCGAGCGTCTTGAGCGTGTCGAAGTAGGCGTAGCGCTCGTAGCCCTTCTCCTCCTCGAAGATCAGCGGGAAGCCCTGCTTGCCCATCAGGTCGATGTGCTGCTCGAAGCCCTCGATGTACAGCGCGATGAAGCAGACGCTGGTGCCGTGCTGTTTCAGGTGGTCGTGCCAGGGGCTGTCCGCCTCGCCCAGCGGCTGCACGATCTCGAAGTAGATCGGATCCAGATACACGCACTTGACCTTCATCGGCGTGTGGTCGGCAGGCTGGCCCTTGTATTTTTTGTACTTGAACCGCTCGAAATCGCCGGCGGGCGCGCTGTGGCTGTCGTACGGCTCCAGCACGTTGAACAGCGCGCAGAACTTCTGATAGGTCTCCTCCACATCGTGGGTCACGACGCCCACCTTGATGACGCGGTTGGTTGAAATCTTGTCCATTCGGGCATGGCCCTCCTCTCTTCAGGCGCGCTTCAGAAAGGGAGGAAGCGCAGGCCGCAGCCCATTGCGCTTTCGGCGCTTTTGAAACGCGCCCTGCCCAACGAAGCGCTGAATTGGCACTACATGTACTGGGCGTGCGGCGACTGGGGATCGATCTGCATCAGCTCCACGCGGACGCCGTTGGGGTCCTTGGTCCAGGACTGCCAGTTGAAATCGCAGCCCTGATTGGGCATGACGTCCATGGCGAACCCGGCGTCCAGCACCTGCTGCGAGGCCTTGTGGATGTCCTCTACCTCAAAGCACAGGTGGTTCACGCCCAGCAGCTCGGGCCGCCAGGGGTTCTCCTCGACGCCATCGTAGAACAGCTCCACGAACTGGCCGGGGCACACGTTCAGATAGACGATCCAGGGCGAGCCGTCCTTGGGATTGGGGATCTCGAACACCTTCTTGAGCCCCAGGCCCTCTGTGTAGAACTTGAGCGATGCCTGCATATCCTTCACGGTGATTGCTGCGTGCGCCAATGCCTTTGCCATGATGCATACCCTCCTTGCTTTGTGGCTGGTTACTACTATAGCGCGTTCGAATGATTCTGGCAAGCGCATTTTTCGCCCCGGCAACCGCCGCCGGCCGGCGGGATGGTTCCCCGCTCAGGCGGGTTTTCATACCAATGAAAAATAGTAACGCCTCCAAAGCGGCGAGCGTTTTTTTCGCCCTGCAAGGAGCTGGAGTGCAGCGTAGCAGAGCTACGCTAAGCGGAGGGCGACGCCGCAGGGCAAAAAAAAATCCGGCGCGACGTGGCGTTAATATTTTGAATTGGTATCACAATCCGACGCCCGGATCACCGCCCGGCGCGCGTCACCATGGTTCTACGGTAACAAAAGACCAACAGAATCATAGTATATGGTGTCCCTCCTCCTATCGAACGCCCGAAAACGTCTTCGATCGACAAATAATACAAAAGGAGTCTTGATTAATGGGCAATACACGTCAGAAGAAATCCGTTTCATTGAAAAACGCCGCGCCCGCGGCGAACTCGTATGTTGTCACCCATCGAATCTTTGGCGCGTCCATCTTAGACGCCGATGGCGTCGATCACTTCACCTCGCTGTTCAACATCGCCGAAAACGGCGCCAACCATCAGGGATTCTGCGTGGATCTGGCCACCAGTATGGTTTACAACTCCAGCTATCACGCCGGAAGCGACGCCGAGATCAGCCAGCTGTTCGACCTCGCGAAGGTCAACCTGCTCCGCTGGATCGCCAACCACAGCTATCCCTATGTGCCGCTGTCGCGCCTGCGCGAGATCCTCGGGATTCCATCCCTCACCGAAGTCGAGGCCTTCCAGGGCACGCAGGGCGCGATCTGGCATGTGCTGGACGCCCCTCCCTTTACGCTCGGTTCGGCCAACCCGCCGAACGCGCTGCTGCTGTACAACTACCTGCTCAGCAACGTGGGCAACGGCTGGACATTGGACGACATCTGGAACAGCGTCCAGCCCGCTCAGATCCTCTTCGACGACACGCAGATGCGCATGACCAAGCGGAACGACCGCTTCGTGGCGGGCCCGATCCGCGTCTTCGGGGTGGGCGCTCTGCTGCAAAACAAGCTGTTTGAGGTGTTCAGCCACGCGTCCGGCCTGCCGCTGCAAATTGAAGACGAAGACGGCCAGCCCATCACGCAGATCCTGAACGGCGACAGCCTGTATATCTCGTATGAGGAAAGCGCGCTCCCGACGGAATTCGTGCTCAGCGCGAGCCTGAGCCGCGTGCTGTACGGCGTGGATGTGGTGCCGCTGATCGCCGACAGCGGCCTTAGAATCTCCCAGGCGGTGATGATGCCGACGCCGCTTGAAACCGACTTTCGAAACGAGCTGACGCAGCCTCTGGCTTGCGTGCATGTGTATAAATGTGCCGAAGACCCGGATGGCGAGCTGCCGCTCCAGGGCGTGCGCTTCGAGCTCCAGACGACCGATGGCGTAACGCTGTTTGAGGATCAGACCGGAGCTGGCGGCGAGATCAGCTTCTGCTCGCTGCTGCCCGGCAGCTATCTGCTGGTGGAGGTCGCTCCGCCGGATGGCTATCTGCCCCTCCCGGGCCCCATCCCGGTGGTTGCGTCCATCGACCCACCCCCGGATCAGCGCGTGCGCCTGCTCAACACAAAGCGGCCCGAGAAGGGGCGCCTGCTGCTGTGCAAATGCGATTACTGCTGCCCGGACCGCGCGCTTCAGGGCGCTCAATACTCGCTGCGCGATGAATCCGGCACGGAAATCGCCGTGCTGATCACCGACGAGCAGGGCATGGCTTCCTCCCCCGAGCTGGACTTTGGCCGCTATTCGCTCACCGAAATCCAGTCCCCGACCGGCTATCTGCTCGATCCCGTCCCGGTGTGGGTCACGGTGGATGAGCGTGTCCCGGTGGTGCGCGTCTCGCTGTACAACGTGCGCAGGCCGTGCAAACCGTGTAAGCCGTGCAAGCCGTGTAAGCCGTGTAAACCGTGCAAGCCGTGCAAACGGTGCAGGCCGTGCAAACCGTGCCCCTGCGAGGAGTGCGACTGCCCCTGTGATTGCTGTCGCCCGTGCGACTGCGACGACTGTGAACCGTCGTGCGACTGCGACGACTGCGAGCCGCCGTGCGACTGCCGCGACTGCAGACCCCCGTGCAAACGCTGCCACTGCAAGCCTTCCTGCGACTGCTGCGGCTGCGATGACTGCGGTGACTGCGGTGACTGCGAGCCCCCGTGCGACTGCGGTGACTGCGAGCCGCCGTGCGACTGCGACGACTGCGACGACAGCGGCGACTGCGAGCCGCCGTGCGACTGCCGCGACTGCAAACCCCCGTGCAAGCGCTGCCACTGCAAGCCTTCCTGCGACTGCGGCAACTGCAAACCCCCGTGCGACTGCGGTAACTGCAAGCCGTCGTGCAAGCGCTGCAACTGCTGCAACTGCAAACCGTCGCGCAACTGCCGCAACTGCAAGCCCTCGCGCAAGTGCTGCAACTGCAAGCCCTCGTGTAACGGCTGCGACTGCGACTCATCGTGCATCTGCGGCGACTGCGACTCGCCGTACGAATGCCCGGACCCCTCCGCATCCGACGAATAATCCCATCCTCTCCCCCCGTGTAACAAAATCCCCCCGACCAGCCCGGTCATCCCTTCATCCGTACCCGCAACGCGACAACACCGGTTTGCGGGCACGGATGTTCGGGCTGGGCGGGCAGTTTCCGGCGGCTCCGCCGGCTCGTTTGTACCCTGGATTTGCGTCCAGGGGGATTTTGTCGCGCAAAGCGCGCGGCGAACAGCGGTTGGCAGGCAAAGTGTTGCTTTCGTTCCGTGGATTTGATAGAATGACAGAAACCATCGTGAAGGGGGGCGCGGCTGTGATCTCGATGCTGGCGCCCGCGCGCAACACGCGGGCGGTCGAGCGGCCGGACGTTTGTCCGACCCCCGCGCTGTTCCCCGATGTGGCGGCGCGCATCGCCCAGTGCGTGCGAGCCCTCGCGCCGTGGGAGCTCGAGAGCCTGCTGGACGTGGACGAAAAGCGGGCCCTGGCGCTGTTCGACGCCTATCAGCGCTTCGACCCGCGCGCGCCCGGCGCGCCCGCGCTGCTGGCCTACTGGGGCGCGGCCTACCGCAACCTGGACGCCATGGACTTTACCGCGGACGACTTCGCGTTCGCCCAGGATCACCTGCGCTTGCTGAGCGCGCTCTACGGGCTGCTGCGCCCGCTGGACTCGGTGCTCCCCCACCGGCTGGGGCTGCGGGGGCTGCGCGCGGAGGGGCAGGACCTGTACTCGCTGTGGGGCCGCCGCATCCGGGACAAGCTGTTTGAGACGGGCGAACCGGTCGTCAACCTGGCGTCCGTGGACTACGCCCAGCTGGTCGTCCCCCACCTGCTGCCCGGCGACGCGCTGATCGGCTGCCGCTTTCAGGTGCAGAGGCCGGGCGGCGCGCGCGGCACGGTGGCCACCATCCGCGCGGCGCGCGGCCAGATGGCGCGCTTCCTCATCAAAAACCGGGTCGACCGGCCGGACGGGCTGAAGGACTTCGACTGGGCGGGCTACCGGTTCGTGCCGGGCGGCTCGTCGGAGCGGGATTATCTGTTCATTCAAATGCGCTGAAAGGACGTGGCACACCATGGAATTCACCCGGATGCGGCGGAAAGATCGGGAGCTACCCGAGCAGGAGGCGCGCCAGCTGCTGGGCCTGGCCAAGTGGGGCACGCTGTCGCTCGTGCCGGACGAGCTGGGGTATCCCCACGCGGTGCCGATCAACTGCGCCTATGTGGACGGCCACCTGCTGCTGCACTGCGCCAGGCAGGGCAAGAAGCTGGACCTGCTGGACAAGGATCCGCGCGCCTGCTTCAGCGCGGTGCTCGCCCACGTGCCGGAGCTCGCGAAATACACGGCGCACTACGAGAGCGTGATCTGCTACGGGCGGGTCGAGCGGCTGCCGGAAGACGAGGCTGCCGAGGCGCTCGGGCGGTTCACCGCGGGCGTGTTCGACGTGCCGGTGGAGCAGATCGCGGGGGACATGCAGCGGGCGGCCCGAAACGTGCTGATGCTGCGCATGACGATCGAGCACATCACCGGCAAGCGCAGCGGCCCGGTGAACAGCCTGGCCAGGGAATAGCCGCGCGGGGATGTTTCAAAAGCCCGGAGGCCGGTGGAGCGATCCACCGGCCTCCGGTTTTTTGACCGGGTTACACGGCTACAATGCCGGTGATATACAGGCTGGCGTTGACGGTGCCCGGCAGCGCGCCCACGTCCAGCACGGCGTTATCCGTCGCGCTGACATTGCGCAGCTGCAGGAAGGCCGGCAGCGCGCCCGCCAGCTGGAACAGCGCGACGCCCTTGATCATCACAGGCGCATCGGCTGCGGTGTAGCGAGAGCCGGGGATCTCCACGCCGTTCAGGAACAGCGCGAGCGTGGTGTTGATGGAGCTGGGGATGAACGAGTAGTCCACGCGGTAGAAGCCCGCGTTCGACAGCTCCAGCGTGTTGCTGCCGATCAGCGTGATGCCGGGCACAAACGCGCTGGGCACCGGCGGCTGGTCAAAACCGACCGCCTGATTGGGTGTGAACTCGTTCGAGCCATGGTTGTACAGATACATTTCGTTGAACAGCACGCCCGGGCCCTGCGGGCCCTGCAGGCCCTGGGTTCCGGTTGCGCCCGTGGCGCCGGTCGAGCCGGTGGGGCCGGTCGCGCCAACGCCGCCGGGGCCGGTGTTGCCGGTCGCGCCCGTGACGCCCTGCAACCCCGTCGCGCCGATGGGCCCCTGCGGGCCGATCGGGCCCTGCAGGCCCTGCGGACCTGGGAAGCCCAGCGGGCCCTGCGGGCCAGTGGGTCCCGTCGCGCCGGTGGGGCCCGTCGCGCCCGTCGGGCCAATCGGGCCCTGCGGGCCGGCAGGCCCGGTCGGGCCGCCGGCAGGGCCGGTGGCTCCGGTCTGTGCAATCAATTAGGCACAACAGCAGCTCGCCTTCTTTAAAAAAGGGTCGGAAGTCCACCCTCTCCGCCAAATCAAAACGTCGGTTTCGATGATAAAAGCTCATTCATTCCATCCACAATCAGGATGGTATTCCTTGGTCCATCGCATCCCCTGCCGCCTCCGCGCATCGGTCAAACGACCCCAAATCACTTCAT
>JAVBQA010000009.1:0-40506 GCA_031549325.1 Eubacteriales bacterium | reverse complement strand
CGCCCAGCAGCCAGCGGATGGACGCCAGAATCAGCGCGCTGTTTGCGCCGCCCATGTCGTCGTCGCAATTCTTCAGGTACATGTCGGTGCTGGCGATCCAGACCATGCGCGCGCTGCCGGATTCGCAAGCCACGGCCAGATTAAACGGTCCGGTCAGCCCGGCGGCGTCCATATACGCTTGATCGGTGGTGGTGAGCAGCGGCGTGATGGTAAGCCCCTCCCGGGACGCCGGCTCGATGCCGTGCGCCAGCGGCAGCATGGGGCTTCGGTAGGCGGCGGCCAGCGTGCGGGTGATCGGGTGGTCTTTGTCCAGCTTGGGCACCACGTATTCCGGGACGCCGCTGACGGCGCTCTCCGGGTCTTGCACTGCGTCGGGCAACCCTCTCGCGCCCATGGACTCGGTCAGCGCGAACAGATGCGGCATGTCGGGCGCGGTGTAGTCGGTGAACAGCAGCAGCTTGCCGCCCCTGGCCATGTAGGCAGTCAGGCTGTCGAAAAACGCCTGCCCGATGTCCTGTTGCGGGTTGTCGATGACGATCAGCGCCGCGTCGTCTGGGATGGGCTTTTCCGCGTCGATCGGTTTCGCGCTCGAGTAATCGATGGATTGTAGCGCGTCGCCCAGCACAGTTTCCCGGCCGTAAGCCTGTGAGCCGGCCAACCGGTAGAGGATGGCTTCGGCCGCGCGCGCGGGTTCGATGGATTGCAGCAGCTCGGTCTCCAGGTTCAGCACCTGCCGTGCAGCGCCACTCTCCAATGGATTGTCAACAAGGATGCGGTTCAGCGGTATATTCTTTGACGCGCGTTCGCGCTTAGACCACGGGTCAATGTAACTGTTTGCATCGGCAAAGCGGTGAGCTTCGAGATACAGCTTGTCTGGCACGACCATTCTGTTCAACGCCATGTCCACCAGCGGATTCCATTGCCCGGAAGGGCCTGCCCACCATAGCGTGGAATGGGTTTCCATCTGTTCGATCCTGTGCAGAAACTCCTCCGACGGCGTGACCAGCCGGTTTGTCGAGGCGTCGATGCAGAAACGGGCAAGGGTGCGGTCGCTTGGCCGCCAGCCCAAGGAGAACACCAGCAACAAAGCCAGCAGCACACAGACCAGTTGGCGCCGCCGCTTCCATGCGAACAGCAGCACGATCAGCGCGATCAGCGCGGCCCCCCACAGAATGGGCGCCACATCGACGATGCCGTAGCGCAGCAGCGCAACGACCCGCTGGGGGAACAGCCAATACAGCCAGTTCGCTAGGAAATCCACATTGCCTCCACCACGTCGTCCAGCACAGCCACCACGAACGGCTGGCCTTTGCCGGGCCGCAGCTCGATCTTAACCCAGTCGGAGTTGACCTTGGTCACCTGTCCGCCCTTCTGCAGCAGGCACAAGTCTACCGGCTCCTTGACCTCGAGCGCGCCAGCGATTCGGCTGCCGGTGGCGCCGCTCTTCAGGAAGTTGAAGCATTTCAAGCCTTTGCCGCCGCGCGCCTGCGGTTCGAAATCCACCAGCAGCGTGCGCGTCAGGTTGCCGCGGTCGGACGCGATCAGCAGCTCGCCCTCGCTGTTGTGCTGGATGGCGAAGCCCACCTTGTCGCCGGGGGAGAGAGCCATGCCCTTTACGCCGGCGGTTGTGCGGCCCGTGGGCGGCACCTCATGGAGCGGGAAGTGGATCGCCATGCCGTTGACCGACACCAGCAGCATGCTCTCGCAAGCGCCGGTGCGCTGGACGCTGAGCAGCCTGTCCTTGTCCTTCAGGTTCAGCGCCGCGAAGCGCGGCTTTCGAACCGAGTATTCACTGAAAGCGCTGCGCTTGATCAGCCCGCCCTCGGTGACGCAAATCAGGTCGCCCGCCTCGTCGCCCGGGCCTGTGCACAGCAGCTCAATCAGATGCTCGTGCTTCTCAAAGCCAGCCAGCAAGCCGTTCAGCGGCAGGCCGCGGTCCTTCATGCGGCACTCGGGAACCTGCGCGACCGACACAGGGTAGCAGAAGCCGAGGTCGGTGAAGAACAGCAGCTTGCGGTCGGTTTCGGTGGTGAAGCTGTACCTGATCGGTTCTGCGTCCTCGCCGCTCATCACCGCGCGCTCGTAGGCTTTGGGAGACATGCGCTTCAGGAAGCCCGCGCGCGTGAGCACCACCACGGCCTCTTCAGCAACCGGCTGCTCCTCCTCGATGACGATGGGCGCGGAGGGCTTGTCCAGCAGCTGGGTTCTGCGCGGGTCTGCGTATTTGTGTTTGATCTCTGAAAGCTCGTCCTTGATGACGGCCATCAGCTTTTTTTCGCTCTTGAGGATGGATTCGAGCTTGTCCACCAGCTTTGACACTTCGGCGTGCTCGCTCCGGAGCGACAGGATCTCGAGGCCCGTCAGGCGCTGCAGCCGCATGTCCAGGATCGCCTGCGCTTGGATCTCCGTCAGCGCGAAGCGCTCCACCAGCCGTTCGCGCGCTTCTTTCGGGTTCTTGCTGCTGCGGATCAGCCGGATGACCTCGTCCAGGTTGTCCACCGCGATGATGAGGCCCTCCAGGATGTGCAGCCGCGCCTTGGCCTGCTCCAGCTCGTACTTCGTGCGGCGGGTGACGACGTCTTTTTGGTGGCGGATGAAGTGGGAAAGCATCTCCTTCAGCCCCATCTGCACGGGCTTGCCGCCCGCGATGGCCACCATGTTCACGCCGAAGGTGACCTGCAGGTCTGAATATTTATACAGCGCATTCAGCGTCTTGTCCGGGTCCACGTCGCGCTTGAGCTCGATGACCGCGCGCATGCCGGTGCGGTCGGATTCGTCGCGGATGTCGTGAATACCGGCAAACAGCGCTTTTTTCTCTTCCGACAGCTTCAGAATCTTCTCCAGCATTCCGGCCTTGCTGACCTGGTATGGCATCTCGGTGATGACGAGCAGCGACCGGCCGCTGGGGCCGGGTTCCACGTGAACCTTCGCCCGGTTCAGCAGCTTGCCGCGCCCGGTTTCGTAGGCCGACGCCAGCTCGCCGTCCCGCAGCAGGATGCCGCCGGTGGGGAAGTCGGGCGCGGGAATCAGCGACATCAGCTCGCGGGTGGTGATGTCCGGGTTGTCGATCTGGGCAATCGCGCCATCGATGGCTTCCCCCAGGTTGTGGGGCGGAATGTTGGTGGCCAGGCCCACCGCGATGCCCGAAGCGCCGTTGACCAGCAGGTTCGGGAAGCGGCCGGGCAGCATGTCCGGCTCCTTCTGGGTGTCGTCGAAGTTCAGGTGGAAAGATACGGTGTCCTTTTCGATGTCGCGCAGCAGCTCCATCGCCAGCGGGGTCATCTTGGCTTCGGTGTATCGCATGGCGGCCGGGCTGTCTCCGTCGATGGAGCCAAAGTTGCCGTGGCCGTCCACCAGCATGCCGCGCATCACGAACGGCTGAGCCATGCGCGCCAGCGCGTCATACACCGACGTGTCGCCGTGGGGGTGGTATTTGCCCAGGCAGTCACCCACGATGCGCGCGCACTTCCTGTGCGGCTTGTCCGGGGTGAGGGACAGCTCGTGCATCGTGAACAGAATGCGCCGCTGCACGGGCTTCAGCCCGTCCTCGACGCGGGGCAGCGCGCGTTCCAGGATGACGTACTCGGAATAAGGCATCATCGACTGATGCATCACGTCTTCCATGGGGCGCTGGATGATGACCTCGTTGCGCGGGGGTTCGGTGTTTGGCTTTTTCGGGGCCATTACGCGTCACCTCCCGCGGCTTTTTCAAGATCGACCCGCTCGATGAACGTGTCTTCCTTGTTGAAGTTGGCGTAGGTTTGGATGTACTCCTTGCGGGGATCCACCTTGTCGCCCATCAGCACGGTGACCATGCGCTCGGCTTCGGTGGCGTCCTCGATGGTGACCTGGATCATCTTGCGGTGCTCGGGGGTCATGGTGGTTTCCCACAGCTGCTCGGGGTTCATCTCGCCCAGGCCCTTGTAGCGCTGGATGGCGTATCCGCGCCCCAGCTTCTTGGTGGCCTCGTTGAGCTCCTTGTCGTCGTAGCAGTAGATCACATTGTTGCCCTTCTGCGCCTTGTACAGCGGCGGCATGCCGATGTACACATGGCCCTCGGTGACCAGCTCCTTCATATAGCGGTAGAAGAAGGTGAGCAGAATGGCCCTGATGTGGGCGCCATCCTGATCGGCGTCCGACAGGATCACCACGCGGTGATACTTGAGCGACTTCAGGTCGAAGTCCTCGCCGATGCCGGTGCCGAGCGCCGTGATGATGGAGCGGAATTCTTCGTTCGCCAGCACCTGATCGATGCGCTTCTTCTCGGCGTTCAGCGGCTTCCCGCGAAGCGGCAGGATGGCCTGAAACCGGCGGTCGCGGCCCTGTTTGGCGCTGCCGCCGGCCGAGTCGCCCTCCACGATGAACAGCTCGTTCTGCTCAGGAATGCGCCCGGTGCAGCTGCTCAGCTTGCCAACCAGCGGCGCGGCCTCCAGCTGGTTCTTCTGGCGCGCCACGTCGCGGGCCTTTCGGGCGGCCTCGCGCACGCGCGCGGCCTGCACCGCCTTCTCGACGATCTTCTGGCAGGTGTCCTGATGCTTCAGGTTCTCCAGATACAGCGACAGCTGCTCGCCCGTGATGGCCTCGACGATGGGGCGCACCTCGGTGTTGCCCAGTCTGCCCTTGGTCTGGCCCTCGAACTGCGGCTTTGGAACGCCGGCGGCGATGACGGCGGTCATGCCCTCGCGGTAGTCCTCGCCGGACAGGTTGTTGTCCTTCTCCTTCAGCGCGCCGATCCTGCGCGCATAGTCGTTGAACACCTTGGTGATGGCGGCCTTGAAGCCGGTCTCATGGGTGCCGCCCTCAGCGGTGGGGATGTTGTTGACGAAGGAGAAGATGTTCTCCGTGTAGGAATCGGTGTATTGGATCGCCACGCGCAGCCGCACGCCGTCCTTCAGTCCCTCAAACACGATGGGCTCGGAAACGGCGTTCTTGTCGGCGTTCAGGTATTTCACAAAGTCGGCCAGGCCGCCGTCGAAGCAGTATTCGTAAGCGCGCTTGTCCGGGTCCTTCACCCGCTCGTCGGTGAACTTGAAGCGGATGCCCTTGTTCAGGTAGGCCAGCTCGCGTAAGCGGCGGCGCACGGTGTCCCCGTGGAACTCCACCTCTTCAAACACGCGCGGATCGGGCTTGAAGCAGACGGTGGTGCCGCGCTTCCTTGTGTTGGCGATCTTCTGCAGCGGCGCCACGGTGTGGCCTGACTTGATCTTTTTGGTCTTGGGATCCATGATGCTCTCAAAGCGCACCTGGTGGTGCGACCAATCGAGAAACACGTCCACAACAACCCACTCGGAAAGCGCGTTGACCACGGAAGCGCCCACCCCGTGCAGACCGCCCGAGTAGGCGTAGCTCTTGTTGTCGAATTTGCCGCCCGCGTGCAGCTGGGTGTAAACCACCTCGACTGCCGAGATGCCGAGCTGCGGGTGGATGTCCACCGGGATGCCTCGCCCGTTGTCGGACACCTCGCAGCTGCCGTCTTTTTTAAGGGTGACGGAGATCTCGGAAGCGTAGCCGTTGGCGGCCTCGTCGATGGCATTGTCCACGATCTCCCAGATCATGTGGTGCAGGCCGCGCGAGCCGGTGGTGCCGATGTACATGCCCGGCCGCATGCGCACTGCGTCCAGTCCCTCCAGAATCTGTATATCGCTTGCTTTGTATTCTGTTGGCAAAAACAACGCCCCCAAAACGAATTCTAACACCATATTATACCACATGTGGTGTTAAGAAATCAAATTGTCGCGATATATTGCGGGCAATCGCGCTCAAAAATAAGATGCCCCGTCCGGATGTTTACATCCGGACGGGGCGGACATTGAGCCGACGCGAAAATCAGCGGGTCAGCGGATCCACATACGCCAGCAGATACACATCCTCCACGGCCGCCACGTCCACTGACGGCGTGAACGAGGCGCAGGGGAAATCGCGGCCATCCGGCTGCAGGTCGCTGGCAAGTTGCCCCACGCGGATGCCCTCGGGCAAAAGTGTCGTACCACCCTCCGTGTAGAGCATATCCCCGCGTTTGAGGCGGGAATCCGGCATCATCCCGTTGAAGAGGAGGCCGCCGGACGCGGGATCGACGCCCAACTGGCCGCCCCACTCCTGGGGGTTGTAACACATCAGGGAAAGCATCATGTTCCTCGGATCCAGAATCGTCTGGATGGTGCAGGACGCCTCCCGAACCTCAATCACCTGGCCCAGCAGCCCATCCGCCGCCAGCGCGAACATTTCGGGCTGCACGCCGTCCGCTTCGCCCTTGTCCAGCGACATCAGCATGCCGTCGTCGGCGCGAAAGCTGACCTTGGCAGGCAGGTAGTCCAGCGCGGACAGCTCGGAGAACCGCTGCTCAGAAAAGGCGTTTTTGAGCATGGAAGTATCCACCGCTTCCGACGGCGCGGCGGCGCCGATGGAAAGCCCGGCAAGCATCGCCAACACAAGCAGCGACGCGACCCGTCGCATCCATCGCGTGTAAATTCGCTTTCTGATCATATAAGCCTCCTTTTCATCGAATTGGTTAACATGGAGAGCAATTGGCCAGCTGGTTATGTTCATGATAGCATGATTCGGCAAAAAAAAGGCAATAAAATGACAACATTTATTACCTATAAAGGATATATAGAATTCATGTAAACAAAATGCAAGCGCATGAAAGACAGTGTTCGCGTATTGGCCTTATAGAATAGCGCTGGTTGTGGGGCAGAGGTCGTATATGAAAACAACCCGCCGAGAGCGGATTGATTGTAAATTCCGTGAAAAGATACTTGACAACACAGGAGAATGCGGTATAATAATGTTAGCACTCAATGATGAAGAGTGCTAACAACGACGAGGGCAAAGGAGATGTTCGTATGGCCGGCTTGATTCCGTTCAACAGAAGGAACACGGGGCTTCGTCCCGCCAGCGATTTCTACAATGCGCTGGACGATTTCTTCAACAACGACTGGTTTGGCGGCAGGAGCCTGGTGGGGGACACGTTTAAGGTGGACGTGAAAGAGGACGACAAGGAATACGCCGTGGAGGCCGAGATGCCGGGCGTGCAAAAGGACGAGATCGGGCTGACGCTGGATCATGGACAGCTGACGATCGCCGTGCGGCGCGAGGAAGAGAAGAACGAAGAAGGGAAGAGCTACATCCACCGGGAGCGGCGGTATAGCTCGATGCAGCGCTCGATCTACCTGGCAGACGCGGACGACCAGTCGGTGAAGGCCAAGCTGGAGAACGGCGTGCTGAAAGTGAGCGTGTCGAAGAAGGCGGGCGCCGGCGGCGCGCAGCCGATCGAGATCGAATAGTTTCGCGGATGCGAAGGAAAAATCTAAGCCAATCGGCCTTCTGGCGGGGTTATTAGGGACAGGATCTCCGGTCCGCCGCAGGCCGTAACCCATGAACGCTGAAAGGAATGCCCCCGCTGTGGCCGCGGCCACTGCGGGGGCATTCCTTTCAGCGCTTGCGCGGGGCTATTCGTTCACGGCCCGCAGCGTGAAGGTGAACGTCGTGCCCACGCCCAGCTCCGTCTCGACAGAGATCGTGCCGCCCATCAGCTCCACGGCCAGCTTGGCGATGGAAAGCCCAAGGCCCACGCCCTGCGTCTTTAGGCGGGACTTGTCGGCCTTGTAGAACCGCTCCCAGATGTAGGGCAGGTCCTCCGGGCTGATGCCCGCGCCGGTGTCCCTGACATAGACCTCGACCATCTCGCCCGCAGGCCGCGCGCCCAGCGTAATGGAACCGCCCGGCCGGGTGAACCCCAGCGCGTTGTCCAGCAAAATGATCAGCACCTGCAGGATGCGGTCCTCGCTGCCCAGCACCGCCAGATCCTCGGCGGCTTCGACGGGAATCTGCACCTCGCCATCGACCGCGCGCTCCAGCAACCTTCTCCTGGCGGCCGCCAGCAGCGGCTTGATCTCCATGGGTTCCAGGTCGATCTGGATGCGCCCGGCCTGCAGCCTGGACAGATCCAGCATTTCGCCGATCAGCTTCTGCAGGCGCATGGTCTCCTGATAGATCACGCGGTAACAGTCCATCCGCTCTTCATCGGTCTCGATGTAGCCGTCCATTAGAGGCTCCACCATGCCCCGAATGCCGGTGAGCGGCGTCCTGAGCTCGTGGCTGATGTTGGCGATGTAGTCCCTGCGCATCTGCTCGAGCCTCTGCGCCTCGGAGATGTCGCGCAGCAGGCAAACCGCGCCGATGGACGCGCCGTCCTCGCCCAGCACGCGGGAGCTGATGGCCTCAATGCTCTGGCCTTTGGGGTTGTCGAACCTGGCCTGCCCGCGCTCGCCCGTGTCCCGGGACGTGCCCAGCATGTCCAGAATCCGCTGCAGGTCCTCGCCGTGGGCGCTGTCAGCGCCCGGCCAGTCGTCCAGCCCCAGCAGCGCCAGCGCCGAGCGGTTGTGGTGCACCATGTGCCCCTGGTGATCGATGGCGATGATGCCCTCGCCGATGGAGGCTAGGATCTGCTGCAGCTTGCTTTTCTCCTCGCTCAGGTTCTGAATGACTGCGCTCAGCCGCGCGCTGAGCAGGTTCAGCGTGGAGCCAAGCTCGCCCACCTCGTCGTTTTCGTGGATGGGCACCTGCTCGCCGAAATTGCCCTCGGCGATGTGCTTGGCGGTGGCGTTCATCCGCACCAGGGGGCGGCTGATGCGCTTGCCCATATAGTAGGCAAGCGCAAATGCGAACAGCAGCGCGATGGACCCCGCCATCAGCATCATCGCCGCGATGCGCTGGGTGGTGGCGCTGACCTGGCGCAGCGGGCGATAGAGCATGACCGCGCCAATCTGATTGTCGTTGACGTCGATGACCGGCTCGCCGGCAAACACCACCTCGTCGTTCATAAAGTCAAGCTTGCGCACGTCGGTGAAGCTCTCCCCGTCCAGCAGGCGCTGCAGCAGCTCCTCGTCCAGGTCGTCGGTGATGTCCAGCCGCTCGATGTTGGCCAGGTCGTCCTCCGAGCCCGGCCAGAATTTCGGCGGCTGGCTGATCACCTCCATGTCGTTTTCAATGAACACCAGCCGCGCGTCGCTGAGCGCCTGCAGCTCTGACATGCGCGCCTGGGAGACCAGGTACCGCGTCTTGCCGCCCGGCTGCCCGATCATCTCGGCCAGCGTCTCGGCCTTGCTGCGCAGCTCCTCCAAATTGGCGTTGATGGTGTACTGGCGCACCAAAAAGAAGCTAACCAACGAGATCAACAGCACGATCAGCAGCGTGAGCGCGATGTAGTTCGTCAGCAGCTTGCGAAAGATGGAACCCTGTTTGACTTTTTCAGGCAGAGACTTCAAACCGGTATCCAACTCCCCACACGGTCTTGATGTCCCAAGGATTGTTGTCGGTACACAGCTTGGCGCGGATGCGCTTGATGTGGCTGTCCACGGCGCGGGTGTCGCCCAGGAAATCGTAGCCCCAGATGCTCTGCAGCAGGTGCTCGCGGCTGAACACCATGCCCGGGTTGCTGGCGAGCGTCCATAGGATCTCGATCTCCTTGGGGGTGCAAGGCACCGGCTGGCCGTCCAGCTTTACGATGAACGCGCCCATGTCGATGTCCAGATTGCTGATGACCAGGTGGTTGCCCTTCTGGTCTTCCTTCAGCTCATAGATGCGGCGAAGCACCGATTTCACGCGCGCCAGCACCTCGCGGGGGCTGAAGGGCTTGGTGATGTAGTCGTCCGCGCCCAGCTCCAGGCCCAGCAGTTTGTCGAACTCTTCGCCCTTGGCTGTCAGCATGATGATGGGCAGATTGCTGAACTTTCTCACCTCGCGGCAGACCATCAGACCGTCCATCTTGGGCATCATGATGTCTAAAAGCATCATGTTTGGACGGGCCTGCCGCACCTGGCGCACCGCGTCCTCGCCGTCGTAAGCCGACAGGGTTTGGTAGCCCTCGCGCCGGAAATATGTGTTGAGCGACTGGTGCACATTGATGTCATCATCGGCCACCAGCACCCGGTATCCGCTGCGAAAATCATCCATGTTGATCGCCTCCGGTTCGCGTTATTGGCCTTGGTTTGTGTGTATGGTATCACTGATATTGGGCGAAACTGTGGCGGTTCCGGAATTTATCCTGGAAAAGCCGCAAATTCTGTCGAAAAAAGGCGCAAAATTGCGCCTTTTTTGCTCATGCATCCGCCGGTTTCTGGGAGATCAGTTCGGGGGCAAAATCCCCGGCTGGCGAGGGCTCTGAAACGTCGCTCATGGCCTCTTCGATCAGCGCGCTCAGCCGGTTTTGCACCTCGTCGTCCGCCACATCTTTGGGGCCGCGCTGCGCTTGCTGGAGGATGGCATCCGAGCGGTCCAGCGCGTGCTGAAGCATGTCGTGGGCGCGGCCCAGAATGCCCTCGGACGCCTGCCGGATCCCGTCGGCCTCCTTGCGCGCGTGCAGGATCATCTCGGTGTATTCACGGTCGGCGCGGGTTTTCACGTCGTCGGCGTAGAGCTTGGCTTCGGCGATCAGGCGCTTGGCCTGGTCCTGGTCCTTGTGTTTCTCGTAGAAAGCCTTGAGCTGGCCGTGTTCCTCAAGCTTCTCGGTGAGCTGGCGCTCCTTCTCGCGGACGCCCGCCAGCGCCTCGCGCTCGCGCGCGCTCTGCTGCGCCATCAGCTCGTTGGCGCGCTGCTCCAGCTCGCACATCCGGCGGTCCACCGTGTTTTGGGCGTCGCGCCTGGTTTTGAGCATGGCGTCCACATGGCGGTCGATCTGGACGAGCGCCTCCCGGTGTCTGCGCCACAGGATCAGGCACAGCACGATCAGCGCCAGGATCGCCAGCCCCAGCGCCCCCAGCAGAAACAGCAGCTGGTTGTTGGTCAGCGCGTTGACGAAACGGTTCAAAAACGCCCACAGGCCGCTCGTGGCGGCATTGAATGAGTCAATAAACTGCTGCATGGCGCGCCTCTCTTCTTTTGTGATCGTCTGTGCTCACTTTAACACGCCGGTTTCCCGCTGTCAATCTTACTTGACCATGACCAGCTCGTAATCCTGGCTGCCCAGGCCCACTTCCTCAAGCTTGTCCAGCTGCACATAGGGGTTCTTGCCATGCAGGCGCTGGAACAGATGGCCCTCCGCGCCCAGCTTCATGCCCTTGGGCACGCCCACCGGGATCAGATCCTCGATCTTGATGGCGTCCACCGAAGCGCGCTCGATGGCCACGATGTCGTCACTGGCCATGATGCCGATGTCGGGCACGAGCGACGGCGTGGTCATGCCCCAGCAGTCGCACAGCGCGGTGATCTGGGTGAGCACGTTGATGTAGTAGGCGTTACCCGGTTCGAAGGTGTCGACGACCGCCTTGGTGCACAGCGCCATGCCCATCTGGAAGTCGGCGTAGTCGTGGCTGTCCAGTGTGATCGCCTGCGTGGGGCACACCTTCAGGCAGTGCTGGCACAGCGTGCAGTGGTGATAGTTCACCTGATACTTGCCGTCCTTGCCGGGTTCCGAGAAGCTGTTGGCCTGGTGGTTGCACGACTTGATGCATTGACCGCAGCGCGTGCACTTTTGGTCGTCCCAGACAAGGCCGCCCTCGAGCCCGTGGATCTCGTGGCGGGTGCGGTCGGTCACGCAGCCCATGGCGATGTTCTTGCAGGCGCCGCCGAAGCCGCAGCTGCCGTGGCCCTTGACGTGCGAAAAGTCGATCAGGAAGTCGGCGTCGTGAATCAATCCGGCCACATCCACGTGGTTAAACGCCTTGTAATTGACGTCCTTCGTGTAGAAATATTTCCCGAAGTAACCGCAGTCGTCCAGCACCGGGCAGCCCAGGTTGGATTCGGAGTAGCCCCGCCGCTCGGGGTGGCGGCTGGCCACGTAGTGGTCGGTGATGAAACACTCGCCGCCGCTCGCCTGCACGAACTCCACCAGCTTGCGCACGAAGATGGGGGGGATTGTGGAGTAGCCGACGTGGTCGCCCACATGCATCTTGATCGCGACCTTTTTCCCCTTGACCTTTTCGGCTAGGCCGGTCTTTTTCAGCATGCGCGAGAATTTCTCGGGCAGCGTCAGCGACGCGTCGTAGCGCGCATAGGCCATTTCGGCGAAAAGAACCTTGGAAGGCATGGAGTTCATCCCCTTTTAATAGAATTCTCATAGACAGTTTTCTCATTATACCACCAGAGGCCTCGCCAGGCAAGCCGAATAATATTCTGCGCTGGCGCCGCATAGTCAATGGAGTGAGACAAGTTTGATGCTCAGCGGGCGTTAGGAGGGTTCAATTTGGAATTGGCCATTTCGAAGCACACCATAGAGGTGGAGCGGCTGATCGGCGAGCGCAGCGCGCAAGCGCTGGTGCGCGCCGAGACCATGGTGCCCGGCGCGGGCCGGGAGGCCGTCGAGCCGCTCATGGAGGAGGCCACGCTGGCGATCGGCGCCTCCGAAGTGCAGCACGACCGGGTGGTTCTGGACGGTGTCGTCTATTGCCAGGCGATCTACCGCCAGGGGGACGAGACGTCGGTGCGCGCCATCACGGCCTCCGCCACGGTGAACCAGGTGCTGGACATGCCGGGCGTCGGGCCGGGCATGATCCTGAAGGTGGACGGACAGGTGGAGCACGCCGAGTCCGCCTACGAGAACGGCCACATGGTGTTCAACGTGGTCGTGGGGCTAAACGCCCAGGTGGTCAAGCTGGACAATGTGGAGCTGATCGACGACCTGTCCGGGATCGAGGGACTGCAGACCCAGTATGAGGAAATCACGAGCTCCAACCTGTCGGCCGAGTCGGGCGCGGAGACGCTGCTGCGCGAGGAGGTCAGTTTGCCGGGCGAGCTGGATGCGCGCATGGCGCTGATGGACTTTTACTCGGTGCGGGTGAAGGACACGATGCCCGACCTGGGCGGCATCCGGGTGCGGGGCGAGGTGCTTTCCGAGACGCTGATCGGAACCGGCGTTCCGGGCCGCCCGGTGGCGCTGGTCAAGGTCACGCTGCCGTTCGACCAGTTGGTGGAGTTGCCCGAGTGGCTCACCCAGAACGTGGTCAGCGGGGCGTCTGTGCGGCGCATGAGCACGCAGGTGAAGGAGGGTGAAGACGGGCAGGACTCCACGCTCACCCTCGAGTGCGAGCTGGCCACCCATGTGTCGGCCACCGGCCAGGACAAGGGCCGCGCGCTGCGCGACGCCTACGCCACCGGCAAGAACGGCATTGAGGTCGCCGAGACCGAGCTGACCATGAGCGGCGGGCAGCGCCAGCAGAGCAGCGTGGAGCTGTTCAAAGGCACGCTGCTGCTGCCCGAAGGCGCGCCCGGCGTGGGCACGGTGCTGGCGGTGCGCGCGCGGCCGTCGCTCAGCGAATGGAACGCGCAGAATGGGTATACCACGCTCGAGGGCGTGATGGAAACCGAGGTGCTGTATCTGCCGAGCGGCTCAGACCGGGTGAACGCGGTGCGCGAGGAGATCCCGTTCTCGGTGCGGGTGGATGGCGAGCTGCCCCCGGACGCCTGGGTGAAGCTGGAGGCGTCGGGCGCGGAAGCCGGGGCGCTGATGAGCGACCGCCTGGAAATCCGCTGCTCGCTGAAGGTGGAGAGCAGCCACCGCAGGAGCAACGTGGCGCGGGTGGTGTCAAATGTCACCGACACCGGGCCGCAGCAGAAGCGCGAGGGCATCATCATGGCCTGGCCGGGGGAGAGCGACGACCTGTGGACGCTCGGCAAGAAGTATCGCGTGTCGCCCGCAGCCATCAGCGAGCTGAACGGGCTGAAGGAGAAACTGGTTCCAGGGAAGGCGATCATTTTGAGGATCTGAGTCATCCGCGGATTGCGTCGCCGCCGACCGGGCGGGCCTTGTGCCCGCCCGGCGGTTTTGCTATAATGCTGTCATGAAGATAAATGCCTACGCCAAGATCAACTGGGCGCTGAACATTCTGGGAACGCGCCCGGATGGGTATCACGAGATGGATATGCTGATGCAGTCGATCGAGCTGCACGATGAGCTGACCATTGAACCCGCCGGGGAGATCTCGATGCCGGGTGAGGCCCCGGCCAATCTGGCGCTTCTTGCCGCCCGCGCGCTCGCTCAGTTTGCGAATGTCCACCAGGGCGCGCGCCTCAAACTGCGCAAGCGCATTCCGGTGCGCGCCGGACTTGGCGGGGGCAGCGCGGATGCCGCCGCCGCGCTGCTTGCGCTGAACCAGCTGTGGTCGCTGTTCTTGCCAATGGAGCAATTGATGAAGGTTGCCCTAAGCGTGGGCGCGGATGTGCCGTTTTGTCTGCAGGGGGGCACGGCGCGTGTGGGGGGCATTGGCGAGCGGATCGCGCCGCTTTCGGGCGGGCGCCCCTGGCCGCTGCTCATTCTGCATCCGGGAGACGGCCTGTCGACGCCGGGCATGTTTCAGCGCTGGGACGGGGAGCCCCGGCACGCGCGGCCCGCAGACATCGCAGCGGCTGCCATCGCGCTGCAGGCCGGCGACTTTCCGGCGATGGATCGGCACGCGCGCAACATGCTGACGCAGAGCGCAGTCAAAGCGCTGCCCGCGATCGGCGAGGCGCGCGAGGCGCTGCTTCGGGCAGGGGCTTTGTTTGCCGCCATGTCGGGCAGCGGCAGCGCGGTGTTTGGCGTTTTTCCCACAATGCGCGCGGCCAGGACGGCTGCGGATTCGCTGGGAAGTCGGGCGATTTTGACGAAAACAAAACCATAATTGCATAATACCGGCAGGTTTTGCCGAGCCTAAATCCATCGAATGAGAACCGGAGGACGATGGGATGAGGGCTCGGTTTTTTTGCTTGTGCTTGGTCTGCGCGCTACTTGTGTCTGTTCCGGCGCGTGCCGGTCTGCGCCATGAGCTATCGGAAAAGGCGCTGATCCGGCTGCAGGTGCGCGCCGCCAGCGACGCGGACGCGGATCAAGCCGTCAAGCTGCTTGTGCGCGACGCCGTGCGCGCGCTGTCGGTGGCGCTGGTGCGGGACGCGGCAAACCCGGATGAGGCGTTCGCGGCGCTGAAGGCGGCCAAGCCCGCGCTGGTCGCGGAAGCCCGGCGGGCGGCGCAAGCAGCCGGGTATGACGGGCCGGTGTCGGCGGAAGTGACGAAGGCCCGTTTTCCGCTGCGGGTGTACGGCGGAGTCGTCGTGCCGCCGGGAGACTACCGCTGCGTGCGCGTGACCCTCGGGTCGGGGGAAGGGAGAAACTGGTGGTGCGTTGTGTACCCGGACCTGTGCGTCACCGAGCCGCTGGCCGCGGACGCCCTCCGCGAGCGCCAGCCAATTCAGTTCTACTCCAGCATCGCAAAGACGCTGCGTGAATGGTTTGGGGGGGATGGGCGATGAGGAAGAGGGTCTTTTGCGCCACGCTGGCGCTGACGCTGCTGTTCACGCTGCTGGCGCTGACCGCCTCGGCCGCCACGGTGCTGGAGGTGGGCTCGCGCGGCAGCGACGTGACCAAGGTGCAGAAGCGGTTGATTCAGTATGGCGACCTGAAGGGGACAGCCGACGGCGTGTACGGCGAGGACACCCGCGATGCGGTGCGCAATTTCCAGCGCCGCAACGGGCTGAACGCCGACGGCCGGGTGGGCCCGAGCACGGCGGCCGCGCTGGGCGTGACGCTGAGCGGGGGAGGGAGCTCCGCAGGCGCAAAAGCCACCTCGGCTTCCATCATCAGCAGCGACCACCGCCTGCTGGCGCGGCTGGTTCACGCCGAGGCGCGCGGTGAACCGTACAAGGGGAAAGTCGCGGTGGCGGCCGTGGTGCTCAACCGCGTGCGCAGCTCGTCCTTCCCCAACACCATCTCAGGCGTGATCTATCAGAAGGGCGCGTTCTCCTGCGTGAACGACGGCCAGATCAACCTGGCGCCCGACGACGAGTCCATTCGCGCGGCGCGCGACGCCATGAACGGCTGGGATCCCACCGGCGGCTGCCTGTATTTCTACAATCCCAAGGGGACCAGCGACAAGTGGATCCGCACGCGCACGGTCAAGACCGTGATCGGCAACCACAAGTTCGCGGTGTAGGAGAAACGCTATGAAGAGTATCCAAATGTCCTTTAAAGGAAAGCGCAGGCACCCGGCCGCCTGGCTGACGATGACCATCGTGCTGTGCGTAGCGCTGTTGATCCTGGGCATCGTGCAGAACCGACGCGTGCACGCGCTGTCCATGCAGGTGAACGCCGCTTATCAGAAGGCGCTGTATGAGACCGTGGCGCTGATGAGCAGCGTGCAGCTGAACCTGGAAAAGCTGCTGGTGTCGGGCGGCGACTATCAGGAGCAGATGCTGCTGACCACCATTGCCCAGCAGTGCGAGGGCGCGCAGGCCAACCTGTCACAGATGCCGCTGAACCCGGAGCTGCTGGGCGGCACGATGAAGTTCGTGAATCAGACCGGCGATTACGCGCGGGTGCTGGCCGAGCAGATCCAGGGCGGCGCCCAACTCAAGGAAAACGACGTGCGCCAGCTGATCACGCTGCACGACACCTGTGTCGAGCTGAACGTGCAGATGCAGGAGATTCTGGATAAGTACGAGCGCGGCGAGGTCGTGTTCGAATCGGATGCCACCGCCGTCAAGGCCGTGAACAACCTGCGCGAGGAGAGCCAGCCCATGGTGGAATACCCTGTGCTGCTGTACGACGGGCCGTTCTCCGACGCGCGCCAGGATCTGGGCAACTCGCTGATCGGACAGCCGGTCGACGTAAACCGGGCCCAGCAGACGCTGACGGACTTCGTCGGCGCGGAGCGCATACAGAGCATCCGCTATAGCGGCGAGAGCAACATCCTGAGCAAGTGCTACGAATTCGAGATCGAGACGCCCGAAAACACGCTCACCGCGGGCGTGACACAGATTGGCGGCCACGTGCTGTACATGCTGCCCGAGCAGGGCGTGACGCAGGTGATGCTCAGCCAGGCACAGTGCATCAACCAGGCCAAAAGCTTCTTGAGCGCAAAAGGTTATGGGCCGATGGAGGTCAGCTACTGGCGGCAGCTGGGGGGGATCTTGACGGTGAACTTCGCGGCCGAGCAGGACGGCGTGCTGCTGTACCCCGACCTGATCAAGCTGCAGATTTCCATGAAGGACGGCTCGGTCATCGGCATGGAGGCGGGCAACTACCTGAAGAACCACAGGAAGCGCACGCTGATTACGCCGGTGTTTACCCGCGAGCAGGCGCTGAACGCGCTGGGCGCGGTGCTGACGCCCGACCGGATCCGCCAGTGCGTGATTCCGGTGGACAGCGGCGAGGCACAGTGCTGGGAGATCGACGCCCAAATGACCGGCGGCAACCGGTACCTGGTGTACATTGACGCCGTGAACGGGGAGGAACGCAGCATCCTCAGGGTCATGCAAGGGGATGATGGGGTTCTGGCGCAGTGACGCAGTCACCGAAAACCACCGCATGCGGGCAAATCTTTCGGGGGAGGGAAAGGAGGGCCGGTTGGCTCACAATCACAAAACAGCGAAGGGCAATGGCCCTTCGCTGTTTTGTGGCAATGATTACTTTCGAACCTTGACTGTGGTGCCCGCGCTGCAGTTGGTCCAGATCCACTTGGCGTCCTTCACCTGCAGGCGCACGCATCCGTGGGAGGCGCGGCTGCCCAGGTTGTACAGCGAGCCGGTGGACAGCGTGCGCGTGTCGCGCTTGCTGTAGAGAACCGAGTGGAACAGCACGTCGCCCTCGATGTAGTAGGCGTACTGCGCCCAGCAGTTAAACTTCTTGAAGTAGTGCCAGCGGTTGCCGGGGCCGGTGCCGTCCTGATAGGTGCCAAGCGGCGTGGGGGAGGACGACAGCCCGGTGGAGCACTTGAAGGTCTTGACGCGCTTGTCGTACTTGCCGTCGTGGTACGCGTAGACATACACGCGCTGGTCGCTCACGTCCACGATCAGGTAGTACGGATGCAGCGGCTTGTCGTTCTCCTTGGCCATGGGGGAGTAGAGCATGTTCAGGGTATCCTGATCGGCGATGCCGGACTCGGCCAGCCCGTGCAGCTGCTGGAAGTAGCGCAAACCCTCCTCGGTGTTGGCGCCGAACACGCCGTCCACGTTCTTCCAGACGTACTTGAGGCTGTTCAGGCGGGACTGAAGCCTGCGCACCTCGGTGCCCTGGGAGTTCAGCATCAAGCCGGTCTCGCGGTACACCGGGAAGTTTCCATCGCGCAGGGTCTGCATCAGTTTGCCGTTGACGACGCCGGTCACCGGATAGGGATCGGGCGACGGCACGGGGGTGGGCGCAGGCTCGGACTCGGCCAGCGCGGTGCCCTCGATAAACAGCGGTTGCGCGCCGCCCATGGATTCTTGCGGCTGCTCGCCCTTTTTCATGTCCCGCTCGCACTCGTTCAGGTAGGTCTGCAGCAGCTTGATCGCGTCCTCGGTGCCCTTGCCGTAGATGCCGTCCGGCTCGTCCGGCAAGAACCCCAGCGTCAGCAGCTGGCCCTGCAGCGCCTTGATCTCCGGGCCGCTCATGCCGCGCGCCATCGGGGTGGGCTCGGGCGTGGGCTCCGGGGTGGGCGTGGGTTTGGGGGTGGGCGTGGGCGTGACCAGCGGGGTGGGCACCGGGGTATACAGCGGCTCGCCGCCCCCCAGAACCAGAGAGTCGTCGCCGGTGTTGCTGGTTCGGGCGCCGGTAGAAACCGCGGCGCTCCGCGTGTTGTCAACCCCGTTATGGAAACCAAGCTCGACGCTCGGAATGCACACTGAAACCAGCAGTACCAAGACGAACGCCAGAATGGGGAACTTGCGCGCCAACTGCATCATCCTCCTCGCAGGACATCCCTGTCCATCTTTCCATTTGACACCATTATAGCACACATGGTTTGCCAGGCAGCGTTAAAAGCGTTTGAAAAAATTGTGGCGACCGCCCGCCGATCTCCCGGCGGGGCGCTCCCTGGCCGGGCACGATCGCGGGAATTTTTGCGCCCGCACCGGCGAACGCGGTTCGCCGGTTATGGTTGCGGCGCGGGGCTCACCGTGGGCATGAGGATGACGGTGGGGGCGTCCTCCACCACCATGTAGCCGCAGCCGGACAGCAGCAGCGCGGCCAGCAGAAACACCGCAAGCATCGTCTTTTTCATAAGTCCCCGATCATGTCGGCCAGACGGCCGTAGGTCAGGTTGGGTTTGATGTCAGAAAGCTCGGCCATTTGGGGCGTGGTCTCGCCGCTCAGCACCAGGATCGCCAGCATCCCGTGAGACAGGCCGGTGGCCACGTCGGTGTACAGCCGGTCGCCCACCATGGCCAGATCCTTTGCGCCAAGGCCCGTCCGCGCGAGCGCCGCGTCCACGATGCCCGCGTGCGGCTTGCCCACAATCAGGTCGGGACGCCGCCCGGCCGACGCCTCGATGAACGCGATGATCGCGCCGATGTCGGGCGCGAAGCCGGTCTCGGTGGGACAGTTGAAGTCAGGATGCGTGGCCACATAGGGGAGTCCGGCGCGCACGTGGTCGCACACCGCGGTCATCTTTAGGTAGTCCAGCGTGGTGTCGTAGCCGATGATGACGTAGTCCGGCTGCTGCTGATCCACCGGGACGCCGCCCGCCGTCAGCTCATCGATCAGAAAAGCGTTGCCCAGCACAAACGCCTTTTTGCCCGGGTGCAGCTTGCCACAGGCGATGGCCGTGGCCTGGCCGGAGGTCAGCACCTTCTCGGGGCCGACCGTCAATCCCAGCCGCGCCAGTTTCTTCACGTAGTAATCCGCGCTGCGGCTGGAGTTGTTCGTCAGAAACAGAAAATCCCGCCCGGAGGCAGTCACCGCCTGGATGAACTCCAGCGCGCCTGGGATCAGGTTCTCGCCCAGGTAGAAGGTGCCGTCCATGTCCAGCAGGAAGCACTTGGTGTCTTTAAGCGTCACAGCGTATCCCCCCTAGCAAAACTCGATCAGACCCTTATCCATGCGTGAGACCATGGCCAGCGAAACGGGCGCGTATCCGGCCTCGATCAGCCGCTGCCGCCCGGGCTGGAACGCCTTTTCGATGACGATGCCGATGCCGGCGACTTCCGCGCCCGCCATCTCAATCACTCGCGCCGCGCCCAGCGCCGCCTCGCCGTTGGCCAGAAAATCATCGATGAACAGCACGCGGTCGCCCTTTTCGATAAAGCGCGTCTTGATCGTCAGCTGGTAGGCGCTGCCTTTTGTGAAGGAAAACACCGGCGTCTGGAGCATCTCTTCTGACAAAATGGCGGACGTCGACTTCTTCATTGTCACCATGGGCACATTCATTTCCAGCGCCGCCATCAAAGCCGGGGCGATGCCCGAGCTCTCGATGGTCAGTATGCGCGTGATGCCCGAGGCCCTGAAAATCCGCGCGAACTCGCGCCCGATCTCCCGCATCAGATGGGCGTCCACCTGGTGGTTCAGGAAAGAGTCCACCAGCAGCACGTCCGAATTCAGCGCCTTGCCGTCCTTGAGAATGCGTTGCTTGAGCAGCTCCATGCGCGTCTTCCTCCTGTGTAAGCATATCGCTTTTATTGTAGACGATAATGGTTGACAGGTCAACCCGGGGAATCGCATCCTGAATTTTTTTCAATCGGGCAAAATGCTTGACAGATGCGCGCGAAACGAGTACACTAACCGTTGGTGCTTATATAGTAAGGAGCGATCCAATACCATGTACGATTACGACATCATCATTGTGGGCGCGGGTCCGGCGGGCATTTTCACGGCGCTCGAAACCCGCGGCCTGAACCCCGGCGCGAAGATACTGATGATCGACGAGGGGCTGCACATCGACCGGCGCACGTGCCCGGCCCGAAAGCTGGGGCACTGCGTGCACTGCCAGCCATGCAACATCATGTCCGGATGGGCGGGCGCGGGCGCGTTTTCGGACGGCAAACTGTCGCTTTCCGAAGAGGTGGGCGGCAATCTCACCGACTATTTGCCCGTTCACGAGGTGCGCGAGCTGCTTTCTTACACCGATTCGATCTACCTCAAGCACGGCGCGCCCGACATCGTGCACGGGATGAATGATCCGAAAGTCGATGAGATCGCCTATGAGTGCTCAAAGCACAACATCAAGCTAATCCGCTGCCCGGTGCGCCACATGGGCACCGAGCACGCGTTTGACGTGCTGAGGGACATGTACAAGTCGCTGGAGGCATCCGGCAACTTCGAGTTCATGGAGCGCACATCGGCCACGGAGCTTCTGATTGAGGACGGCAAGCTGGCCGGCATCCACGTCAAGGACGCCCAGGGCAATGTGCGCGCGCTGCGCGCGCCGTTTGTGGTGGCGGCGCCCGGGCGCGGCGGCGCGGCCTGGCTGTCCCAGATGGCCAAGGAGTACGGCATCGACACGAAGAACAATGAGGTGGACATCGGCGTGCGCGTCGAGGTGCCCAACTCGGTCATGGACCACCTGACCCGGCACCTCTACGAGGCCAAGCTGGTCTACTACGCCGACACCTTCGAGAACCGGGTGCGCACCTTTTGCATGAACCCGGGCGGACTGGTGAGCGAGGAGCACTACGAGGGCGGCATCGCGGTCGTGAACGGCCACAGCTATGCCGACGAGAAGCTGCGCACCGGCAACACCAACTTCGCCGTGCTGGTCTCGACGCGCTTCACCGAGCCGTTCAACCAGCCGATCGAATACGGGCGCTACGTGGCGCAGCTGGGCAACATGCTCACCGGCGGCGGCATCATGGTGCAGCGGTTGGGGGATTTGCTGAAGGGCCGCAGAACCGACTTGAGCCGCCTGCGGAAATCCACCACCGTGCCCACGCTGAACACCGCCGTGCCGGGCGACCTGAGTTTTGTGCTGCCCCACCGGCATCTGACCTCGGTCATCGAGGCGCTGAAAGCGTTTGACAACGTGGCCCCGGGGCTGTATTCCGGGAACACGCTGCTGTACGGCGTGGAGGTCAAGTTCTATTCGAGCAAGCTCAGCGTGGACAGCCACTTCGAGACTGCGCTGCCCGGCTTCTATGCCATCGGCGACGGCGCGGGCGTGACGCGCGGCCTCATGCAAGCCTCGGTGACGGGCGTCGTGGTGGCCAGGGACATCCAGGCAAAGGGATGAGACATCAAGCGGGACGCCGCCCTCGGCGTCCCGCTTGCAAATAAGCACAAACGAGGCGATCACCATGATCAGGCTCACCCGGGACAGGGACTTCTACCGCACCATGCTGATGGTGGCGCTCCCCGCGGCGCTGCAGGCGCTGATCACCCAGGCGGTGAACCTGGCGGACGGCATGATGGTGTCCGGACTCGGGCAGGACGCGATGGCGGGCGTATCCATGGGCAACGCGGCCAGCAACCTGTTCTTCATGAGCGTGCTGGGGCTGGTCGGCGGCGCGTCGGTGCTGATCGCCCAATATTGGGGCAAGCGGGACATGCTGCGCATCAAGCAGGTGTTCTCCATTGCGCTGACCATCCTGATCGCGTTGTCTGTGGCCGCAACGCTGTTTGTGTGGGCCCGGCCTGAGCTTGCGCTGCGCATTGTCACCAACAAACCGGACGTGATCCGGGCGGGCATTCCCTACGTGCAGGTGTTCTGCTTCACGTTCATTCCCTACGCCATCGCCCAGTCGCTGGTGGGCATGATGCGCACGGTGGAGCTGGTCAAAATCGGGATGCTCGTGTCGCTGGTATCGCTGGCGACCAACATCTCGCTGAACTGGGTGCTGATCTACGGCCACCTGGGCGCGCCCGCCATGGGCGTGCGCGGCGCGGCGCTGGCCACGGTCATCGCGCGCCTGGTGGAAATGGGCATCGCGGCTTGCTATGCGTTCCGCGTGCAAAAGAAGATTCCGCTTCGCTTGAACGAGCTGTTCCGGAGCGAAGGCTGGCTGTGGCGCGATTTTGTGCGGTTCGGGCTGCCGGTGGCCGCCGTGGATGCGTCCTGGGCGCTGATCGGCGTGCTGAAGAGCCGCATCGTTGGGTATCTGGGCGACACCACGGGGGGGTTGGTCATCGCGGCCAACGCCATCGCCGACCAGATGATGACGCTGGGGTTGCTTGTGTGCTTCGCGTTGGCAAACGGCGCGTGCGTGGTGATCGGCAAGACCGTGGGCGCCAGGCAGTACGACAAGACCCGCGAGTACTCCGCCACCATCCAGTGGCTGTTCCTTCTGTTCGGGCTGTTCTTCTCGGCGCTGGTGTTTGCGCTGCGCGGGCCGTTTACCTGGCTGTACCGTGGCGCGTCGCCCGAGGTGGCGGGCCTGGCCATGGCCATGATCGCGCTGGGCGCGCCCACCATGATCGGCACCAGCTACCACGCGTCCTGCTTCGTGGGCATCAACCGGGGCGCGGGCGACAGCAAGTTCGTGATGTATGTGGACATGATCTGCGGCTGGCTGATCGTGCTGCCGCTGTCCTATCTGGCGGCTTTCGTGTGGAAGGTGGATTACGCCTGGATGTTCCTGTTCCTACGGATCGACCAGTGCTTCAAGTGGATCATCGCGTTCATCAGGCTAAGGGGCGACAAGTGGATCCGGAACGTGACGAGGGCATAGGGGCGATGCGGGGCGCGGTTCCGCACGCCGCCAGGGACAACGCCCCCCCGACCCATCAAAAGAAAAAAGGACGGCTTCGATTTGGAAGCAGTCCTTTTTTGATAGACACCCACGCGTGAGCGGTCTAGTCTTCGGTTTTGTACTTCTTCTCCAGCAAGCCCATGCCGTACCCGAGCGCGACGCCCGCTGCGCAGGCTCCGACGGAGATCAGCGCCAGCGGCGCGTTGTAGGCGACCGTCGCGCCGCTCTCCAAGACCTTGCCGCCCCAGGGGATGATCATCATCGTGGATGCGATGATGATGCCCAGAATGGCGTGGTACATGCCGGTGTAGGCCCGCTCGAACAGCTTGTCAAACACTTTCGACATCGACAGGAAGCAAACCGCCGCGCCCACCAGCACCGGAATCAGCACCAGCAGGTCCACCATGCCGATGCGCTCCATCATCACGCCGTAGATGCCCATGTACAGCAGGAAGTTGGATGGGCTCAGCCCGGGCACGATGGCCCCGAGGCCCATCAGCGCGCCTGCCAACAGCCAGGTAAAAACGTTGTCGGTCGGGATCGTAACCCGCTCCAGCACGCCTTGGATGACGAACAGGAAGGCGCCCATCAGCAGCACCGCCGCCGCCATCACCAGCAGGTGCTTTGCCGCGCGCCCCTGCTTGCCGGCTTGCGCCCAGAGCATGGGCAGCGTACCCACGACGCAGCCGATGAAGAACCAAACCAGCGGCACCTCGGCCACCTTGAAGAAGTCGCCCAGCAGCTTGCTGACCACCACCATGCACAGCAGCGCGCCGATGCCGATGGGCAGGAAAAACTTCACATTTTTCCAGAAGTCCTTGCGGATGTTGGCGAAGAAGCGGATCATGGGCTCGTAAACCCCGAAGATCGCCGCGAACACGCCGCCGCTGACGCCCGGAATGATGAACCCGGTGCCGATCACAGCGCCCTTCAGCAGCCGCAGGAACCAGGAGATCAGATTGTTGCTCATGTGGGACCCTCCATGTGATTCTTGGGCCTGTTCCACAGCCCGTATTGCGCCTCGTTCTGAAGCGCGGACAGCATCAGCTCGCGCACGTTGGGGATGTTCTTCGCGAGTTTGGTCAGCAGGTCCTTCATGTCCTGGCGCTTGGTGTAGCCGTTGGCCGGGCAGGGGGAGGGGACCACCGGCAGCTGAAGCGCCTTTGCCATGTGGATGATGTGCTTCTCCGGCAGGTACACCAGCGGCCGGATCTGTGTGATGTTTGAGCGCGAGAGGTACGTCACCGGGTGAAACGTGTGGATGCGGCCCTCGTAGAACATGCTGAGCAGCAGCGTCTCGATGGCGTCGTCCCGGTGGTGCCCGAGCGCCACCTTGTTGAAGCCGTGCTGAGCGCACAGCTCGTTCAGCGCGCCACGGCGCATCTTGGCGCACAGCGAGCACGGGTTCTTTTCCTTGCGCTCCTCAAAGATGATCTTGCCGATCTCGGTTTGCTTGATAATGTAAGGAACTTCCAGCTGCTCGCACAGCGCTTTGACGCCTGTCAGGTCGAATGGTTCCAATCCCATCGTCAGCGTGAGCGCCGTCAGCTCATAGGGCACCTTGCAAAACTTGCGATACAATGACAACGCGTACAGCAGCAGCAGGCTGTCCTTGCCGCCCGACACGCCCACCGCCACGCGGTCGCCCGCCTGAATCATCTGGAAATCCTGGTCGGCCCTTCTCAGGCAGCCGAGCACTTCTTTCATGAAGGGAAAACTCCTTTAGCGCATGGGATGGAGCCGCTCCGTCAGCAGCGTGAGCGACGGGGCGATGGCGATGGGGGCGACGGATCTTACCCCACCAAATTCAGCGCGTGACTGGCCAGCGTGAACAGCACCGCCAGCGCGGAGGCGTCCACGATGGTGGTGATGAGCGGGCTAGCCATCAGCGCCGGATCCAGGTGGATCTTCTTGGCGCACAGCGGCAGCACACAACCGATCGACTTGGCGATGACCGCCGTCATCATGACGCTCACCGACACCACCATCCAGGCCGGGCTGTGCGCCCACTCCACCGCGAACCCGTTTTGCAGGTAGCTCACCAGAACCAGCCGCAGATAGTTCACCACGGCCAGCACGGCGCCCACCAGCAGCGCCACGCGGATCTCTTTCCATAGGATGGTGAGCAGGTCCGAAAACCCGAGCTCCCCGAGCGCCAGGCCGCGAATCACCAGCACGCTCGTCTGACTGCCGCAGTTGCCGCCCGTGTCCATCAGCATGGGAATGCAGGCCATCAGCACCGTGCCGATGGCGCTGGCCTGCAGCACACCTTCGTAATGGGTGATGATCATGCCGGTGAACGTGGCCGAAACCATCAGGATCAACAGCCACACGATGCGGTTCTTGAACAGGTTGAACACGCCGGTTTTCATGTATTCGTCCTCAGAGGGGATCAGCGCGGCCATCTTCTCGAAGTCCTCGGTGTTCTCCTCTTCAATGACGTCCATGACGTCGTCCACCGTGATGATGCCCACCAGCCGGTTTTCCTTGTCGACCACGGGCATTGACATCAGGTCGTACTTGCGCACGGTGTCGGCCACGGTTTCCTGGTCGTCCGTGGTGCTGACCGAGATCACTTTCACGTCCATCAGCTTCTGAATCAGCGTGTCGTCGTCGGCCACGATCAGTTTTCGCAGGGCTACCGTGCCGATCAGATGTCGCTGGGCGTCGATCACGTAGATCGTGTAGACCGTCTCCTTGTCGATGCCGGTCTGCTTGATTTCTTCAATCGTCTGGCGCACGGTCTGGTCGGGGCGCGCCTCGCAGTACTCGATTGTCATGAGGGAGCCCGCGCTGCCCTCCGGGTAGCGCAGGAACTGGTTGATCAGGTCGCGCCGCTCGCGGTCGGTGTTTTGCAGCACGCGCTTGACGACGCCTGCCGGCAGTTCCTCCAGAAAGTCCACCGCATCGTCGATGAACATCTCGTCCACCAGCGCGGCGGCCTCGGTATCGGAGATGGATTCGATCAGCAGCTGGCGCTGGTCGCCGTCCATGTAGGCAAACACATCGCTGGACAGGTCTTTGGGCAGCACGCGGAACACCATCAGCATCTGCTCGGGTCCGAGTGTCTGCAGGTATTCTGCGATGTCGACCTCGTTCAGCATCCGAAGCGCGCCGCGCAGCTCGCTGTGGCGCCCGGATTCGATCAAGCGGTCCAGCCGCTCTTTCACTCGCTCGAAATCCATGGGTTTCACCCTCCCTTCTTTGCTCTCCAAAACGCGCAAAAACCAGACCCTTGTGTATACAAACAAGTGTCTGGACTATGGCGGTTTGCAAACCAAGAAAGTGTGCGGGAGATCAGATGTGGTTACTCACATGATCGAGGCACACCCTCAGTCGACAAACATCTTCCGCCGTCGTCCATGTTAGGGGCACCTCCCTCAACTGCGAAATGGAATGATGGAACCTCATTTATGATACCCCAGAATGCGGCGTTCGTCAACCGGTTTCAGGCGCGCCGCGGCGTTAAATGCCTGCGCCGGGGTCCGGCTTTCCGGGGCGGGCGTGATGAATGGCTCCGGAAATGCATAAAAATGCATTGATTGGATCCGAAATCGCGGTTCATGCGCATTTAACACCGGAAATACTTGCATAAAACCAAAGTTCATTGTATAATATGCATATCATTTCAAATTTGGAGGGCAAGTCGTATGAAGCAGTTTTCGAAAGTTCTGGCGCTCGCGATCGCGCTGATGCTGGTGGTTTCCGGTTTGGCGATGGCCGAGCCCAAAACCTACATCGTGGGCACCAATCCGGAGTTCGCGCCGTTTGAGTTCGTGGGCGACGACGGCAGCGTGCAGGGCATCGACGTGGACATCATCAAGGCGATCTTCACCAAGATCGACCCCGAGAACAAGGTGGAAATCCTGTCCATGTCGTTTGACGGGCTGATTCCGGCCATGATTTCCGGCAAGATCGACCTGGCCATCGCGGGCATGAGCGTCACCGAGGACCGCCTCAAGACGGTCAGCTTCACCGACGCGTACTTCGACGCCACCCAAAAGATCATCGTCAAGACCGGCTCGGACATCGCGGGCGAGGCGGGGCTTGAGGGCAAGAAGATCGGCGTGCAGATGGGCACCACCGGCGACCTGTACGTGACCGACAACGTCAAGGGCGCGGAAGTTGCCCGCTTTGACAAGGCGCTGGACGCGATTCAGGATGTGATTTCCGGCCGCCTGGACGCGGTGGTCGTGGACCAGGGCCCGGCCGAGGCTTACGTGAAGCAGGTCGGCGAGGCGCTGACGATCCTGCCGGACAACCTGTCCGAGGAAGTTTACGCCATTCCGGTTAAGAAGGAAGACACCGAGCTTCTGGAGCAGATGAACAAGGCGCTGGCCGAGCTGAAGGAAGACGGCACGATCCAGGCGATCATCGACAGCTATAAGTAAGGAAACGGCGCAATGCGGGCGGGCCTCGTGCCCGCCCGGAGTTTGCTTTTTGGAGGGATCCATTTGATGGAAGCCATGCCGAGCTGGTTTCAATCGGTCGCAGAGGATCTGCGGTTCAACCTGATCGACGGCGACCGCTACAAGATGCTGCTGAACGGCCTGGGCGTCACGGTGCAGGTGGCGCTGGGCGCGGCGCTGATTGGGTTGCTGCTGGGCTGCGTGATCGCGCTGATGGCGCTGAGCAAGTCGCGCATCGTGCGGGGCATCGCATCGGTGTATGTGACCGTGATTCGCGGCACGCCGGTGCTGGTGCAGCTGATGATCATGGCCTACATCATCATGCGCAATTACAAGGGGCCGCTGGTGGTGGTGGCGATCATCGCCTTTGGGCTGAACAGCGCCGCCTACGTCAGCGAGATGGTGCGCGGCGGCATTCTGGCGGTGGACAAGGGACAAACCGAGGCCGGGCGCAGCCTGGGACTTTCGGGCGGGGCCACGCTGCTGCTGATCGTGCTGCCCCAGACCGTGAAGATCATTCTGCCCAGCCTGTTCAATGAGTTCATCATGCTTTTGAAGGAAACCTCGGTGGTGGGCCTGGTGGGCCTGATGGACCTGACGAAGGCTGGAGATTTCATCAAGAGCCGCACACTGTCGCCGTTTGTGCCCATTCTGACGGTGGCGGCGATCTACCTGGTGATCGTGATCGGCCTGACCAACCTGTTTGGCCGGTTGGAGAGGAGGCTTAGGCAGAGTGATTTACGTTAAAGGCCTCCAAAAAGAGTTTGGCGAGCTGCGGGTGCTCAAGGGCATCGACCAGCACATTCGAAAGGGCGAGAAGGTCGTGGTGATCGGGCCGTCCGGTTCAGGTAAGAGCACGTTTCTGCGCTGCCTGAACCTGCTGGAGAAGCCCAGCGGCGGGCAAATCCTGTTCGAGGGGCAGGACATCACGGCCAAGAAGGCCGACATCAACAGGATTCGGCGCAAGATGGGCATGGTGTTCCAGCAGTTCAACCTGTTTCCCCACAAGACGGTGCTCGAGAACATCACGCTGGCGCCGGTGCACCTGAAGATCCAGACCAAGGACGAGGCCGAGGACAAGGCGCTGAAACTGCTTTTGCGGGTGGGGCTGACCGAGAAAAAGGACGCCTATCCGGCACAGCTGTCAGGCGGCCAGAAGCAGCGGATCGCGATCGTGCGCAGCCTGGCCATGGATCCGGACGTGATGCTGTTTGACGAACCCACGTCGGCGCTGGATCCGGAGATGGTGGGCGAGGTGCTGGACGTGATGAAGGCGCTGGCCCAAGACGGCATGACCATGGTGGTCGTCACGCACGAGATGGGGTTTGCCCGGGAAGTGGGCGACCGGGTGCTTTTCATGGACGAAGGGCTGGTCGTCGAGGAGGGCACGCCCGCCCAGTTGTTCGGCAGTCCCAGAGAAAAGCGCACGCAGGATTTCCTGGGCAAATTGCTATAGATTGGAAAACGGCCGCCCTCAAAGGGGGTGACCGTTTTTTTCACGGTTTGTTCGTAAATTTTTCGTGATGCCGAGGAAGGGAAACGGGTATCCTCCATAGAATATAGTTTATAAAGCCGGAGCGATCCGGGACGAGCTGATAGGAGGAAACGCACATGAAGACCACAGTCATCGGCAAGGGCATCGAGATCAATGACAGCTTGCAGAATTGGCTGGACAAGAAGGTTGTGAAGCTGGACAAGTACCTCCGGGAAAACACCGAAGTGCAGGTCAAGCTCTCCCAACAGAAACAAACCCAAAACGTGGCGGAGATCACCATTCACCTGAGCGGCACCATTTTGCGCGTGGAAGAGATCGGGCAGGACATGTACGGCTGCATCGACAGGGCGGTGGAGAAGACCATTCGCCAGATCCGGAAGCACAGGACCAAGCTGGACAAGCGGCTGCGCGAGGGCGCGTTTGAGCAGCTGGTGGACGAGCCCGTGCTCGAGAGCGAGGAGGAAGCGCGCACGCTGGTGCGCACCAAGCACTTCACCATGAAACCCATGTCCGTGGAGGATGCGATCGCGCAAATGGAGCTGCTGGAGCACAGTTTCTTCCTGTTCCTGGATGATGAGACGCAGGGCGCCTGCGTGGTGTACAAGCGTACGGATGGAAATTACGGGCTGCTGCAGCCGGACAATGCCTGATACCAATTCAAAATCGTAACGCCACGTCGCGCCGGATTATTTTCCGCCCTGCGGCGTCGCCCTCCGCTTAGCGTAGCTCTGCTACGCTGCACCTCAGCTCCTTGCAGGGCGAAAAAAACGCTCGCCGCTTTGGAGGCGTTACTATTTTTCATTGGTATGACGGTCTTATCGGGCTTGCCGCGCAACCCCTCACCGGATGCCAGCAAAAGGGGCTGTCTCCCCCAAAACAACGGGGCGGATCCAACCGGATCCGCCCCGTGATTGCTTTTGGGTTAGCGCCTCATGGCAAGCCCCATTTTTGAGAACGCGTCCACCCGGTCAGCCACAACCGGCCATTTTCGGACGCTTTCTTCCGAGAAAAATCCCTTGTCCGGATCCTGCGCGGCCAATCTCTCATGCGCGATCATCGCCCAGGTGGCCAGGTACAGGTTCCTGAACTGCGGATCGCGCTGCTGCACGCACACGAACGACTGTCGCGGCGAGTTGATGTCCTCGCCAGAGATCTGCAGCAGCCCCAGCCTGTCGCACAGCTCGCGCAGCCGGTCGAACTGCGCCTTGGTGTTCCTCGACGGCGCATACGTCAGCGCCTTGAATCCAATCTGCCGGTAGCAGGCCAGCAGCTCGTCCAGGAATGAATCCTCGAACTTCTGCGCTTTCTTGTCCCCGGTGATCGAATCGCCCACGTCCCCCAGGTACGAGCACGCGCCGATGCCGTGGATGCGCTCAGACAGCTCGTAAAGCGCTTTCGCCGTCATCAGTTCGTCCGTGGCCGGGATGTAGAACTTGCTGATCAGCTCGGACTTGATCCAGCCCAGCAGGTCGTACATCCCGTTCTCGTTGCGCTCGTCCAGCAGGAAAGCCTCGATTTTTGGGGAAAGGGGCAGCTGCAGCGTGCCCCTGATGAAGTCCACGAGCGCCTGGCCCTTGCCGATTTTGTCGATCATCTTCTGCGCCAGCGCGGCGGACAGGTGGCGCTCGGTCACCGTGCCGCCCACGTCGTAGGCGGATAGCGGCAGCACGTCCGCGTCGAAGTCGATCGCGATGCCGTGTTGCCCCATCAGCTGGTTCACGGCGTCGACCATCTTGCGGTTGCGCGCGTTGCGCTTCTCGCGGTAGGGCGCGAAATGGTCGTTCAGCGCCTGCCACTGGTTGTGGGGCACCGAGTGGATCATCGCGTAAGAGCAGCCCACTTGGTCCGGGTTGTTGATGAGCACGTCGCCAAACGACGTTTCCGCCATGCTGACGCGGCACTCGATGCCGATCGTGCCCATGATCCCAACGATCTCACAGGCCTCGAGAAACTCGGGCGCGCCCGCGATGGAGTCGTGATCCATGATGCCCGCCGTGCACAAGCCCGCCTGCCAGGCGAACCAAACCGCCGCTGTGGGGGAGTAGGGCGAGAAGGAGTAGGTGGTGTGGATGTGGTTGTTCACATCCTCGCCCTGCGTGGGCAGCGGCAGCTTTCCGGCTTTGGCGTCGGCGACCAGTTTGCGCAGGTTGTCCAAGCGGTCCGGCGCGTTCAGCAGGCGCAGCGCCTCTTCGCGGGAGATGTTCTGCATGAGGGTGTCCTCCGTTCCTTGGTGTGTCTGCTGTGATTGTATCACGCTTTTCGCGCAGATTCAACCGATGCCGAACAGCCGCTTGCCGTTTTCTGTGGTGGCCTCGGCCAGCGCCTCCAGGGACATGCCCCGGATCTTGGCGATCTTTTCTGCGGTATGGCGCACGAATGCGGGCTCGTTGCGCTGTCCGCGCAGCGGAACCGGCGCCATGTAGGGCGCGTCGGTTTCGACCAGCAGCCGGTCCGGCGGGCAGTTCAGCGCCACCTCCTGCAGCTTCGGCGCGTTCTTGAATGTGACCGCGCCGCTGAGCGAGATGTAGTATCCCAGGCCTAGATACGTCTTCGCGCTCTCCCAGCTGCCCGTGTAGCAGTGCATGACGCCGCGCGGCAGACGGCCTGCCGCGTGCCGCGCCAGCAGCATCTCGGTGGCTTCGCCATGGGCCTCGCGAATGTGCAGGATGGCGGGCTTGTTCAGCTGAAAGGCCAGCTCCAGCTGTTCGTCAAATGCCTGGCGCTGCTTCTCACGGGGCGACAGGTCGTAGTGGTAGTCCAGGCCGATTTCCCCGAGCGCCACGGCTTTGGGCAGCGCCATCCAGCGCAGGAGCATTCCGGCGCGGTCGCTGTTCCAGCAGCTGGCGTCGTGGGGGTGCACGCCCGCCGCGGCGTACAGAAACTCGTGGGCTTTCGCCAGGGCGAACGCGGGCGTCGGGTCGTCCGCACCGTCTCCGACCACCAGCGCCAGCTTGACGTCACTGTCCAGCATGCGCTGGATGGTCTGCGCCAGGTCGCCCGCGAACCGCTCATCCGTCAGGTGGCAGTGGGTGTCAAACAGCGTCATCATGAGATCTCGCACCCGCTGGGCATGTCGCCCTCCACGGTTACCAGTTTCAGTTTGCCGTCCGGACCCTCGGCGCACAGCAGCATGCCCTGGGACTCGACGCCGCGCATCTTGCGGGGCGCGAGGTTTGCGACCAGCACCACGGTTTTGCCGACCATCTCCTCAGGCGTGTAGTGCTGCGCGATGCCGGACAGCACCGTGCGCGTCTCGCCGCCCACGTCGAGGGTTTCCTTCAGCAGCTTGTCGGATTTCTCCACGCGCTCGCAGGCGACGACCTTGGCGGTCAGCAGCTTCACCTTGAAGAAATCGTCGGCGGTGATCAGCGCGGGGGATTCGCCCTCCGCGTCTGCGCTGGGCGCGCTGCCTTTCGATCCCGCCTTGACGGACTCTGAAGCCGGGGGGGCAGCCGGCACGTTTGCGGTCAGCGATTCCAGCTCTTTTGGGATGTCTATGCGCGGGAACAGCGCCTCGCCCTTGCACACTCGGCCGCCGGGCTTCAAGCCGCCAAAAGCCGCGATGGAAGCCCAGGTTTTGAGCGCTTCATCGGTCACGCCCAGTTGCTGGAAGATGCGTTCGGGCGTCCGGGGCATGGTGGGCGCGACGCACACGGCGACGGCGCGCACGCACTCGGCCAGGGTATACAGCACCGTGCCCAGATACGGCCTGCCTTCGTCAGACTTGCCCAGAATCCACGGCTGGGTCTGGTCGATGTAGCGGTTGCAATCGCCCACCAGCTTCCAGATTTCGGACAGCGCCTGGGAGAACTGCAGCGCGTCCATGTGGCTCGCCACAAGGCCGGGCAGCGCCTCAAACCGCGCCTTCAGGGAAGCCTCCAGCTCGGTGGCCGGGCCGGGCTGCGGCACCGCGCCGTCGAAATACTTCTCGATCATGGCCACGGTTCTGGACACCAGGTTGCCCAGGTCGTTTGCCAGGTCCGAATTGATGCGGGTCAGCAGCGCCTCGTTGCTGAACTTGCCGTCCGCGCCGAACGGCATTTCGCGCATTAAGAAATAGCGGATGGCGTCCGAGCTGTACCGCTCGCACAGCACCACCGGATCCACCACATTGCCCTTGGACTTGCTCATCTTGTCGTCGCCCATGGTCAGCCAGCCGTGGCCAAACACCTGCTTGGGGAGCGGTAAGCCCAGCGCGTGCAGCATGATCGGCCAGTAGATCGTGTGGAACCGCACGATCTCCTTGCCCACCAGGTGGATGTCGGCGGGCCAGTATTTCTTGAACAGCTCGTCGTGATCGGTGCCGTAGCCGAGCGCGGTGATGTAGTTGCTCAGCGCGTCGATCCATACGTACACCACGTGGCTCGGGTCGAAATCCACCGGCACGCCCCATTTGAACGAGGTGCGGCTGACGCACAGGTCCTGCAGGCCGGGGCGCAGAAAGTTGGTCAGCATCTCCTTGGCGCGGGACGGCGGCTGGATGAAGTCCGGGTGGGTCTCGATGTACTCGATCAGCCAATCCTGGTACTTGCTCATGCGGAAGAAATAACTCTCTTCCTTGGCGGCCTTCACCGGGCCGCCGCAGTCGGGACAGCAGCCGTCCTTCAGCTGAGACGGCGTCCAGAACGATTCGCACGGCGTGCAGTACAGCCCCTCATACTCGCTCTTGTAGATGTCGCCCTGTTCGTAAAACTGCTTGAAAATCTTCTGCACCACCACCTCGTGGCGCGCGTCGGTCGTGCGGATGAAGTCGTCATACTGCACATCCATCAGCGTCCACAGGGACTTGATGCCGGCGACGATGTCGTCCACAAACTGCTGTGGCGATTTGCCGGCCGCAGCCGCTTTCTCCTCGATCTTCTGGCCGTGCTCGTCGGTGCCCGTCAGAAAGAACACGTCAAATCCGGTTTGCTTCTTGAAGCGCGCCATGGTGTCCGCCGCCGTGGAGCAGTAGCTATGCCCGATGTGCAGGTTGGCGCTGGGGTAGTAAATGGGAGTCGTGATGTAGAACGGTTTGCCCATGGGGATCGGCCTCCTTTTTGGCTTGGGCGGCAAACAAAAAACGCCGCCCGCAAGTCTGCTTGCGAGGGGCGTCTGATCGACGCGGTACCACCCTGCTTTGTTCGCATGTCGCCATGTGAACCTCTTCGCCAACCGTCATTGGCTGAGCCTGTAACGCGGCCAAACGTCCGGGGCTAACCAGATGATTGCTCACCCCAAAGGCTCGGGAACCATGTTCGCGGGGATCGCGCGCCGCTGGCTTTCACCTTGCCCAGCTCTCTTTCGGGCCGCAACCGTCCGCTACTCTTTCCGTCAACGCCGTTGAGCACATTATAATAACCGTTTGGGCGCTTGTCAAGCGGTTTTTTTCCGACTATAATGGGTTGGGCGATTGCGCATGCGAAAGCTGCTTTTGATGTTGCCGTCGCCTGCGCAGAAGCGAGGCCGCAGCTGCCGGGAGAGTTTGGCACGCAGGACGCGGGCGATCTCGCGCCGCCTGCCCACACTTTGTTTACGGAGGAACACACATGAGCCGTTTGGGTGATACGATCAAGGCCGCCAGGCTGAAGCAAGGGCTGTCCGAGAAGCAGCTGGGCAAGAAGGCGGGCTTTGCGGAGAGCTTCATCAAAGAAATCGAGCAGGGCACGCGCATCGTGTCCGATGAGCAAGCCCAGCGCATCTTAAAGCTTTTGGGCGTGAAGAATCCGGTCTCGACCGAGCTGGAGGTGGCCGCCGAGCCCGAAGTCAAGCTGCGCCCCCGGCCGCGCCCCTACGTGATGCCGGTGCCCAGCGATAACGCCACGCCCGTCGTGGCCAGCACCGCCCCGGAAGCCGAGGCCGAGGCCAGCGACGCCTGGCTGGATGCGCTCTCGGGCATCGTGCGCCGCGTGCCGGTGATGGGGGAAGACGGCCTGGTGATCGACCACGTGCTCACCCCAATGGTGGGCGGCAGGATTGAGGGCGCCGCCCCCGACAAGGCGCTGTTCTACCGGTGCCCGGACGATTCCCTGCGCGGCTATCGGATCCACGCCGGCGACCTGCTGCTGACGGTGCCCGCCGGCGCGGTGGAGGATGGCGCCGTCATGCTGATTCAGCACAAGGGCCGCCGCATCGTGCGCAAGCTCGTCAAGCAGGACGGCGCCAAGCTGCTGCTCCAGTCCTTCGACCGCGAGTACTTGGGGGAGCTCGTCGACCGCCGCGACATCGTCGTCATCGGCAAGTGCGTGAAGCTGGAGCGCAGGCTGTAGCGGAGTTGACGGCCTAGGCCGCCGCCCCAGAGAATCCTGCCAGGGCCTCGGGGGATTTCTGATTTGAAGAGTCAAGGGCTGTGCCGGACGGCACGGCCCTTATAAATTATTCCATCAACTGAGATTTAGGGCCTCGGGCCCAGGGGAGTCCGGAGGCTGGCCTCCGGCGCTCCTCCTCCTACTCGAAGAACACCGGCTTGCCGGTTTTGTTGGACTCGTAGATGGCTTCGAGGATCTGCGTGACGACAAAGGCCTGCTCGGGCTTGGTGATGAGGGGCTTCTTGTCGTTGAGCACATGGTCGATCCACATCCTGGCCTCCACGTCCTCGGCCTTGGCGCTCCCTTCGTTCTCGTAGAACGCGGCCTCGCCGCCCTTGAGGTCAGGCTCGGTGGTGTAGAGTTTGCCGAAGCGCTCGCCGTTCAGGCGCAGCCCGCCATTCTCGCCCAGCATGTCAGCGCCGCCCTTGTCGCCGCACAGGATGGTCTTGGCTTCGTCCACCAGCAGCGTGTTCAGCGCCCAGCTGGACTCGAGCACGATGGTGGCGCCATTCTTCATCTTGATGAAGCCGAAGGCGCTGTCCTCGACGGTGAACTTCTTCGGATCCCAGGATCCCCATGCGTTGGCGGCGTTCTTCGTGTCCGCCAGCTTTCTGAACGTGGAGCCGACGACCATGGCGGGCTCGTAGTTGTTCATCATGTACAAGGTCAGGTCCAGCGCGTGGGTGCCGATGTCGATCAGCGGCCCGCCGCCCTGCTTCTGCTCGTCCAGGAACACGCCCCAGGTGGGCACGGCGCGCCTTCTGATGGCCTGGGCGCGAGCATAGTAAATGTCGCCCAGGTCGCCGGCGTCGATGCACTTTTTCAGGTGCACGCTGTCGGCGCGGAAGCGGCTCTGGTAGCCGATGGTCAGCTTTTTGCCGGTCTTCTTGGCGGCGTCCACCATCTTCTTGGCTTCGGCGGAGTTGATGGCCATGGGCTTCTCGCACATCACGTGCTTGCCCGCGTTCAGCGCGTCCACGGTCATGTAGGAGTGGTCGATGTTGGGTGTGAGCACATGGACCACATCCAGCGGCTCTTTCAGCATCTCCTTGTAGTCGGTGAACACCTTGCTGCCCGGCGCGCCATACTCGGCGGCGGCCTTCACGGCGCGCTCCTCAATGATGTCGCAGAACGCCACCATCTCGGCGTTGTCCAGCTTGCTCAGCGCGGGCATGTGCTTGCCGTTGGCGATGCCACCGCAGCCGATGATCCCAATCCTGACTTTCTTCATGAGTGCATCCTCCCGTGTGATTGTGTTCGTGTGTCTCATCCCCCCGTATTGTACAACGTTTGCGCATGTTTCGCAAGACAAAAAAGCGCGCCCCGAATGAGCGCGCTTTGTGAAAGATCCGTCACTGGCTGAGTTTGTCGACCAGCTGTTTGAGCTGCTTGGTGTACTTGTTCATGTTGGCGACCGACTCGTCCTCGATGGCGCGCTGCACGTAGTCGCGGGCTTTGGTGAGCTGCCGCTCCTGCGCGCTGGTGAGGGTGCCGGCCTCCATCAGCGTTTCGGCGCGCTCCACCTGGCTCTGGGCCTTGGCGATGGCGGTCTGCAGCTTGTCGCTGGCGGTGGATGTGGTGGCTGTCCTGCCTGAATTGCTCTTGCAAACCTTGCAGACGCCGACCGCGGCGGCATCCTTGTCGGTGGACGCGCCCTTGAAGTAGGAGCGCACCTTCTGCGGGTCGCTGGCGTACGCGTAGCGCAGCGGATGCCCCTCGGGCAGGTAGATGGTGCCGTAGACCTTGGTGGACTTGCAGTACTTGCCCGGCGCCTTCTTGGACTTGGTGCACAGCCGGATTGTGCGGTGCATGTTGCACGTCTGGGTGGGCTGGCTGCCCTTGACGTAGTAGTCCTTGGTCACCTTGTAGCCGTTGACGTCATCGGCGCAGGCGGCGGTGGGCTTCATGCCCGACACCGCGCAGGCCGTGGCCACCACAAAGCCCATCTCGTCGGCTTTGGCGGCGTTGATCTTGCGGTTCTTGGTGTAGCCCTTCAGCTGGTGGGCCTTGCTCATCACAGCCGCCCACAGCGGAGCGGCGTAGTTGCCGCCGGTGGCGTTGGAAACCAGCGGCTGGTAGCCGTCGTGGCCGATCCACACGCAGGCGCTCAGGTAGCCCGTGATGCCTGCGAAGGTGACGCCGCGCGAGTCTGAGTTGGTGCCGGTCTTGCCCGCCACCTCGAAGTTGCCAAAGCGCGCCTTGTCGCCGGTGCCGGTCTTGGGGTTCACGCAGCCCTTGAGCACGTTCACCAGCAGCCAGGCGGTGGAGGGCTTGAAGGCCTGCCGCCGGATCTGCACGTTTTTCACGTCGATGTACAGCGAGCCGTCGGAGTTCAGCACGCGGGTGAAGGCATAGGGCTCCAGATACTCGCCGTTGTTGGCGATGGCGCCGAAGGCGGCGGTCATCTCGATGGGGGAGATGCCCGAGCTGCCGAGCGCCAGGCCCGCGCCGTTGGTCATGATGTGCTCGCGCTTGATGCCGAGCAGCTGCAGGTAGTGCGCGGAGTTTTCCACGCCCACATAGTTCATCAGCACCTGGGCGGCGGCGGTGTTGTGGGACTTGTTCATGGCGATGCGCATGCTTTCGATGCCGGTGAAGGACGCGCCGCCGAAATTGTTGGGGTAGCCCTTGCCGCCGACGCCGTCGTTCCAACCCTCGATGCGCAGGGGCGCGTTGACCACTGGCGTGCCGGGCGAATAGCCCATGTCAAACGCCGGGCCGTACACCGCCAGCGGCTTGATGGAGCTGCCCACCGGCATGCCCGAGGTCTGCCCCAGCAGGTTGGCGCGGTTGGTCTGCTTCCTGGCGGTGGGCAGGTTGCGCCCGCCCACGATAGCGTTCAGCTCGCCGGTGTGCCAGTCCATGACCACCGCGGCTGCCTGGGGCTGGATCAGCTGGATGTATTCGCCGTCGCCGATCTTGGTTTTGTAGGTCTGATCAGCCGACTTGCGCATGGCCGGATAGTTTTTCCAGTTGGTGATGACCTCCTGAATGCCCTCCTGCACCAAGGGGTTCAGCGCGGTGTAGATGTGGTAGCCGCCGGTCCGGAGCTTGTTCTCCATGGCCGAGCGGTTGGCCTGATTGTCCTGCTGATTGCCTTCCACGCGCAGCATCTTGGTGACCACGTCGTAGATGGCGTACTCGACATAATAGGCGTTGTCGAACATCTTGCTGACGAACTGGGATTTCTCCAGCACGTTCAGCGGGGTGGCCAGCGCCTCCTGGTACTCGTGGTCGCTGATCAGCCCCTGCTCCAGCATCAGGTTCAGCACGCGCCCCGTGCGGTCGTCCAGCGGCGCGGTGTCCTTTTTCACGTAGTAGCACGAGCGCGGGTTGTAGCGGCCCGGATCGCGGATGATGGCGGCCAGCGTGGCGCACTCCTTCAGGTTCAGCTGGTTCAGGTTTTTCCCAAAGTAGTCGAGGGCGGCCACCTTCACGCCGTAGTTGCTGCCGCCCAGGTAGATGACGTTCATGTACTCGGTCAGGATGTCCTGCTTGCTGATCTTCTTTTCGAGCTCCAGCGCCAGATAGGCCTCCTGCAGCTTGCGCTTGAAGTTCTGGTCGGTGCTGAGCATGGTCTGCTTGATCAGCTGCTGGGTGATGGTGGAGCCGCCCTGGTTTTTGTCGTTGAAAATGTTGGCGAACAGCGCGCCGAAGATGCGCTTGACGTCTACCCCGTTGTGGCTCTGGAAGCGCTGGTCCTCGATGGCGATGATGGCGTTGATGAGGTTTTTCGGGAGCTCGTCGATGGTGGCCTCGATCCGGTTCTCGGTGCCCTTGAAGTCGGTGATCAGGTTGCCGTTCTTGTCGTAAATGAACGAGGTCTTGGCCTGCTGATCAAACGCCGAGATGTCCAGGGGCGGCGAGGTTTCCACCCAGGCTTTGGCGATGCCCACCAGCATGCCCGCCCCCGTAATCCCGAGGATCAGGATCACGATGAACAGCATCTTGGCGGTGGCCAGTATGACCGAGAACAGGAAGTTCCCGTCGGACGTCCTTGGTTTGAAAGCGCTCATAGTTAGCCTCCTGAGTCCGCGTCGAGTAAACAATTTATTATAGCACAAACGAAGCATACGTGCAGCCCGTCCGCCGTTAAAGATTTCTGAACATTCTTACGGCCGGATGCCCGACATACAATGCAGAGATAGAGCTTCATGAATATGGACGAAGTGGGTGCTTTGATGGTTGCACTTTTGCGGAAAATTCAGCTGGGGCGGCGCGGCATGGTCGTGCTGATTTCGCTGGCGCTGCTGATGAGCATGCTGATGCTGTACGCGTTTTACAACCTGAATCCGATCATGCTCAGCATGGCCGAGGCCAAGGCGCGCCAGCTGGCGGTGCAGGCGATCAACCAGGCGGTTCGGGAGGTGGTGGCGGGGGATGTGACCTACAGCGACCTGGTCAAGGTGCAGCAGGATGCGGGCGGGCGCGTGACGATGCTTCAGGCCAACACGCTGCTGATGAACGAGCTGGCGTCCCAGACCGCGCTGGTGGCCCAGCGCAACCTGGCGGAGTTTGCAAACGAGGGGGTGGAGCTGCCCCTGGGCGCAGCGTTCGGCGTGGATCTGGTGTCGGGCATGGGGCCCCGGTTCCGGGTGAACGTGGTGCCGGTCGGCTCGGTGACGACGCGATTTGTGACGGCGTTTGAGTCGGCGGGCATCAACCAGACGCGGCATGAGATCTCGCTGGAGGCCAGCGTGCTGATGCGGATCGTCATCCCGGCCGGGGCGAACACCGTGTCGGTGAACGCCTATGTGCCGGTGGCCGAATCGATCATCGTGGGCGAGGTGCCCGAGTCCTACGTCAACGCGCCGGGGGCGGACTCCATGCTGGATTTGAATCCATGAAAAGTCATCCGGGTAAGCGCAAGTGGGGGGGCCCGGGGCTCAAAACCCGGGCCCCCCCCCCCCCCCCCGCCCGGGGGGCCGCGGGTAAACCAGACAAAAAGAAAAACCACGGCGCGCCCGAGTAATTT
>JAVBQA010000071.1:0-18924 GCA_031549325.1 Eubacteriales bacterium | reverse complement strand
TGGTACACCATCAGGGACTCGAACCCTGGACACCCTGATTAAGAGTCAGGGATTTCCCGATTATCTCGGCGGTTCCTACTTATACTATAGGCGGACACGAATTTCCGTCCTGTTTGTGCAGAGATTGTGCAATTTACTCCTGCCATCTTATGCACTATATATCAGCATATGAAAGGATGTTCACGCCCTCTGATAGTGATACGCGGCGCAGCACGCCGTTGTGTGGAGGCTCGATGCGACGTACTACTCCGGCTGGTATTCGGTGTTCTTGCATTTGGGACATGGCGGCAATGCGTCTGTATGATCGTCCAGGCGAACCAATTGCCCGCACGCCGTGCAGCGGTATGTGCCGATGCCCGGCTTGTCTCCGGTCTTGATCATCGTGTACCCTCCTTTCACGGTTCGATGGGTCGGGTGATTTCCTGCCTTGCATCAATATGCTTTTTGCACATGATGAGGCTGCACATCAGCGATGTGAACGGCGCTACCGCCACCAGGCCGAAGCAGCCCACTAATGTGATCATGATTTCGCTGGCGATGAACTTCAGGTTGAACAGATCGATGACAGGTGTGCCCTGGCCGGCAAAGTACATCATCATCGAGAGGTAGCTGCCCGAGTAGGCCAGGAACAGCGTCGTGGTCATGGTGCCGGTCACGTTCTTGCTGACGGCGAACCCGGACTTGAGCATTTCGACACGCGAGATGGTGGGGCTGTGAACCTGCACCTCGTAACACGCGGCAGCGATGTCCATCGCCAGATCCATCAGCGCCCCCGAGTTGGCGATGAACACCATGCTAAAGAACAGCTCCCGCACATTGATCTGCATACTGCTCTGGGAGATCAGCGGCACGATGTAGGGTATGTCACCGCCGTCCAGCTTGAGGATGTTGCCAAACGCCACAGCGAGAACGCCCGTCAGCAGCGTTCCAAGGAACGAGCCCGCGATCGCAGTGGCGCTGATGGTCGTTAGACCGGCCACGAGCAGATCGATCAGCACCGTCAAAACCAGCACGATGCCCAGCGACACCAGGACCGGCGAATAGCCTGCAAGCATCAGCGGGATTAGCAGCTTCCAAATGACCAGTACGCTGAGCACCAGCGAAATCAGCGTGCCGCAGCCCGACGCACCACCCACAATCGCCAACAGAATGCCGAACAGAATGAACAGCATCAGTTCGTCATTCACGCGGTAATGGTCGATGAGCACAGCGGACAACGGTGCGCCCTCGTTGCCGTAGATCGCCGCCAGTGCCTTGTCGCCCTTCTCGAACAGCTTGTCCCTATCCATCGACGCGTTTTGGTGGTTGTACGCCTCTAGTTTCATGCCCTCGAACTCGCCGGTCAGTACGCGCACGGTGCATTGCTGCGTGCCCGAATTGACGATGCCGATGTTCGCTAGTTGCGTGTTGTCCACCGCCAGGATCAGCACCTGTTCGCGGTTGGAATTGGCGCTCTGATTGTCCTGAAAGCCCATGTCCACAAAGCAAAGCGCCACACAGCATGCCGCCAAAACCGCGCATAGTATCCAGTGGCGCCGCGTGCGGTTCTTTTTCATTGAACATGCCTCCAGCCTTGCAAAATGAAGGGCTGCCGCGCGGGACGGCAGCCCGGTTCGGGGTTGGGATTGGGGTTACGCTGCCGCGTCGGGCGTCAGCTTGAGTACCTCCATCATGCGGTCAAAGATGCCGGTGTTGTCATAGGTGCCGGCGAAGGAATAGGCGTTGACACCCTTGGCGTAAACCGGAATCTGGAGTCCCGTATGGCTGTAGGATGTATAGGCGATGCCCGCCTTGTTGTTGAGAATGTGGCTGACACACATCGACAGCGGCTCGTATCCGCCGTATGCGAGTGTCTCGGCATCGCCGATCACGCGCTGCGCCTTGGGCAACATACTCAGTTCGTAGGCTGCCTTGATCTTGTCAAGCTCCACCAGCGTGAGCGTAAGCGGTTGGTCGGGCGTGACCGTCAGCCCGTAATACTTCTCGATCTCCGCCAACGCGTCGTCATAGCTCTTGGCGTCCGCGCGCAAGCCCGCGATCACTGTGTCAAAATCCAGGAACGAGATCTTCTGGTTCTGCAGATAGCCGAAGTGGGTATCGTATTTGGTCTTAGCAAAGCCGATGGTGAGGCCACCCGTCTCGTGGTCGCCCGTGACTACAATCAGCGTCTCTTCGGGATGCCTTTCCGCGAAGTCGACGGCAACCTGCACTGCGTCGGCAAATGCCAATGTTTCATAGATACCTGTCACGGCGTCGTTGGCATGGCTCGCCCAGTCCACCTTGCCGCCCTCGGTCATCAGGAAGAAGCCCTTGTCGTTGTCCAGCACCTCGATCGCCTTGGTCACGATCTCGGCCAGTGCCAGCGACTCGCCGCCCTCGGCCACCTTGCGCACGCGGTCAATGTCATACTGCATGGCGGCGGAGGAATCCAGATCCGGCACAGATGCCACCACGCGCCCGGATGCGTTCGTCAGCGCCCGGATATCTTCGACGGTGTCTGCCACGGTGAAGCCATTCTTCTCCGCCAGTTCATAAACATTTTCCTCAGTGCCTTCCTTGCCGTTCGGCTCTAGGAAGCCGCCGCCGCCCAGGAAGTCTAAAGTGGCGCCTTTCACACCCTGCGTAGCGATGTTGTAGTATTCGTTGCGGCTCTTGGCCTTGGCGTAGAACGCAGAGGGCGTCGCATGGTCCAGTGACACCGAGGTGACCACGCCAACCTTCATGCCGTCAGCCTTCTCCTTGATGTATTCCGTGACCAGCTTAAGCGGATTGATAAGTTCCACGTCGTAGTTCAAAACGCCTGAACTGATCTTCTGGCCGGAGGCCATGGAGGACGCTGTTGAGGAAGAATCTGGGCAGAACGAGGTGGCATCGTAGGTCGTCACTAGCCCTAGCGATTCAAACTGGGTAAATGAGAGTTGCGCGGGAATCGGGATCGGCGCATCGGGATTCTCGAGTGTGCCCTTATAATACTGCGTTGCGGTGATCTGCGGTATGCCTTGGCCATCACCAATGAACAGGAACACATACTTCGGGGTTGCGGTTGCCTCGGCGGTCGCGACTGAACTCAATCCAAACAACAGGACGATGACAAGGAACAGTGCCAACGACTTCTTCATGGATCGATCCCCCTTCAAATATTACCCAAATATAAATTAACAAATATATACTAAAATTTCAAGTAGCCAGCATCAAATTCAGCCAATTTAACATATAACTTCATATTTATGTTTATGACATACACGCTTGTCTGCTTTATTCCTGTTATGCCCGATATCCGGGGGTCAATCATTGTAAAGAGGTGCTCGACATGCCCGAACGAGTTCGCAGGACGCCAGGCCAGATCAAAGTGGAATCAAGACGAACGCGAACCGGAAGAAGCACAGGAAAGTGCAAGCGCAGAAGACGGCGCGAGTGTATGACGAGCATCTGCGCGCCGAGATTGAAGCGGATCGAGCGGCGCACAGGAAGAAGCCGCTGAAGGACGACGGCCATGACGATGACGCCAATGTCGACCCGAAGACCGGCGGCAGCCACATAGATCACGGGAGTTAGAACTAATTTACCCGCCGCCGTCGTCCAGTCGGGCGCGTACACATCAGTGTTGACCTCAAGTACCTGGAAGCGCGGCGAGATGCGCCAGTGTCCACTGTTCCATGGCGCGACGCGCCCATCCAATGGCGAGGTGATCCTGACGCTGGCGGCGCAGTTGCGCGACGCGGCTCGCTAGGGCCAAGCATGACTTTTATCCAATATCAGTGCACCGCATCTTTGAATATTGCTATCAAAAACTGAGATGACCACCCTTTACATTGCATCCGGGTCTCGCTATACTCAAACCATAGATGGCTACGATAGGGAGGTTTGGTGTATGGCGATTCTGTTCCAGGAAGGCAAGCGTCTGGTTCGCAAGCAGGGCGGCGAGAAGATCTGGATCGAGCCCTGGGGAAAGAACGCGCTGCGCGTGCGCGCCACATTCATGGCGGATATGCCCCAGGAGGAGTGGGCGCTGATCGGAAATACCGCCGGCGATGCCAAGATTGACATCAGAGAAGATGGATCGGCCAGTGTCAAAAACGGCAACATCACCGCCGTGTTCAGCCCGGGCGGCGCGCTGCGCTTCGAGAAAGACGGCGGCAAAGTGCTGCTACAGGAGCAGTGGTACACCCGTGACGCGGGCGGCTTTGATCAGGTGAGCTCGCTCGAGATCAAGGCGCGCGAGTTCCGGCCCATCCTGGGCGGGGACTATCAGCTGTTCATGCGCTTTGAGCCGCAGGACGAGAAGATCTTCGGCATGGGCCAGTATCAGGATGGCTGCCTGGACAAGAAGGGCTGCGAGTTGGAGCTGGCGCACAGGAACTCCCAGGCCTCGGTGCCGTTCTATCTGTCCACCGCGGGCTATGGCTTCCTTTGGAACAACCCGGGCATCGGCCGGGTGACCTTTGCCAAGAACAAGACCGAGTGGGCGCTTGGGTCCACCAAGGTGCTGGACTACTGGATCTGCGCTTCGGACGATCCGCGCGAGATCATGGCCGCCTACGCGGACGCCACGGGCCACTCGCCCATGATGCCCGACTACGGCATGGGCTTCTGGCAGTGCAAGCTGCGCTACCGCACCCAGGAGGAGCTGCTGGCCGTGGCGCGCGAACACAAAAGGCGCGGCCTGCCCATGTCCGTGATCGTGTCCGACTTCTTCCACTGGCCCTACCAGGGCGACTGGCGCTTTGATCCAGCGGACTATCCGGACCCGGAAGCCATGGTCAAGGAACTCAACGAGCTGGGCGTGGAGCTGATGGTTTCCATCTGGCCGTATGTGGACGTGAAGAGCGAGCACTATGAAGAGATGAAGGACAAGGGCTACCTGATCCGCACGGAGCGCGGCGTGCCCTATTCGATGGACTTCTGCGGCAACACCATCGCCTACGACGTGACAAACCCCGAGGCGCGCGAGTTCGTGTGGAGCGTCGTCAAACAGAACTACTATGACAAGGGCATCAAGATCTTCTGGCTGGACGAGGCCGAGCCCGAGTACAAAGTGTACGACTTTGACAACTACCGCTATCACCTGGGGCCGAATGTGCAGATCGGCAACCTGTTCCCGCTGATGTATGCCCGCAACTTCTATGAGGGCATGCAGGCGGAGGGCCAGAATGCGCCGCTGAACCTGCTGCGCTGCGCCTGGGTAGGCAGCCAGCGCTATGGCGCGCTCGTCTGGTCGGGTGATATCGACACCACATTCCGCACGCTCAGGGAGCAGTGCGCCGCGGGGCTGTCGATGGCCATGGCGGGCATCCCCTGGTGGACGACCGACATCGGCGGCTTCCACGGCGGCGACCAGAACGATCCCAGCTACCGCGAGCTGCTGGTGCGCTGGTTCCAGTTCGGCGCGTTCTGCCCGGTGTTCCGGCTGCACGGCTACCGCCTGAACGGGGATCCGTCGCCGGACGAGAGCAAGGCCGACACCGGCGGCCCCAACGAGGTGTGGAGCTATGGTGAGGAGGCCTACGAGATCCTCAAGCAGTACCTGTTCCTGCGAGAGGACATGAAGCCCTACATCGAGCGCACGATGAAGGATGTGGCCGACAACGGCGCGCCCGTGATGAGCCCGCTGTTCTACCACTTCCCCAAGGACGCCCAGGCGGCCGGCATCGAGGATCAGTATATGTTCGGCGCGGAGGTGCTGGTGGCGCCGGTGATGCAGCTGGGGCTGCGCAAGCGCCCCGTGTATCTGCCAGAGGGCGCCAGCTGGATCGAGGCATCGTCCGGCGTGGAGTATCAGGGCGGCCAGACGATCGACGCTGACGCGCCGCTGAGCGTGATCCCGGTGTTCGTGAAGAAGGGCTCGGATCTGAACATCACACTGAAGTAACGACCGAAGGCCGGGCCGGATGCAAAATCCAGCCCGGTCTTTGTGTGACAAAAGGTGAAAGAATTCGGTGCAAATCCTTGCAAAATCCCCCGGATTATCGAATTGCACGGCCTGTTCTTAATATTTTAGAACAAGATCATCCACCATTTTAAAGCCATTTTTGTTGACAATATCGCCTATGTCATGTATATTTTATACAGTATTGCGCGTGAGTAAGAATGCGATGTGCGCAAAAAAGGAGGATGGATCATGAAGAAAGTTTTAACTCTGGTCCTGGCATTGTGCTTGCTTCTGTCGATGGCCGTTGTGCCCGCCACCGCGGAAGGCAAAGTGGAGCTCGAGCTGTGGCACTACTACGGCACCGACTATGAGAACTCCGACGGCTCGGTGTTCCTGCGCGACGTGGCCAACTACAACGCGTCCCAGGACAAGGTGCAGGTCAACTGCACGTTCGTGTCCCGCGATGACCTGCTCAAGCAGTACACCATGGGCGCGCTGTCTGGCGAGCTGCCCGATATCGGCATGGTGGACAATCCCGACATGGCTTCCTTCATCCAGATGGGCGTGTTCGCGGACATCACCGACCAGCTGAACGCCTGGGGCCAGCTGGATCAGTTCTTCCCCGGCCCGCTGAACAGCTGCACGCAGGACGGCCGCATCTACGGCCTGCCGCACAACAGCAACTGCCTGACGCTGTTCTATGACAAGGACATGCTGGCCGAGGCTGGCGTGGAAGTGCCCACAAACTGGACCGAGCTGCGCGAGGTCGCGAAGAAGCTGACCGATCCCAGCAAGTCCCGCTACGGCCTGGTCATCTCGGCCGTGAAGAACGAGGAAGGCTGCTTCCAGTTCATCCCGTGGTTCCTCAGCGCGGGCGGCAAGCTCGAAGAGCTGAACGGCCCCGGCTGCGTCGAGGCGCTGACCTTCCTCAATGACCTGATCCAGGACGGCTCCATGCCCAAGGACATCATCAACTTCACCCAGGGCGACTGCAACAACCAGTTCATCAGCGGCAACGCCGCGATGCAGGTGAACGGCCCCTGGAACGTGAACTCCATCAAGGAACTCGTGCCCGACAAGAACTGGGGCGTTGCGCTGGTTCCGAAGGCCGACAACGGCGTGTATGCCTCCGTGCTGGGCGGCGAGAACTTCGGCCCCACCACCGCGTGCAAGGATCTGGACGCCGCTGTGGACTTCCTGACCTACCTGATGAGCAAGGACGTTTCCGCCAACTTCTGCGAAATCGGCGGCAAGTTCTCTCCCCGCGCCGACTCCAGCGCCTCCAAGGAAATCTGGACCACCGACCCGGTGTTCTCGGTGTTCGCGGAGATGATGCAGTATGCCATGCCGCGCGGCCCGCATCCGCGCTGGCCGGAAATCTCCACCGCCATCTCGGTAGCCGAGCATGAGGTGTTCACCGGCTCGAAGGACGTGCAGTCCGCGCTGGATGCCGCGGCCGAAACCGTGAAGGCAGTCATGGGCTAAACGATCACTTGCGCTGTGGGGTGCCCACAAAAAGGGCACCCCGCTTCCGTTTTTCTGAGCAGTCGACTGCTGCTGCGCGCACCACGGATTCTACGCTTGGAGGTGCCTGCCGATGCATAGCTGGTATCGAAACCATCGCGATCAAGTCACCGGGCTGATGTTTGTGTTGCCCGCGGTCATCTACATGGTCGGCATGATGGTGTATCCCCTGTTTTACAATTTTTACCTGTCGTTTCGTGACCTGACGGTGATGACCTTCAAGGGCAACACCTCGGTTTTTACCGGACTTACAAACTACATCAACATCCTCAAGGATGCGGAATTTCAGAACGCGTTCTGGCACACGCTGTGGTTCACCATGGCCTGCATCGTGGTGCAGTTCGCGCTCGGAATGCTGATGGCGGTGTTCTTTAACGGGAAATTCAAGCTGGCGGGCCCGATTCGCGGCACGATTCTGGTGGCATGGATGATGCCGGTTTCGGTCACGGGTCTGCTGTTCAAGTACATGTTCCTGACCGAGGGCGGCGTCATCAACAAACTGCTCAGCTTCATCGGCATTGGTCTCGCGGAGCCGATGGGCTGGCTGATCGATCCGGCGCTCGCGATGTGGGCGGTCATCATCACCAACTGCTGGGTGGGCGTGCCGTTCAACATGCTGCTGCTCACCACCGGCATGTCCAACATCTCCGAGGACGTGTATGAGAGCGCGTCCATCGACGGCGCAAACGTGATCCAGCGGTTCTTCCGCATCACGGTGCCGCTGCTCAAGCCGGCGATCATGTCGGTGCTGATGCTGGGCTTTATCTACACGTTCAAGGTGTTCGACCTGATCTTTATGATGACCAAGGGCGGCCCGCTGAACGCCACCGAGGTCATGTCCACCTACAGCTACCGCCAGAGCTTCACGCTGTTCAACTTCTCCATCGGCTCGGCCAGCGCGGTGCTGCTGTTCCTGTGCCTGATGTGCGTGGGCGTGTTCTATCTCAGGCTCATCCGGAAAGACGAGGTGATGTAGCGTGACCAGCATCTCCATAGAAAAGAAGCTGCGCGCGGACAGCAACCACACCATCGCCAAGAGACTGATGATGGACCTGATCGCGCTGCTGATCGCGGTCGTGTTCCTGTTCCCGCTGTACTGGATCCTGATCTCCACCTTCAAGACCGACGTCGAGATCTTTGACAAGAACATCTCGTTCTGGCCCAGGCAGTTCACGATCGCGCCCTGGATTCGCCAGCTGACCGACAAGGATTTCCTGAAGTCGCTGCTGAACAGCTTCATCATCGGCACGGGCAACATGATCTTCTCCACGATCCTGGGAACCGTCACCGCCTACGGCCTGGCGCGGTTCCGCTTTCCGCTCAAGCGCACGATCATGCTGCTGTTCCTGGTAACCCAGATGATGCCGGGCAGTCTGCTTTTGACCCCGCTGTACCTGATGTTCACCAATATGAAGATGCTCAACAGCTATCCGGCGCCCATCCTGGCGATCGCCACCGGCTCGATCCCGTTCATCGTGGTCACGCTCAGGCCGTTCTTTCTGAGCCTGCCCAAGTCGCTGGATGAGGCGGCGCGCATCGACGGCTGCAACGCGTTCACCGCGTTCATCCGCATCATGCTGCCCATCGCGCGCGTTGGCATCGTCACCTGCCTGGTGTTCTGCTTCCTGCACGGCTGGAATGACCTGGTGTACTCCATGACATTTAACGTCAAGGACACCATGCGTCCGCTGACCGCGAACATCTACAAGTTCATGGACAAATACGGCACAAAGTGGAACCAGATCATGACCTATGGCATGATCCTGGTCATCCCGGTCGTGATCATCTTCGTGTGCCTGCAGAAATACATCGTGGGCGGGCTGACGAGCGGCGCCATCAAAGAGTAATTCCCTTTTGGACGACCACTGAACGCAAGGTGGTGCTGCGCATGAGGCTGTACAAACATTCGGCAGGCTGGCTGCGCGCCAACCTGCTTCGGCAATTCGTGTCGCTGGTGGTTGTGGCGGGCGTACTGATGCTGGGGCTCAACTATGTGTTCGTGTCCCGCTACTTCGACGAATCGCTGATGGGCTCCATGGAGGCTGTGGAGCGCGACTACATGCAGATGCAGGGCGACAACCTGGAGATCCTGCTGCGCAGCTACCGAACCCGCGCGTATGAGCTGGCGCTCGACAGCGACATCTATGCGCTGGCCAGGCGCTACGAACAGGAGCCGCCCACGCGCGCGGCGCTGAACCGCCAGATGCAGGAGCTGCTCAGCAACCGGCTGCAGACGCAGGACTGCGTGTATATCGCGCTGGTGCTGCCCGACCGCGAGCTGGTGTACAGCTCCAGGCTCCGAACCGAGACCGTGGGCCTGGGCTGGTTCTCGGTGGGTTTTTCCAATGAAAATGAGGCGCTCGACGCGCTGTGCGAGCGCGCGCAGCAGGCGGGGAATGTGCAGGTGGGGCTGGTGCCATCGCAGTACTTGCGCACGGCGAACGGCCCGTTTTTGATGCACATCGCCTGCCCGCTGTTCCGGCCCTACACGATCGAGCCGTATGGCACCGTGGTGGTCAGCTTCAACACGCGCACGCTGAACGACATGACAAACCCGCAGCAGGGGAACGAGCTGCACAGCCACGCCTCGATGGGCATATTGACCGACGGGAACAATGTCATCATCGCGCACCCGGACAGCGCCCAGATCGGCAAGAAGCTGGACACCAGCGCCGAGATGGCGGGTGACGGCTCCGTCGCCGTGAAAAAGGGCGACATCCTGTTGGAGCGCCCGGTGGGGCTGATGGGGATGAAGCTGTACCGCGTGATCGACCGCGAGCAGCTGATGAAGGAGCCCAACCGCTACCGGCTCGAGGTGACGGTGGTGCTCAGCCTGGTCGTCGTGTTGATGTTGCTGCTGGTGATGCTGGTGGTGCGACGCATGATGCGCTCGGTGCGCGCGCTGCAGCAGGGGCTCGGCGCGGTGCACGATGGCGCGCTGGATGTGCGCGTCCGCACCGATGATCCCAATGAGATCGGGCAAATCATCGGCGCATTCAATGAGATGACGCTTCGGCTCAAGCAGGGCGATGAGCAGCGCCGCGCCAAGGAAAGGGAGGCCATCGAGGCGCTCAACAGCCAGCGCGTGGCCGAGATCAAGGCGCTCGAAAACCAGATCAACAGCCACTTTTTGTACAACACCATCAACTCGATCAACTTCACCGCGCTGGCGGGCGGCAACCTGATGGTGTCGCGCCAGCTCAAGCACCTGTCGCAGATGCTCCGGTATACGTTTGAGCGCAGCGACGGCGTGGTGACGGCCGAGCAGGAGTCGCAGTGGCTGGGCGAGTATCTGGCGCTGCAGAAGCTCAGGTTTGGCGATGCGTTTGACTATGTGATCAAGCTGGACGAAGGGCTCAAAGATTGGCCCATGCGCAAGCTGCTGCTGCAACCGTTCGTGGAAAACAGCGTGCTGCACGGGCTGAATGGCCGCACGGGCGGGCTGCTGCTGGTGCGCTTCCAGCCGCACGGAAAGCACAGGATGCGCGTCACCATTGAGGACAACGGTAGCGGCATGGACAAACAACGGCTTTCGGAACTGTTGCGCATGGCGGGCGGCCAGCACCCGCTGCCCGATGACATCGGCATTGGCCTCGAAAACGCGCTGCTGCGCATCCGCTCCTACTATGGCGGCGCGGCGCGCGTGGTGATCCGTAGCTGGCAGGGCCAGGGCACAAAGGTCGTGGTGCTGCTGCCGAGGTACGACGCGCACGAAAAGTAAGCGAGGGGCGCTGCCCCTCGCGCTCCCCGCTCAAGGGACTTGTCCCTTGAGAATCCCATCTTCGCGCTTCGCGCGGGAATACATATGTCGTTTTTCCGAATGCGCAGCATTCGGCATGGGGTCCAGGGCCTCATGCCCTGGCAGGGGTCGAAGGGGACAGCGTCCCCTTACTGTTCCCCTTGCTCCTTGATGTACACCCCGGGCGACTGGCCGGTCACCTCGCGGACCACGCGGCAGAAGTACTTGGCATCGGAGAAGCCGCACGCGTGCGCGATCTCGTAGATCTTGGCGCTGCCCGCCTTCATCATCTCGCAGGCGCGGGTGATGCGGTGGTTCCTCAGGTAGGTGGAGAAATTGATGCCCATGTCCCTGTGGAACAGGTAGCTCAGGTATTCGGGCGTGATGCCCAGGCTCTCGGCGGTGCTGCTTAGGTTGATGTGATCCTGATACTGCTCGTGGAGCAGCTTGAGCGCGCGCTGCACCATGGGGTGGCAGGCGCCGCCCGCGACGGAGCTGTCCCCGAAGCGGGGCAGCAGGTGGGCGAGCACGGTCTCGACGTCCTCCATGGTGATGGGCTTGACCAGGTACTCGGTGACGTTGAGCTTCATTGCCTGGCGCGCGTAATCAAACTCGGCAAAGGCGCTCACCACCACGAACGTGGTAGAGAGCCCCTGTTCGCGCGCCTGGCGGATCATCTCGAGCCCGTCCATGATCGGCATCTGGATGTCAACAAACGCCACGTCGGGCGACAGCGCGCGAATCTGCTGCAGCCCCTGCTGGCCGTCGGAGGCCTGGGCGACCACCTGGACGCCCGGCTGCTGCATGTCTTCGAGCAGCTTCACCAGCCCGCGGCGCGCGGCGGCCTCGTCCTCGATCACGATGATGCGCAACGCTCACACCTCACAAACGATATTTGCATGCGTAAAGTATACCACAAACGAGCCGATCGTGACAAACGGTGCCCATCTTGCGCCGCAGGCGCATTATTGAAGGAGGACCCCATGAAGTTTACCAATGGTTTCTGGCTCAACCGGGAGGGCGTCACGATGCTGAACGCCATGGAAGTGCGCGATGTGGCCGTCGCGAAGGACGAGCTCACCGTGTATGCCGCGTCCAAGCTGATCGTGACGCGCGGCAACACGATGGGCGCGCCGCTGATCACGCTCACGATCAAGGCGCCCCGCGCGGGCATCCTGTCCATTCGCGCCGAGCACAACCAGGGCCTCGTGCGCAAAGAGCCGCGCTTCGAGCTGCATGAGCAGGCGGGACATCTGAAGGTCAGCCAGGACGGCGAGACGATCACTGTCGAATCGGGCGCGCTCAGCGCCGTGATCCAGAAGAAGCCGTTCGCGCTGGACTTCTTCGAGAATGGCGAGCGCCTGACGGGCCTGGGCAGCAAGCACCTGGGCCACATCACCTCGCCCGATGGAAAATTCATGCGCGCGCGGCTGGACGTGGGCGTGGGCGAGAAGATCTATGGCCTGGGCGAGCGGTTCACGCCGTTTGTCAAGAACGGCCAGGTGGTGGATCTGTGGAACGAGGACGGCGGCACCGCCTCCGAGATCTCCTATAAGAACATCCCGCTGTATGTCACCAACCGCGGCTACGGCGTGTTCGTCAACAGCTCGGATCTGGTCAGCTATGAGCTGTGCTCCGAGATCGTGACCAGCGCGCAGTTCTCCGTGCCCGGCGAATCGATCGAGTTCATGCTGATCGGCGGCGGCTCCATCAAGCGCGTCATCGAAAACTACACCGCGCTCACCGGTCGCCCGGCGCTGCCGCCCGCGTGGAGCTTCGGGCTGTGGCTCACCACGTCGTTCACCACCGACTATGACGAGGCGACCATCAACAGCTTCGTGGACGGCATGGCGGAGCGTGACATCCCGCTGCATGTGTTCCACTTCGACTGCTTCTGGATGAAGGAGTACGAGTGGTGCAATCTCAGCTGGGACGAGGCCATGTTCCCCGATGCGCCCGGCATGCTCAAGCGCCTGCGCGACAAGGGGCTGCGCGTGTGTGTGTGGATCAACCCCTACATCGGCCAGAAGTCGCCGCTGTTCAGGGAGGGCATGCAGAAGGGGTATCTGATCAAGCGCAGCAACGGCGACGTGTGGCAGTGGGACATGTGGCAGAGCGGCATGGGGCTCGTGGACTTCACGAACCCCGACGCCACCAAGTGGTATCAGTCGAAGCTGAAGGCGCTGATGGATATGGGCGTGGACACGTTCAAGACCGACTTCGGCGAGCGCATCCCCACCGACTGCGTGTACTTCGACGGCAGCGACCCGCACATGATGCACAACTATTACACCCACCTGTACAACCAGGCGGTGTTCTCGCTGCTACAGCGTGAGCGCGGCGAGGGCGAGGCGTGCGTGTTCGCCAGGAGCGCCACCGCGGGCGGCCAGCAGTTCCCGGTGCACTGGGGCGGCGACAGCACATCCAACTACGCATCGATGGCCGAATCACTGCGCGCCGGGCTGTCGCTGATGATGAGCGGCTTCTCGTTTTGGAGCCACGACATCTCGGGCTTCGAGGACATGGCCTCGCCCGATGTGTACAAGCGCTGGGCGGCGTTCGGGCTGTTGAGCACCCACTCCAGGCTGCACGGTTCCAGCAGCTACCGCGTGCCGTGGCTGTTTGACGACGAGGCTTCGGACGTGCTACGGTATTTCACCAAGCTCAAGTGCCGGCTGATGCCCTATCTGTTCGATGCCGCGGTTCGCTCGCACGAGACCGGCAGCCCCTCGATGCGCCCGATGGTGATGGAGTTCGCGGACGACCCGGCCACGCACGAGCTGGATCTGCAGTATATGCTGGGCGACAGCATCCTGGTGGCGCCGGTGTTCCGTCAGGACGGCACTGCGGACTACTACCTGCCCAAGGGCAAATGGACCCACCTGCTCACGGGCGAGGTGGTGGAGGGCGGCGGCTGGCGGCGCGAGCGGTACGACTTCATGAGCCTGCCGCTGTTCGTGCGCGAGAACAGCCTGATCGCCATGGGCAAGCGGGACGACCTGCCCGACTACGACTATCTGGACGGGCTGCATCTGCGCGCGTATCAGATTCAGCTGGGCTGCGAGGCCGTGGCGCGCGTCTGCGACGCCAAGGGCAAGAAACAGCTGACCATCACCGCCAGCAGCGAGGGCGGCAAGCTGCGCTTCAGCTTCGAAGGCAACCACAACGGCCTGACCATCGAGGTGGTGGGGCAGGGCAGGCACACGGTGAAGCCGGGCGAGACCACCCTCACAGTCTGAGCCCCGATGGACCATACGAAACCACCGATTTCTCGGTGGTTTCGGTCGTCAAAACTGGAAAGGATATGCATTATGTGTGAACAAACCAGATGCGCTTGGGCGGGGGATCTCCCCATACACATCGAGTATCACGACAATGAGTGGGGACGACCTGTGCATGACGACAACAGACTGTTTGAGATGCTGATTTTGGAACTCACCGTCGCCATGCCTAGGCAGAATACCGTCATTGCCGCCCTGACCGAGATCATGTACAAGATGGTCAACGGACTAGCGTACTCCCCCGAGTACACGCAGATCGAAATCAAGGTTGTGCCGGTTGAGTACAAGGCGGCCTAGAGTCTGTTTCCAAACGCATAATCAGCTGAATTATGCAAGGAGAGTACGGATACAGGCAAGGTGAACAAAGCTGAGGAAACGGCGTGCGCGCTTGTCATAACGTGTAGCAACGCGGCGAAACTCTTTGAGCTTAAGAAAGAAAACCTCGACGAGATGGCGCCCTTTATACCGCCACCAGTCACAGAACCAAGGATCGGTTTCATTGGACTTTGGGAGGATACAGAAATCCGCGTCATGATCGGCGATGAACTCTCTAAAGGCCCACTTCCCGTAGGCTTTGTTTGCCAGAATCGTCGAGCCGCGAAAGTCGACATGCTCCAGCATCTGCTCTGCAACGGTGATGTCATGGACGTTTCCGGCTGTCAGCTGCACAAAAATGGGATTGCCCAGGGCATCCACCGCCGCATGGATTTTTGTACTTCTGCCGCCGCGACTGACGCCGATACATTATGCTTTCTGGGATTCTTCCCGGTTTTGGCGCTTAGTCTCCCCCCTCTCTGGGCACCAGCGCTTGCCTTGTGTGCCTTGATGCAGGTGCTGTCTATGCTGATATCCTCCAGATCCGCGTCCTCGCCCAGTTCATGGAAGATTCTCTCAAGCAGTCCGCTCTCCTGCCACTGCACGAACCGCTTATACGCCGTCTGCCACGGCCCATAACGCTCCGGCATATCCCGCCATGCCGCACCACTCCGTGCGATCCACTGGATTCCAATCAGCTCGTCATACTCGTCCGCCTGAAGCAGCTCAATAATCTGCGCGAACAGGCTCGACATGCGCTGCTCAAACACCTCAGGGGAGTACACGTTCAGCGTCTCACCCTTGAGGCCGGCAACAGAGATCTCGCGTCCGTAGTGAATATCAGCGATGGGTACGACCAGCACCTTGTCGCTTCGGGTGGTGCCTTGGAAAGCCGGCGGAGCAAACATGATCGGCGGCAGCTCGCGGGCGGCGGCACATACGCTCTCGCGCAGTAACTCGTCGCGCGCCGTGGCACGGTAATGCTCGTTCACTTCGCGGCGCAGATCCCACATCTTCTGCTTCTCGATCCGAATAGACTCCAGTCCACTGTCATCCGGGCTGACAGCCGCGTCCCTCGGCTCACTGGCGAGCAGCCCCGCGTCGTACACCAGCTCTACGCCTTTCCCAATGCGCCGCAGATGATCCGGTGTGCAGTCGAAGCCCTCCAGCCTCGACAATTCAAACCAGTCGATGTCAAGTCCGTTCACCAGTTTTTCCAGGATCAAGCGAACCTGCCACTGCTTCACGGTCTCATCTTCGCGCCGCGCTAAGACGGCTGTTCCGTATTCCAATTTCCAGTTCCTTTCGGTTGTTGTCATTTGATTGATTGGAGGGGATGATGGGGTTCGAACCCACGAGGGCGGCTTGGAAGCCACTGTGTTACCACTACACTACATCCCCGTGGTGGGGCGAGAAGGGATCGATCCTTCGACCTGCGGATTTTCAGTCCACCGCTCTTCCTCTGATCTATCGCCCCAAAACTGAACACATCGCGTTTGTGCGTGTGAAAAAGAATGCTATTGGCATACTGTTTATCGGCGGTATGCCAGCGCCATGCCCTGCGGCTTATATCGACTGAGTGTTCCTGACTACGCGGCCATTGCCGCACGCGCTTGCTTCGGGAATATCCGGCGGATATTCGGGTCGAAAAACATAAGCTCTGAACTGTCAAGGATAAGCACTCGATCAAACGAGTAGTGGTCACCGAAGCCGCGCTTTTTGACTGGCGCATAAATGGCTTCGTCGAACTGGTAGGAGTTACCGGCGTGCGTCACGACGCAATCCGTATCCATTTGCGCCCACACCAAGCGGCTTTCAGGATGCCGCTTCTTCAGGGCCTCGATCTTTGCGAACACCGTGGTTCCAAGCTGGGACTTGGGCATCTTGGAAGGGGCGTTGGTTTTGTCGGGAAGCTGATCAACACTGACGACCGACACTTCTCGCATGTGAATTCGGTCTAGTGCGTTGTCCGAGAGAATTCCATGCTCGCTTGGCTTCCGGATCATGAGCGTGCCCACATAGCTCAGATAGTCCTTGGCTCGCATGCCCGCCCCGTTGTCCACATGCCAGGCGTCGTTCAGCTCGTCCTCAAACGGCTTGATCAGCGTTTCGTTGAGCACGCGCACCATATCGGATTCGTCGCACTCTATCCGCAGCTTGTTGCCATGGTAGTCAACTACGGCTCTGTTCACTCGAAAAACTTCCTCCCACTATCACCCCCGCCAAATTGCTTTTTTGACTACAAGCCATATGTCCGTCGCGATGTCGGCTAGAATCGAGCAGATAGAACGGTTGATTTTTGTAATGTTGATTGATGTGATCTTCCCATTGAGCGGCTTGCCGAGATGAAATCTTCTCGCTCGCCCTCTGAATCATCGTTTGGGCCGCTTGTCGAGACAAGCCCTGTGTCTCCTCGATGTCTTGAGCCGTGTACCCTTTCATCGCCAGGTCGCACACCAGCTTCTCGCTGTCGGTGAGTCCCGAGCTCGCAATCAGCCTGTCCAGATCGACGAATATGCAAGTGAGCAGTTCCTTGAACCTGAACGCCTGGTCGATTGCGTCGGTGGAGTAGATTCTGCTGCGGTAGCGGATCAGCAGCGACACCATTTGTGGATCGGAGAGAGACACGCCCTCGTATTCGTGGCATCCCCGGTTCTGTCCAGGGGTTTCCGTCTTGACTGCGCCTATTGTGATTTCCTGCCTTCCTTGGCCGGCCAATCCAACGGAGTCGCCTGTGAATCTGGGAACGGGCAAGTAGCAGGACGATCAATCCAAATGTCAACCGCTGTTCCCGGTGGGGTGGCGTTCTCTGTTCTGGTCAGCTTGTCGTTCGTGAGTAAACAGATGAGCCCTCCCAAGGCGCCAACGTGGTCGCACAGCGCCGGCTGATACATGCCTTCAAAATCGCCGTGTAGCGGGATTGCCCGCGAGTCGTAGCACTGGCCGTTGCAGCCACGAGATTGCTGTTCGAGTTTCTGCGCCATCTGCTATCCCTCGAAGTAGGTCGTTCCGATTGCATGCTCAATCAGCACATCGGGGAAGGACATCGCCCTCAGCATCGCAACCATCGCATTTAGCACCGGGTATATCCTTTCGCCGGCCAAGTGAATCTCCAGGTTGACTTCCTCGTCCGTGCTCTCGTTGATGTATCTCATCTCCAAGCGGGGTCCATCCAAAAACATTGCGTTCCTCCTCAAAGTCTCGATCGTTCGTAGTCACGATTCATTTCTGCAAGCTCAGCTTCGTACTCCATCGCCGCTTGCTCACCGGCTTCTTCAAGCAGCGGCTTGATCAAGTCAATGGCCGCTTCGATGCAGCCGGCGATCTCCTCGCAGTCCTCGATACCGCTCGCTTCCTCCAGCGAGTTCTCCAAGCTCGACTTCAGGTCGTCCAGCTCCGCGAAGAACTCGTTGATGTTCTCCCGTGTCGTCTTACTCGCCATCCGCAACCCACGGGCTCGGATCGGTGATGAGCCGCAATGCCAGCCGCATCAGCTTCTCTTCGCGAACCTCCTCGGTCGAGCCGAAGATGAGTTCGAGCTGGTCCAGCATGATCCGCACATCCGCGATCTCCTCCAGGATGCTCTCGACTGGTTGCTTGAGCTTGGCGAGGTCTGCGATGTCCGCGAGGTCGCGTTCGGCACGCCACAGCTTGCAAAGCGACTTGGTGAGCTCGCTCATTTCCTCAACGGCCATCCGCATCTGCGCGTCCGTGCCGTACTTCGCCAGTGCCGCCTCCAGGATTACCTTGTCCCTGATCGGTTTCATGTGTCATACCTCTTATCGCTTGGATTGGGCGTTGTACCCTTCACTTATACAAGTGGGCCATTTTTCCAGAAATGGCCTGGGCGAAGGGTGATTCACATAAACTTTACGCAGCGCCACAATCTTCATCGGTGCCCGGCAATCCGTCCACGGTCGCGCGCTCACCCTTGGCCAGCAGCTTCCTGCGTTCCTGCGGGGAGAGGAGATGGGCGCACGCTTTGAAGAAGTCCTCGCGGCACAGTGTCCGAGCATCGCAGGAGTAAACCGAGCCCCCGTCCTCGAACGTCGGCAGCAGCGGGAGGTAGCGGTTGGTGTCGTACTTCTCCCAAATCTCCCTCCACCGCTTGTCGGGCTTCACATGGCCTGAGCCCCAGTTCAGCCGTCGCATCTCAATCTCGCGAAGGTGGACATAGTTTCCGTGGAAGTCGAGGC
>JAVBQA010000084.1:0-22045 GCA_031549325.1 Eubacteriales bacterium | reverse complement strand
GACAACTCGGACGCGGTGTGCGGGTCGAGCATGGCGGCGTGGTAGACATCTTCCTTCTTCCGGGTGCGCGCGGCCTCGATGGTCAGCAGCTGCACGTTGATGTTGGTGCGGTTCAGCGCGGCGCAGGCCTCGGGCAGATCGCCCACATACGTCGGGGCGATGCCGCTGGCGTCGGAGATGCACGGCACCTCCACGCAGGCGTAGCGGGGCAGGTTCGGGATGACGCCGTTGTTGAGGACGTTGCCGCCAAACTTGTAGGGTTTGTTCTCGATGACCGACTGGATGATGCGGGAGGCGTACTCCTTCGAGCGCGTGTGGGTCAGGTTGGCATTCTGCGTGAGCTCTTCCCGCAGCTTTTTCCACTCCTCGACGTGGCGGATGCACCGTCGGGGGTACTCGTCCAGCGGTATGTTAAACCGCTCGATCAGCTGGGGGTACTTGTCCTTGATGAAATAAGGCATGTACTCTGCGTTATGCTCGCTGGACTCGGTCACGTAGTAGCCGAACCGGCGCATGATCTCGTGGCGCACCAGGTCATCTTTGGGCGCGCCCTTTTCAAGGGATAGCCGCTTAACCTCGGGATAGAGATCCACGCCGCCCCGGGTGACGGAAAGCAGCCACGCCATGTGGTTAATGCCTGCGATCTTCCACTGCACACGCTCGTCATACGGCATGCCCAGCCCTTCGAACAGCTTGGGCACGCACACCTGCACGCTGTGGCACAGGCCCACAAAGCGAACTTCCGTGTAGCGCTGCATGTACCCGGTCAGCGTGGCCATGGGATTGGCGTAGTTCAGGAAGAGGGCGTCCGGGCAGTGCGTTTCCGCCGCGCGGCAAAACATCTCGAGCACCGGGATCGTCCGCAGCGACCTGAAGATGCCGCCGATCCCGAGCGTGTCGGCAATGGTCTGGCGCAGTCCATACTTTTTGGGGATCTCAAAGTCGATCACGGTCGACGGCTCGTAGCCGCCCACCTGCACGGCGTTGATGATGAAACTTGCGCCTTTGAGCGCGGCGGGCAGCTGCTCCTCTCCGATGTGGCTGCTGAACGTCGCCCGGCCCTGGTTGCAGTTGCGATTGATGTTTTCCAGCATGTTCCGGCTGTCCTGGCAGCGAAGGGCATCGATGTCGTACAGCGCAAACTCGGCGTCCCTCGTGGCCTCGCACAGCATGCAGTCGCCGATGACGTTGCGCACGAACACCGAGCTGCCCGCGCCTAGAAACGTGATTTTCATGGGTTGCATTCTCCTTGCTCAGGTCAATGGGGCCGGAAGCGCGTTCCAACCCCATTGCAATCGTTCTTGGCGGGATGATTACTCGGCCAGCGCTTCCACCATGCGCTCCTCGCAGCGCTGAATCACCTGCTCCGGCGTGGCGGAACCGTCAATGGCCAACGGATCCATCTCCTCGTTGAAGATGACGTTCAGCTGCTGGAAGCGGGTGGACGTTTCATCGGCGGCCATCTTGGGGTCGATGGTGGCCACGATGTCCAGGAAGGTGTTCATCTCATTTTGGAATGCGGTGTAGGACAGGCCCTCGCTGATCAGGCTGGCGCGCACCGGGATGAAGTTGGACGCCTCGCAGAACGCCTTCATGTTCTCCTTGGCGGAGACGTAGTCGATGAAGATCGTGGCGGCGTTCGGGTACTTGGTGCCCTTGTAGGCGAACAGGCCGTTGCCGCCCAGGTCCGAGCCGGTCTTGCCGGTGGGGGATTTGGGCATGTAGGTCACGGCCCAGTTGTCGGGCATATTCTCCTGCATGTAGGAGCAGTGCCAGCTGCCCGAGAACGTGAACGCGGTCTTTCCGGCCACAAACAGCATGTTGGACTGGGGCTCCTGGGTGAAGCCGGTGGTGACGACCAGGTTGTTCTTGCGCCAGTCGGCGTACAGCTGCAGCGCCCCCAATGTTTCGGGGCTGTTGATGGTGATGGACTGCTGATCCTCGCTGAGCAGCGAGCCGCCGTTGGCGTACACGAACGGCAGGAAGCGGTAGCCAGAGCCGTTCTCCCAGATGCCGCCGAACGCGTAGTCCAGCTTGTGGTCGTCCTTCAACTTCTGGGCGATCTGGGCGAGTTCTTCCCAGGTCCAGCCGTCATTGGCGTCCTTGGGGATGCGGATGCCCGACGCTTCGAACATCTTCTTGTTGTAGTACACGGCGATGGTGTCGGTGTGGTGGGGCATGCCCACGAGCTTGCCGTCATAGGTCAGCGCGGACAGGTAGGCGGGAATCAGGTCGTTCAGGCTCTCCTCCGAGATCTTGCCCGTCAGGTCCAGCATCACGTCGCCTTCCTTGAACTTGCCCAGACGCTGATAGGTGTAGCGCATCACGTCCGGCCAGTCGTTGGCGGCGATGCGGGTGTCCAGCTGGTCGCGGTAGGTGTTGGACGGGTACACCTGCGGCTTGACCTTGATCTCCGGATGATCCTTCTGGAACTGGGCCAGAATCAGGTCCCAGCCAGCCTTATCTGAAGTGGACGACTCCCAGTAGGACACCTCGATTTCGGCGCCCTCTTCCGCGACCAGAGCGGGGGCCTCGGCGAACGCCGGCACAACGGCCAGCAGGGACAGGGCGAGAACAAACGCCAGGAACGCGGACAGGGAACGCCTGATGCTTAGATGAACCATGATGAATCCTCCTCGTCTTGAATTGTTGTATAGCGACACGCGGACGGACAACCGCGTGCGTCTATCCCTTGATGCCGGTGGACGCGATGCCCTGCACGAATTGCTTTTGGAATATGAAGAACACGGCGATCACCGGCAGGATGGTCAGAAGCGCCGCGCTCATCAGCTGGTTCCAGTTGACATAGTTCACGCCGTTGAGCATCGCCAATCCCAGCTGTACGGTGTACATCTTGCTGTCCGACAGGATGATCAGCGGCCACTGGAAGTCGTTCCAGCGCCACATGAACGTGAAGATCACCAGCACGCTGACCAGCGAGCGCGTGTTGGGCAGGATGATGTTCTTGAAGATGGTGAACTCGCTGGCGCCGTCGATGCGGCCCGACTCGATCAGTTCGTCGGGCAGCGCGGCCATGAACTGGCGGGACAGGAACAGCCCGAACGCCTCCGCGCAGGGCGGAAGGATCAGCCCCAGGTGGGTGTTGATCAGACGCAGCCTTGAGGCGATGATGAAGTTCGGGATCATGGTGACCTGCAGCGGGATCATCAGCGTGCTCAGCACCAGCAGGAAGCAGAACTCCTTGCCCCTGAACTTGTACTTCGCGAACGCATAGCCCGCCAGCAGATTCAGACACACGGTGATGACTGTAGCGCTCACGGTGACGATGGCGCTGTTCTTGAAGTAATTCGGGAAATCCAGCATGGTCAATACGTCCACAAAGTTCTTCCAGTGAAAGCTGCTGGGCCAGAGCTTGGGCGGAAAGGCGAAGATCTCCTCGAGCGGCTTCACGGCGGTGACGAAGATCCAGTACAGCGGAAACAGCACGATGAAGCACACGATGGCCATCAGCACATAGGTGAAGACCTTGAACCACCGCTCGGACGATTTCGGGTGCATCTTGAACACGGCTCAGGTCACCTCCCTCTCACTCTTCATGCGCACGATGGTAAACACCAGCAGAATCAGGAACAGCACCACGCCGCCCGCAGCCGCGCGCCCGTAATAGTTCATCTTGAAGGCGGTGTCGTAGATATAAACCACCAGTGTCTTGGTGGCGTTCAGCGGGCCGCCCTTGGTCATGACGTAGATCATGTCAAACGTCCGGAAGCTGTGGATCACGCAGGTGATGAGGATGAACATGTGGGTGGGCGAGAGCAGCGGCATGGTGATGTGGCGGAAGCGGTTCCAGGCGCTGGCGCCGTCGATCTTGGCCGCCTCGTAGTAGTCCGGCGAGATGCCCTGCAGCGCCGCCAGATAGATCACCATGTTGTAGCCTGTGCGGCTCCAGATCATGCCCACAATCACCATGCTCATGGCGAAGCGCGGGTCGTTGGTCCACTCGATGGCCGGGCGGCCAAACATATTCAGCAGATAATTGATCAGTCCCAGCTGGCTGTTGAACATCCAGACAAACACCATGCCCACCACCACGGTGGAGATGATGCTTGGCAGGTACAGGCTGCTGCGAAAGAACCCGCGAAACCTAAGCTTTTGGTTTAGCAGCATGGCGAACGCCAGCGCCAGCACCATCAGGATGGGGACGGTGATGCCGGAGAACACGAACGTGTTCAGCAGCGACTTCAGGAACACGGCGTCCTTGAAAATATACAGGTAATTGCGGATGCCGTAAAACTGGGGCGCGCCCATGCCGTTCCACTTGACCAGGCTGTAGTAACCGGTCATGAAGATCGGGATGATCATGAAAACCAGGAACAGCACCATGTTGGGAAGGATGTAAAGGTAAGGCACAAAGCGCACGTCGTTCCAGAAGGGCGGCTTGTGCGCGCGTGGTTTTGGGTTCGTGGCGATCAAGAGCCTCGCCTCCTCATGCTTGCTGATATAAGTATACCTTTGACACATTGGATTTGCATAGGATACATTTCTACGATTTGGACGCTCAATACAACAATTGGTTACAATGCTGGTTGAATTACGGCATTTTTATAGTATAATGGAGGCGGGTTAGACAGAAAACGGCGCGCGGAAGGGGAGAACGTGTTGCGGAAAGGGCTGCGGTTCAAGCTCTCGGTGATGTACGTCGTCAGCATCGTCCTGCCGCTGCTGGCCATGGGCGTCATCCTGCCGCTGTATTTCCAGGGGGTCAACGACCGCATCAACGGGCAAGGCATCCAAAACACGCTGTACAGCGCCTCCGAGAACATCCGGAATTACCTGGAAGAGCTGAAGCGCACGTCCCTGTCCCCGAATGTATATCCCAGCATCATGGCGTTTTACGAGCAGGCCAACGACGGGGAGCAGGACGGCAGCTACCAGAGCTACAAGATCAAGGCGGAGTACCGCATGCTGATGCAGCGGCTGCTCACCCTGTCTCGCCAGGACATCAGGGGCGTGGCGTTCATCCCCATGCGCGATCCCCACGCCACCTACATGGTGGACACCATCACGGGCAAGCTGTACACCTCGGACGCTTACGATTTCCTGGAGAAGCCGTGGTTCGCGGAGGTCATTCGCGGGGGCGGCGCGCCGGTGCTGGCTGTGTCGCCGGCAAGCGAGTATTACTCATCCGTCAATCCGGACACCGGCCTCGTCATAGAGCAGCCGAGATTCCTGTTCTCGGTGATGCGGCTGGTGAAGGATCCGCTGTATTCCCGCGCCGTGGGCGTGATCAAGGTGGACGCCTCGGCCGACGTGATCGAGGAGGGCCTGCAAAAACTGGTGACCAGCCCGCGATCCGGCCTGGTGCTGCTGGATGGCGGCGACAGCATCGTTTACACAACGCGGCCCGAACTGTCCGCGCTGGTGGTGGGCCTGCCAAGAGACAGGACGCCCATAGACATCGACAACTACACCTGCTACAGCCAGCCCATCCAGGGCACGGGTTGGCGGCTGCTGTATGTTTTGTCCCGGCGGGACATGCAGGCACAGAGCCAGGCGGTTTTTCTCATGTGCGCGGGCGTCGCGCTGGGCTGCCTGCTGGTCAGCTTTGCGATCTACAGTTTCTACTCGCGCCGGGTGACCGCGCCGGTGAACAGCATCATCCAAACCATCCGCCAGACTGAGCAGGGCGACCTGAGCGCGCGCACAAGGCTGACAAGCGACATGGATAAGGACCTGTCGCTGATCGCCACCGAGCTGAACAACATGATCGAGAAACTGGACGCCCACATCCGCAGCGAGTACAAGGCCGTCATCAGCCAAAAGAACGCCGAATACCTGGCGCTGCAGACGCAGATCAGCCCGCACTTCCTCTACAACACGCTGAACGGCTTCATCACACTCAACAGGCTGGGGGAGAAGAAGGCGCTGGAGGACTCGATTCTGCAGCTGACCAAGCTGTTCCGCTACACCTGCAGCAATCAGAACACCGCCATGTTGGGGCAGGAGCTGGAGTTCATCGGGCAGTACCTGGCACTGCAGCAGCTGCGCTTTGACGACCGGCTGAAGTTCGGCATGTGGGTGGATGAGCGCGTGCAGGACTTGCTCATTCCGCGTTTGCTCATCCAGCCGCTGGTGGAGAACGCGGTGATCCATGGCATGGAACCCAGCAGCGAGCCGTTTGAGTTGATGATTCAGGCGTTTCCGTTTGAGCATCCTCAGCTTGGGCCATTCGTGCAGATTCAGGTGATGGACAGCGGCGTGGGTTTTGACGAGCGCAACACGCGCGGGCAGACCCGCGTGGGCTTGGGCAACGTCATTGAGCGGCTCGAGCTGTTTGACAAGGGCGCAACCTTTTCCGTCAAAAGCCTGCCGGGCTTCGGCACGGCCTGTTTCATCCTGATCCCGGACCACCGGAGGGCGCGCCCATGAAGATCCTGCTGGCGGACGACGAGCGCATGGTGCGGCTGGGGCTCATCAACATGCTGGATGAGCTGTACCCCGGCGCACACACCTATGAACAGGCGAAGAACGGCCGGGACATGCTGGAAATTGCCCAGTGGTTTCGGGCGGATGTGGCTTTTGTGGACATCAAGATGCCGCTGATGGATGGGCTCGCCGCGCTGGAGCGGTGCAAGGCGCTGTGCCCGGATTCACAATACATCATCCTTTCCGGCTATTCAGACTTCGAGTATGCGCGCGCCGCGCTGCGCCTGGGTGCGCAGGAGTATCTGCTCAAGCCCGTCAGCCTGGATACGCTGGGCCGGGTCATGCGGGGCGTCTGCGCGGAGCAGGTCGAGCGGCGGCGGCAGCGGGGCGCGCGGTTTGCGTGCGATGTGGTCTCGGCCTATCACAACGGCCGGGCGGGTATCCCCGAGACGGCGCTGGACGCGCCGCTGTGGCTGGCGCTGATCTATGCCGATCACCCGGAGAAGCTGGTTCGGGAGGCGCTGCTGAGCGAGCTGATGGAGGCTTTGCGGCGGGAGCACGAGGGCAAGCTGCTGTCCGAGCTGCGCATGGCGCTGTTCATGGGCGGGAGGGGAGAGCTGTGCCTGGTGACGGACAAAGAGAGCGCGGCGCTCACGCAGCGAATCCAGGCGCGGCTTTCCGGGGCGCTGACCTGCGTGCAGGCCCAGGATCCTTGCGCGGAGGGGCTGTATGCGCGGTACCTGGCGCTGGATCAGATCGCGCGGATTCGCGCCGTGCAAGGCTGCGGCACGCTGATGCGCGCGGACGCCGCGCTTCAGCGAAGGGCCGTTGCGCTGGCGCCGCTCACCGCTGCGCTGTGCGCGCTGGTGGAAGCGTTTTATCGGAAGGATGAGATGGGTTATCGACAGGCGCTGAACCTACTGGAAAACGACTTCGCCGCGCGGGAGCTGTTTGAACAAACAGGCAAGCGAGAGCTGGGCCAGTTCCTGCAGGCCGCCACCGGTCACGAGCCGCAGACCGCCAGCTTCCCGGCGTTCCTGGACAGCCTTGGCCGGCGCGCGGAGCGCATGTACCAGGGCGCGTCCGCTGGGCCGGTGGACGAGATCGAATGGGCGACCCAATACATCCGCCAGAACTACATGAAGGACATCGGTGTGAACACGCTTGCCGCGCTGCTCTCGATCTCGCCCAATTACTTCAGCAAGCGGTTTCACGAGCAGGTGGGCTTAAAGTTCATCGACTATCTGACCGGCGTGCGGATCCAGAACGCCAAGCGGATTCTGGCCGGGAACCCGCGCGCCCGGGTGCAGGAGACCGCTGAGCAGGTGGGCTACCTGAGCGTGCGGCACTTTACAAAGACGTTTGCGAAGCTGGTTGGCTGCCTGCCCAGCGAGTATCAGGCGACGCTGAAATGGAGAGAAACCAATGAGTGACAAACCGGTTTTGGGGGTTGTGATCGGGGACGCATCCGGCGTGGGGCCGGAGATCGTGGCCAAGCTGCTGGCGAACGGCTTCCTGACCGCGCATTGCCGACCGCTGATCATCGGCGACGCGCGGGTGCTGCAGGACGCGCTGAAGCGGATCGGATTTAATGTGCCAATTCAGCTGGTTTCTGCGATGGGTGAAGCGAATTGGGAGAGTGTTCCGGTGCTGAATACGCCCAATCAGGACCCGGCGCAGGTGGTGCTCGGCCAGCGTTCGGCGATGTGCGGCGCGGCGTGCGTGCAGATGCTGGGGGTGGCTTGCGCGCTCTGCCGGTCGGGCGGCATTGAAGGGTTTGTGTACGCGCCGCTGAACAAGGGCGCGATGCGCGAAGGCGGCTCACCGTTTGAGAGCGAGGCCGAGCTGATGGCCGACCTGTTCGCGCTTCCGCCCGGAAGCTACGGCGAGATCAACCGGCTGGGCGGCGTGATGACGGTGCGCGTGACCAGCCACATCCCGCTCAAGGAGGTGAGCGCCGCGCTCAGCGAGGAGGCGGTCCTGAAGAACATTCAGCTGGCGCATGATACCGCCGTCTCTCTGGGCGTGCCCCGCCCGCGCATCGGCGTGGCTGCGCTGAATCCGCACGGCGGGGAGGGAGGGCTGTGCGGGCGCGAGGAAGTCGAGGTGATCGACCCTGCGGTGGAGCGCGCCCGGCGGTTGGGCATTGAGGCCAGCGGCAGCCATCCGGCGGACACGCTGTTCATCTCCGCGTTTGAAGGCGCGCACGACGCCATTGTGACCATGTACCACGACCAGGGGCAGATCGCGCTCAAGCTCAAGGATTTCTCGAGCAGCGTGACCATCCTGGGCGGATTCCCTTATCCCATCGCGACCTGCGCCCACGGCACGGCGCATCCCATTGCGGGCAGGGGCGTCGCCAACACGTCGCCGCTTGAGCACGCGCTGCTTGCCGTGGCGCAAATGGCGCGCGGCGGGAGGAATCAGCGCCCGCCCAGATCGTGAACCGGCTCGATCCATCAAACACAGCAAGGGGAGGAAACACCATGTCGTTCAAGGTTGCTTTCATTGGCGCGGGATCCATCACGTTTGCGCGGCGGCTGTTCACGGATCTGATGAGTGTTGAGGCGTTTCACGGCATTGAGGTCAGCTTCTGCGACCTGAACGAGCACAATCTGTCCATGGTGACGCAGCTGTGCCAGCGCGACCTGGACGAGAACCATGTGCCCATTGTGATTCACGCCACGACCGACCGGCGCGAGGCGTTCAGGAACGCCAAGTACATCATCAACTGCGTGCGCATCGGCGGGCTGGAGGCGTTCGAGACCGACGTGACCATTCCATTGAAGTATGGCGTGGATCAGTGCGTGGGCGACACGCTGTGCACCGGCGGCATCATGTACGGCCAGCGCGTGATCGCGGCGATGAGGGATTTCTGCAAGGACATCAAGGAGCTCGCGCATCCGGACGCGCTGCTGCTGAACTACAGCAACCCAAATGCCATGGTGACCTGGGCGTGCAACACATTCTTTCATGTGCCCACCATCGGGCTGTGCCATGGCGTGGTGCACGGACAGGAGCAGATCGCGGAGATCCTCGGGGTTCCCTACGACGAGCTGGATGTCATCTGCGCCGGGCTGAACCACCAAACCTGGTACATTCAGGTGAAACACAAAGGGCAGGACATGCTAGGCAAGCTGCTGGAGGGCTTTCAGAATCACCCGCGTTTCTCCCGGGAGGAAAAGGTGCGCATCGACATGCTGAAGCGGTTCGGCTACTACTCCACCGAATCCAACGGGCACTTGTCTGAGTACGTGGCCTGGTACCGGAAGCGCCCGGACGAGATCCCCCGGTGGATTGATATGGGCCGCTGGATCCACGGCCAGACGGCGGGTTACCTGCGCGAGTGCGTCGAGAAGCGCAACTGGTTCGAGGCCGATTTTCCCAACTGGATGGCGCAGCCGCCCATGGCCTACGACGGCGTGGACCGAAGCCGCGAGCACGGCTCCTACATCATCGAAGGCCTGGAGACCGGAAAGCGCTACCGCGGCCATTTCAACGTGGTGAACAACGGCGCCATCGCCAATCTGGCGGACGACTGCGTGGTGGAGCTGCCCTGCTATGTGGACGGCAACGGCGTGTCGGTGCCTTCCGTGGGCGACCTGCCCATGGGTTGCGCGGCGGTGTGCGCCCAGAGCGTGTGGGTGCAGCGGCTGGCGGTGCACGCCGCCATCAATGGCGATGTGAATCTGCTCAAGCAGGCCGCGCTGATGGACCCGCTGACGGGCGCCGTGTGCAACCCGCCCGAGGTGTGGCAGATGATCGACGAGATGCTGATCGCCCAGGAGAAGTGGCTTCCGCAGTATGAGGACGCCATCCAGGCCGCCAAGGCGCGGTTTGCCGCGGGCGACCTGATCCCTACCAAGGACTACCAGGGCGCGGCGCGCCTCAAAGTTAAAACCCTCGAAGAGCTGGCGCTGGAAAAACGCCCCGCGAAGTAACCGCCGATCGCCATGAAGGGCGGCAGCGCCTGCAATCCGGGCGCTGCCGCTCGCGCATCGCGCGGTGGGGAGCCCGCAGCTTTCCGAACGCGGGGCTTTTCTGCGCGGGGAAAAAGCGTCCACCGAGACCGGGCGCAGTTCCGGTTTATTTGCGCATTTTCGGATGATGTGATATGGTATATACAATATGGGCGGCGCTGCGATCGGCAGAACCGCCTGGGAATCCCAGTTCAAATTTGGAAGGAAGTATGCAATGAAGAACAAACCCGGAATCTCGAAAATGCTGAATCTGCTGGCCAACTATGTGGAGCTTGGCATCTCCCTCACCCTGTTTGCCGCGATCCTGGTGCTGCTGGTGCGGCTGATTGTGGAGCTGTGTTCAATCACCATCACAGGCGCGTCGCTGGATTTCACCCAGTTCCTGTCCAAGGCATTCACGCTGGTCATTGGCGTGGAGTTCACGCGCATGCTGTGCCGCCACACCCCCGATACGCTGATCGAGGTGCTGATGTTCACCATCGCGCGCCAGCTGATCGTGGCGCACACCGGGGTGGTGGACACGCTGATCGGCATCGTGGCCATCGGCATTCTGTTTGCGATTCGCTACTTTGTGGTGATCGGCGTGCCGAGCGAGACGTTTTTGCCGTTCAGGGCGCCCTGGAAGCGCCGAAGTCCCGAGAGCGCGCCGCCCGTCGCCCTGACCGAAGAACCATAGCGCGGAATGCACTAAGCGCAGGCAAAACAAATCCCCTCGAGAAAGCGTCTCGAGGGGATTTGTACTTTACAGGTTAGGCCTCGTCCAAATAGGGGGTGGGGGCCGGCGCGACGCCCATCTTGTTTTCGACGATGGTGACGATGACAAACGTCAGCGCGCTGCACGCCGAGCCGAACACCACGGACATGATGCCCAGCGGCTGGTTCAGCAGCTGCCAGATCACGGCCGCGATGCTGCCGATCACGATGGCATATACGCCCGCGTGCACGGTGGCCTTCTTCCAGGACAGGCCCAGCGTATACGCCGCGAAGGGGCCCGCGCTGCGCAGCGCGAAGGAGAACAGGTTCAGCGTCACGATGTCGATCTTGAACAGCGCGATGCTCATCGCGAGCAGGCCGATGACCACGTTGCAGGTGCGGGTCAGCTTGATGAGCTTGTCGTCGCCGATGTTGGGGTTGAAGTACTGCTGATAGATGTCCTTCACAAAGATCGTGGACGCGCACAGCAGGTTGGAATCGGCGCTGGACATGGTGGCTGCGATGATGGAAGCGGCTAGCATCCCGGTGACCCAGCCGGGCGAGTAGTTGGAAGCGGCCCACATCAGCGCGCTGGTGCCCTTGCCGCCGTCCAACGCCGCGTTGACGCTCAGCGCCGCCAGGCCGATCAGGGTGGGCAACACGGCCATCGCCGCCATCATGACGGCCGACAGGATGGACGCCTTCTGCGCCGTCTTTTCGTCACTGGCCGCTGAAAAGCGGCTGACCATTTCCGGGCCGGACATGAACGTGCAGAAGTAATTGATGAGCAGGCTGATGATGGTGAACCAGCCGATCTTGGTGAAGTTCAGCTGTACCGGCGGCAGTTTCGCGACCACCGCCTCCCAGCCGCCCACGCCGCTGATGACAAATGGCACCGTGATGACCAGGCCAATGAAAATGATAAACCACTGCATCAGGTCTGTGATGGCATCGGCCATCAACCCACCCATGACGGTGTAAAACAGCGTGATGCCGCCCGAGATGACGATGCACAGGGTCAGGTTCAGTCCGGTGATCGCCGAGACCACAGAGCCGGACGCCAGGATCTGGGAGGCGGTCAGGCAGAACAGCGACACGATGTTCAGCGCGGCCGAGAAGCCGCCGGCAAACTTTCCAAAGCGGCGGTTGATGACCTCTGGGATCGTAAACGCCATGACCTTGCGGATTTTGGGCGCGAAGTAGGCCAACGGCACCATGGCGATGGCGGCGGCCAGCACATACCAGATGGCCGACATGCCCCAGTCGGCGTAAGCTTTCGTCGCGACGCCCATGGTGCTGCCGCCGCCGATGTTGTTCGCCGACAGGCTGCAGGCCACCATGACCAGACCCAAGCTGCGCCCGGCCAGCATGTAGTCGGTGCTGGTTTTGATGAAGAACTTGTTGGTTAGAAAACCAATGAGCAGCATGCCAACCAGGTAAACGCAGACGATAATGAGCGGAACCATTTGAATCTCCATAGATACCCTCCTTAGTATTATGATGCGATGCCCGGCAAACCGGGGCGCTGCCGGACAGGACACTCGGGGCAATCGAGATTCGCCAAACCCGTCGAAAGAATCACGCATTGTGCAAAGAATCCAAATAGGGCCGGACAAATCGGGCGGGATTTTCCGGGAACGCCGACGGACAATGAGACAGCCGTTTTCGAAAATGACATCATAATGACACATTTCCACATCATATTATCATGATCCGAATGAAAAGTAAATGCGTTTTTAAAATATTTTTGAAATTGCATGAATATTATTTTTTAGACATGGCCTGAGGCGGGGATGAGTTCATCCCCGCCTCAGCCATGTCAGTACAAAAACCCCAGCGCCTCGGGGCCCGAGAGGCTGGGGCCTTGGCCATATCGATCCAACTATTTCTTTCTGAACTCGATGTAGGCGGAGAATTCCTGATCGAAATTCTGGATGTGGAATGTGCAGTTGCCATACTTGGACAGCGTGTTGCGCACAGTGTTCAGGCCAATGCCGCTGTGCCCCTCTTTGCTGGTGAAGCCATAACCCTGAATGCAATCCACATCCACCTGCGCACCCGCAGAGTTGGTGATGATGATCAGCTTGGAATCGGCGTCCTTGTTCTCGCAGGTAAGGTAGATGCGCTTCTCCTCGGATTCAGCCGCCGCCTCGATGGCATTGTCCAGCAGGCAGCTCAGCACCCGGCACAGGTCGATGCTGCTGATGTAAAAATCATGCAGGTCGCACTTGAGCGAGATCAGCGGATTCACGCCGGCCTTCTCGGCGTCGGCCAGCTTGTCGATGAGCAGTGAGATCAGCACCGGATGCTCCGGGGTGCGCTGCGCCAAGTCCAGCATGCTGCCCGCGTGGGAGGTGGTACCGACCAGCGTGGCGTGGTAATCCTTCAGCCGCTCGTATTCTCCCAATTCCAGATAACCGCTGTACGAGTGCAAAATGTTATAGAAATCGTGCTTGACACCCCGAAATTCCTCCAACCCCTTGAACAGCGCGCTGATGTGCACCGTCTGGCTGCTGATGACTTGCTTGTCGTAGATGTGCAGATCCAGACACAGGTTGAGCAGGATGAACATCGCCAGCAGCAGGTTGACGGTCAGGCTGGAAGCGACCGGATTGGCAATGATCTTGGGCGCTATGACGATGATGAGGTACATAAACGAGGTTCGGGCAAAGAAGTGGCCGAACTCTCGTTTCCGGTCGAAGAAACCATTGTCGACAAATCGCAGCTTGGCATGGTTTTTCCGGATGTAGTACTGCAAAATCTTCGTGGCGATGGCAAACAGCACAAGCATCGTAACAACGCTAATCGCGTCCAGCAGATAGTTGTACCGGGGTTCGGTCTGCACGAAAATCGTGGCGGTGAGCAGCTGATAGTAGGTGGTGTTCAGCGTCCAAAACAGATAGACGTAGCCCATCATCTTCATGGAGCGAACGGCCGACAGGCGGAACACCTTCATGGCGACGACATAGTAAAGAAAGGCCATGATGGGGTTGGGGCTGACGACCAGCGTGGACACCATCGGAGTGAAGGAAGCCATGCCGCCGATGAAAAAGATGCCGTAGACCCACATGTTGTGCAGCAGCGAACCAGTGATGAAGGCAAACAACAGCTTTTGCATGCGGCTGACCGGCGCCTCGCAGAACGAGAGGATCAGCTCCGCCACCAGATACAGCGACAAGAACGTGCAGACAATGGAGCCCGCCGCCAGCAGGATCTGCATTGCGGAAGAATACGCGAATTCACAGAACATGCAGCTTCCCTCCATGTGCTTGGGATCGCTCAGGCGGACGAGACCTCGCGCAGAATCGCCAAAACCGCTTGCATTTCGAAGGGCTTTTTCAGGTGATGGTTGAATCCGAGCGCGTGCAGGCTGGCGCCCGGGTCGCCGGTCATGGCGATGATGGGCAGCGACTGTGCGTTCGGATGACCGCTGCCCCTGATGCGGCGCACCGCCTCATGGCCGCTCATCACCGGCATCTGCAGATCCATGAAAATGATGAAATATCGATTGGGATCGGCGAGGTATTTGTCCAGAGCGATTTGGCCGTTTTCAGCGGCATCCACCCGGAAGCCATGGCGCCCGAGATAGATGCTCAGGGTGCTCAGCGCGAACGCGTTGTCCTCTACGATCAGGCAATACTGCCCGGCCTCAAGCGGCAAAGCAAAGGGTCGATTTTCGAAGTCACACAATTTGAAGGCTCCTTTCGGCCGCAGTCCAACGCGTCTGCGGCAATCCGTTTGCACAGCGGCGCTTGCCAAAACAGTTGACAAAGCCGGTCGTGGGCGTCCAAACTATTCTTATGAATTGATTCCACACAATATGACAAAAAATCACAAAAAAATCGCGTCCAGGATTTGAGCGCGCAGGTATGTCCGAAAACAAAAAAAGAGCCGCAAAAGCGGCCCTTGGATGCGCTACAGCGTAGACTGGAACCAGTCCAGCGTCACGTCCATCAGTTCGTTGAACGCGGTCATGTCGCCGGTGAAGATGTTGAAGGTATGGTCGGCGTTGTCGAGCAGAACCGCCTTCGAGTTCTCATTGCTCGACAAATCCACGATCTTTTGGGCGGTCTCGGGCACGACCGTGTCGTCCAGCTTGCCGTTGATGGCGCACACCGGCGCGGTGGACTTGGGGAAGATCTCGGACACCTTCAGGGATTTCTGGACTTCATACATCTTCGGGCTCTGCTTGAGCGGTTCGCGCCAGTCAAATTGGGCCTCGTAGAAGCCGTCTTTCAGCGCGGTTTCGTACTGGTCCTCGGCGATCTGGCCGTCGTAGTAGGCGCCGGCCCAGGTCAGCACGCTGGTGAAGCGCGCGTCTGAACCAGCGGTCAGCAGCGCCGCGCCGCCGCCCATGCTCCAGCCCATGATGCCCAGCCGCGCGGCGTCGACCTCGGGCTGCTCGGACAGGAAGTTGGCGCAGGCAATGGCGTCGTCGATGTCGGTCTGCAGCGTGAACTCCATGTAGTCAGTCCTGCTCTCGCCGCAACCGATCACGTCAAAGCGAATGGAGGCGATGCCCGCCTCGGCCAGCTTCGGGGCCATCAGCGCGTAGCCGCCGCCCGCCTCGTCGCGGTTGCTGCCGTAGCCGTGGCACATCACGATGGCCGGCGACTTGCCCTCGGCGTTCTTGGGGATGAGCATGGTGTAGGGGATCTCGTGATCGCCGTTCGTGATGAATCCTTTGGTCTCGGTATAGGCCGCGGACTCGGCCGTGGCAGCGGGCAGCGCGCTCAAAACCATCATCAAAACCAATAGCAGAATGGAAACCTTGCGCATGTGCATTCCTCCTCAATTGTGGTGACTCCATGCCATTATAGCACACATCAGGCGCTCGGCGCGTTGTTTTTTGGCGCAGTTGCGGTGTCAGGCGCTTTATGCGAATGGGTCGATTCTGCGCCGACGGGAACAGTTTTTGTTCTTGCGCGGCGCAGACGCTAAACATAGGGCGATTTGCGTGGTTTTCCTGCATTGAATTACATCAATATGACGCTTTTCCGCTATATTGATATATAACATTTTGAAATAAGGGTTGCATTTCTATTTGAGATCCTGTAAAATTGTATCATAAGCACCATGATTTGTGGTGTGAGCGGTTTGGGTCGAGCTGCGGGAAGAACAGGAAGGAGTGTTGGAAGGATGAAGGGAATCAAGGGGATCCTGGCATGCATGTTGGTGTTTACAATGCTGTTTGGCGCGACGGCCGCTTTTGCGGTGGAGCCGGGCATTGTCGGCGACGGCCAAGGCTGGCAGCTTTGGGATGAGACCGGCGCGTTGACCGTGGAGGGGCGCGGCGCCGAAGGCACAACCGCCGTGGTCGCCTCGGGCAAGTATGAGGCGTCACAGGCGGGCATCGAAGTGCTGAAGGCCGGCGGCAACGCGGTGGATGCCGCTGTGGCCGTGGCGTTCGCGCTGTCCGTGACCGAGCCCAACAGCTCGGGTCTGGGCGGCGGCGGGTTCATGACCATTCACTCGGAAAGCGGCGAGACCATGTTCATCGACTTCCGGGAGCGCGCGCCCGAGTTTGCGACCCCCGCGCTGTGGCAGGTGGACGCTGAGGGCAATGTCATCGACAACCAGAACTACTACGGCGGCAAGGCCGTGGGCATTCCGGGCGAAGTGGCCGGCATGGAGTACGCGTTCAAGAAATACGGCTCGGGCAAGGTCACCTGGGCGGACGTGATCGCCCCGGCGATCAAACTTGCCGAGGAAGGCTACAATGTGACCCCCACGCTGTACAACGACATGGCGGGCACCTATGACGCCATGATCAAGTACCCCGAGTTTGGCAAGATTTTCCTGAACGAGCTCGACTTGAACTACCAGGTGGGCGAGGTGTTCAAAAACCCCGACATGGCAAAGACGCTGAAGCTGATCGCCGAGGGCGGCAAGGACGCGTTCTACAAGGGCGACCTGGCGCAGGCCATGGTGAACGTCATCAACAAGTACGGCGGCGTGTTCACGCTGGCCGATTTTGAGAACTACGAAGTGCGCGAGATGGAGCCGGTGAAGGGCACCTATCGCGGCTACCAGATCTTCAGCAGCCCCCTGCCGTCCTCGGGCGGCACGCACATCGTGCAGGCGCTGAACATCATGGAGAATTTTGACATGAAGGCCCTGGGCAAGAACAGCAAGGAAGGCATCCACGTGATGGCCGAGGCGTTCAAGATGCTGTTCTTTGACCGCGGCAAGTACATGGGCGATCCGGCCTATGTCAAGGTGCCCAACAAGGGCCTGCTGGACAAGGAGTACGCCAAGGCGCAGGCCGACCAGATCAAGATGGATGGCCGCATGGAGTATGCCGAGGTTGATCCCTGGCAGTACGAGCATGAGGACACCACCCACTTCTCCGTGGCGGACGCTAAGGGCAACATGGTGGGCGTGACCCAGACCGTCAACGGACTGTTCGGCGCGCAGATTGCCCCGGCTGGCTATGGCTTCGTGCTGAACAACGAGATGGCCGACTTCAACCCCGACGCCGCCTCGCCCAACGCCATCGCTCCGGGCAAGACCCCGCTGTCCTCGATGAGCCCCACCGTGGTGCTGAAAGAGGACGGCAGCCCCTTCATGGTGCTGGGCTCGCCGGGCGCTACCCGCATCATCACCACCTGCGTGCAGATCATCTCGAACGTGGTGGACTACGACATGGATATTCAGGAAGCCATCAACACCCCGCGCATATTCAACAACGTGACCAGCCCCATCAGCTATGAGAGCCGCATCGAAAAGGCAGTCGTCGAGGCGCTGACGGCCATGGGCTACGAAGTGCAGGAGTCCGATCCCTACAACCGCAGCTTCGGCTCGGTGAACGCCGTGATGTTCAAGGACGGCAAGCTGCTGGGCGGCGCCGATCCGCGCCGTGACGGCAAGGCGCTGGGCTATTAATCCGGCCCGATTTGCGCGGAGGGGTGGATCACCCCTCCGCTTTCCGGGATACATCGCATATCAAAGGAGAACATCATCATGAAAAAGTGTATTATTCTGGTTCTGACGCTCGTGCTGTGCATCGCCTCTTTCGCGCACGCGGAAGTGACCGATCCGCCCGCGCTGACGGCCGCCATGTTTGAAGGCCCGGTGCTGCTGACCTCTGTGGGACAGAGCGCCGACGTGAACATCGTCAACACCCTGCTCACCAAAGCGGGTGTGCCGGATGTGCGCCTGAACGCCACCGTGACCAAGGACGACCTGGGCGACGCCAAGACGCTGGTTCTGGCCGTCGGCGGCAGCTCCAAGGGGCTGGGCGCGGCGGGCATCGATGAAAACCAGGAGCTGGATCGCGTGCTGGCGCTGATTGAGGCCGCGCAGGCCGCCGAGATCAAGATCCTGTCGCTGCACATCGGCGGCACAGCGCGCAGGGGCACGCTGTCCGACAAGTTCATCCCGGACGCCATCGGCGCTGCCAATGCCGCCATCATCAAAGCGGACGGCGACACCGACAACCTGATGCGCAACCTGCTCGTGGAAAAGGAAATTCCGGGCGCGTTTGTGCCAGGCCAGATTGATGTGGTCGATCAGCTCAAGCTGGTGTTCAACATCCAGTAAACACAATCGAACAATCGGTGTGGTGAGTCGAAGGACCCACCCCATTGCATAGAAAGGTGCGTAGAGACCGTGAGCTACGAACTGATCGTTTTTGCCGCCATGGTCGGCATGTTCATGGTGGGCTGCTTCGCGCTGAAGCTGCCGGTGAGCGTGTCGATGTTAATGGCGGCCGCTGTGGGCATTCTGGTGGGCGCGTGGGGCACGCCGCCGCTGACCATGCTCAGGCACATGGTGGAAGGCATGATGGCCTATGTGGATACGATACTGGTCATCGCGTTTGCCATGGTATTCATGAAAGTGGTCGAGGCGTCCGGCATGCTGGAGGCGCTGTCTGTTACCATCATCCGCCGATTCCACAAGTGGCCCGTGCTGCTGCTGATCTGCATCATGGCCATCATCATGTTCCCCGGCATGATCACCGGCAGTTCCACCGCGGCGGTGCTGAGCGCCGGCTCGATCATGGTACCGGTGCTGCTGCTGATGGGCCTGGAAAAGGTCACCGCGGCGGCCATCATTGCCATGGGCGGCCTGCTGGGCATGATCGCCCCGCCAGTCAACCTGCCCGCCATGATCATCGGCGGCGGTATCGACACCCCGTTTGTGGGCTTCACGTTCCCGCTGCTGTTTATGACGGTGCCGGTGGCGATCTTCTCTGTGCTGTATCTCGGATATAAACAGGCCAAGAAGATGGACTATGCCGCCATCGAACCCCACCTGAACACCGAGGTTGGCAAGCGGTACGGCTTCAAGCTGTACATTCCACTGCTGGTGCTGGTGGTGCTGATGGCCGCCAACCAGCTGGTTCCGCAGATCCCGGACATCGGGCTGCCGGCCACGTTCCTGATCAGCGCGGCGGTGGGCTGCTTCACCGGCAAGAAGGTCAACCCGGACAAGGTGCTGCTGGACTCGGTCAAGGGCGCGCTGCCCGTCATGGGCATCCTGATGGGCGTGGGCATGTTCATCCAGGTGATGACGCTCACCGGCGTACGCGGTTTCATCGTGGACACCTGCCTCAGCATGCCGAGCGAGGCGCTGGTCGGCGCGGCGGCCATTTCGATCCCGCTGTTCGGCGCGGTGTCGTCCTTCGGCGCGGCGTCGGTGCTGGGCGTGCCGTTCACGCTGGCCATGCTGAAGCAGAACACCATCGTGACGATCTCCGCGCTGTCCCTGATCGGTTCGCTGGGCGACATGATGCCGCCCACCGCGCTGGCGGGCATCTTTGCCGCCGAGGTTACGGGCGTCGAGAAGTATGGCAAGGTGTTGCTGCGCTGTATGGTGCCCATGCTGGTGCTTCTGATCTGGGGCGTGCTGTCGATCTACTTCTCTAACCAAATCGCGGCGTGGCTGCCGTAGCAAGGAGGCGTATTCATAATGATTATGACATGGGTTTATCGCGCCATCGTGCTGCTGCTGCTGGTGTACGTGATGCGCGACTTCTGGAGGGAGGAATCCCCTGCCAAAAAGATCACCGCGTGCATGGTGATGATCCCGCTCGCGCTGCGTGCGCTGATGATCAAATAAGGGGGGTGCGACACTTGCAGGTTTTTCGAAAGTATAAGCTGGCGACGTCCGTCGGACTCCTGCTGATCATGCTTGCGGTCGGCTTGCTCGCCGGCATGGATTTCTACAGCTTCCGCAACTATCAGGAGACCGTCATCCCCGGTCCGGGCGTGACCGAGACATTCAAGCTCTCCAAATACTTCAAGGATATTGAGGGCACGTTTGCCGACACCGATGTGTATGTGCTCAAGGGCGCACAGGATGGAGCGTCCATGCTGGTGCTGGGCGGCACCCACCCGAACGAGCCGTCCGGGCATCTGGCGGCGCTGACGCTGATCGAGAGCGGCAAGATGGAGGCGGGCACGCTGTACGTGATCCCGCGCGCCAACAACAGCGCCTTCACCCACAACGACTCCCAGGAGGGCGCTCCGCACTTCTACCACCTGACCACCAAGAGCGGCGTGCGCGAGTTCCCGTACGGCTCCCGCGCCACCAACCCCATCGACCAGTGGCCGGATCCCAGCGTGTACATCCACGCGTCGTCCGGACAGAGCCTGTCGGGCAGCGAGACCCGCAATCTGAACCGCGGCTATCCGGGTGTTCAAAACGGCACATTCACCGAGCAGGCGTGCTACGCCATCACCGAGATGATCAAGGAGCTCAAGATCGACGTGACGGTGGACCTGCACGAGGCTTCGCCCGAGTATCCCACCATCAACGCCATCGTGGCCCACGACCGCGCCATGGATCTGGCGGCAAACGCCTCGCTGGAGATGCAGTTCAAAGGCGTGGACATCTCGCTGGAGCCGTCGCCGGTGAAGCTGCGCGGCCTGACCCATCGCGAGCTGGGCGACCACACCGACACCCTGGCGCTGCTGATGGAGACCGGCAACCCCAGCCAGGGCCGCCTGCGCGGCAAGACAGACGAGGCGCTGGTGCTGACCGGCAAGGATAAGTTCTATGAGGACGCGGCCAAGAAGGGCTATCTGTATATCCCTTACGATGAGAACGGCCAGCCCATCGAGTTGCGCGTGGGGCGCCACCTGCAGGGCATTCAGGAGTTCGCCAACTGCTACGGCATGCTGTACGGCGAGCCTTTGACGCTCACCGGCATTCCCAGCTACGAGGAGCTAATCGCGTCTGGCAACCTGGGCAACTACCTAAACTGAGTGCTTTTTCCATTGAGAAGCCCCCGGAAACACTGTGTTTCCGGGGGCTGTGCGTTTGGTCTTTCCAGGCTTACGTTTCCGGATTGTCAAACAGCGTCGGTCTGCCCAAGGTGGCGACGGTGGAAGTATCCCAAATGGTCGCTGTGTTCCAGCCCTGCGCTGCAATCAGCGCGATCAGGTTTGATGAAGTCGTGCCCTGGCCGTCGACCCCGTTCGGGTCGTCGACCGGGATGACCGGCACGCCGCCCGATGTGATGGTCATGGTGTTCAGCGCGTAGTTGGACACCAGCTGCGCGCCGCTGCCCAGCGTGGCGCACACGCGGTGCGCGATGCCGCCGGGGTTGGTGGCCGCCACCGAGGGATTCAGCGCCAGGCTCAGCCCAAGCCTTGCCACCTCGCTTCCGTCGTTGTTCAGGGCGGAGACCAGCCCGCCCGCGCCGCTGCTGCAGCTGATTGCGCCCGCGGCGTAGCAGCGCTCGATGTTCGAGCCCGTGGCGGTGCCGACCAGCCCGCCGGAGACGGTGATGGGGGTGGCGGCGGAGCCCAAAGCGTAGCTGTCGCGAATCTGCAGCCGGTGCGCGCTTTGGCCCACCAGCGCGGACACCGCGTCGTCGCCTGCGCTCGTGACGATGCCGCTGGCAAAGCAGCGGTCGATCAGCGAGTAGGCCAGCGCGCCCACGAAACCGCCGGACGCGACATTGACGATGGGCGATGTGTCCGTGGCGCTCACGTTGCCGCGCGCCTGGCACAGCACAAAGATCAGCGAGCCGAGGC
>JAVBQA010000048.1:0-76518 GCA_031549325.1 Eubacteriales bacterium | reverse complement strand
TGGTACACCATCAGGGACTCGAACCCTGGACACCCTGATTAAGAGTCAGGTGCTCTACCAACTGAGCTAATGGTGCTTATGGAGCGCGGCGGGTAACGAATCACGCTCACGAAAATGGATTATAGCACGCTCGCCGCGCTTTGTCAATCCCATTCACCAAGAAAAAACACGAATCTTGTTTTGCCACAACTGTAAATGATCGTGGGTGGCATTGATAAGCATGGCTGAGTATGCTAAAATAGATACTGTAAGAATCTGGCATTGGATTGGACCTGGAAGAGGGGTGTTTTGGCATTGAGAACGGTTCGCAAGCTGAAGGGGGCATTGGCGCTCAGTCTGGTGCTGTGCGTTTGTTTTGCGCTGTTTCCGCGCGATGTGGCGAAGGCGTATCCCGAGTATCCGCTGCCCTACAAGATCCACGTGAGCAGAACGCGCCAGATCGTCACGGTGACGGACACCGCGACCGGCGAGGTCGTGCGCCAGATGATCTGTTCCACCGGCGCCGCAAGCTCGCCCACCGTCACCGGCCAGTTCCGGCTGCCCAAGCCGCGCAGCGATGAGCGCAAAAACTGGTATGCCTTCAGCAGCGTGTGCTACGCCCATTATGCCACGCGCATTACCGGGCGCTACCTGTTCCACTCCATCCTTTACAAGAGCGCGGCGACCAGCTCGCTGGACCGCACCTCCTGGAACATGATCGGCAATCGCGCCTCCCACGGCTGCATCCGCATGACGCCGCTGGACGCGCAATGGATTGCGTACAACTGCGCCGAGGGGACAATCGTGCGCATCAACGACTCGCTACCCCCCGGGGAGATCAAGTCCAGCAGCCGGATCAAGCGCACGCTGCCCAGCCCCCGCTCAGACGGCACCCTTCCCGGCTGGGAAGCCACGCTGAAGCCCACCCCAAAGCCCGACGATTCCAGCCGCCCCACGCTGGACGTGGGTATCGAAGGCTCGCTGACCAAGGGCATGCAGAGCTCGCTGAGGAGCCTTGGGTACTTCAGCGGCTCGGTCAACGGCAAATTCGGCGAGGACACCAAGGCCGCGCTGCAGGCGTTTCAGGCCGCCTACCTGAAGGCGCACCTGGGCACCAAGGAAGAAGCCAACGCTGACGGTCTGGGCACGCAGATTTGGCAGGATCGTGTGAAGGCCGAGAAGACCAACACTGCCCTGGCCGGCACCCTCCGCACGCTGAAGCTGAACACCTCGGGCACGTCTGTGAAGGCGCTGCGCGAGCGCCTGCAGGCACTCGGGTACACCAGCGCCGCACCCTCAAACAACTACGACGCGCACACGCGCGACATGATCAAGCTGTTCCAGCGCCGCAATGGGCTGTCGATCACCGGCACCGCCAAGACGGACGTGCAAAACCTGCTGATGAGCAAGGATCAGACCCCGCTCAGCACCGCCTTTGTGAACCTAGAAAAAGGGCTGACGCTTCGCAAGTCCGCCTCCTCCAAGGGCAGCGCGGTGGTCAGGCTCAAGTTCAACGCCGAGGTTAAGCCCATTAAGGACTATGGCGACTGGACCTACGTGCTCGCCGGCAAGAAATTCGGCTTCGTGCAGACCACATACCTGCGCAAGCCCTGATCCTCCAAGCAAAAACAAGCCCGCCGCTTGATTGGCGGGCTTTAAGCTGTCAAAAGACTGCGTCTTTTGACAGCGAAACGCAAGTCTTGTGAATCGGGGATTCACGGGCAGACTTGCATGCGTCAAGGATCGCAGCCTGCGGGCGCGCAGGTCGCCCTTCGGCGGCTTTGATCCGGGGGCTTTGGCCCCCGAAAACCCCCTTGGGCTTGGCTGTTCTGCAGGCATTCCTCTTCTGCATAACATTTGCTTTTTGACAGGCTGAAGCCCGCCGTTTGATTGGCGGGCTTGTTTTTTTCACGGCCTTGCCGCCAGTCCGCAGGCGTTTGGGGAGTTGAAACCCCTCTCTCATCGCCGGCGAACAGCATGCAGAGGCGCAAACTCATCAGATCAGGTGATGATCTCGGCGTACTTGGAGCTGACCCAGGCGGCCTTGCACTGGAAGATGATGCCGATCCAGCCCTCGGTCGTCGCGCAGCTGGCGTCGAATGTGTCCCCGCTCTTCGCATAACCGACCACCGTGTAGTCCGTTCCGGGGCCGCTGCGGATGTGAACGGATCCGCCGTAGATCTCGACGTGCTGGCTGGGCGCCGGGATGGGCTTCCCTGCGGCGTGCGCCTTGATGGCGTCGATCGTCGGAATGTCCGCGTCACCCGTTTGCGGGTATCCGAATTTCGCCTGCTCCTGCTTCACGGCAGCGGCCGTCTTTTCGCCATAATCGCAGTCCGCGCCCCAGCTGCCCAGATCATACTCCAGCTGCAGCAGCAGCGTCTGCAACTCGCCCACGTCCGGCGCGTCGTACATGCCCTTGTGCAGCGGCCGGTCACCCAGGTGGTATACCGTCTCTGGATCGGTGTCATCCAGTATCCAGCGAATCGTGCATAGATACTTTTTTGACCCCGTTCGGCCTTCGCTGTATTCGGTCAGGTTCTTCTTGGTGGGGCCGGTTCCGTTGCCGTGGCCGCAGCACTCGTCACTGCCCGTCACCATTTCCACGTGTCCAACGTCCCAAGTGTTTCCAGGCGTGCCCTCGAAATACACGCAATCGCCCGGCTGGAGCAGGCCCAGCGTGGGCGCGAACTGGCTGTCGCCGGCCTTTTCCACCAGCAGCCCTTTGTCTCGGTTCGCCACCTGCGCGGAGGTGTTCACGCCGATGTCGATGCCCGCGGCCCGCTTGATCGCCTCGCGCACAGTGCTCGAGCAGTCGCCAAAACCATACTCCGCGCCGTCGGGCTTGCCAAACACATAGTCTCGGTCGGGACCCTGCGTATAGGCGTTCTTTTTCAATCGGCTCTTGATGAGCGATACCGCCTGATTCCGCTTGTCCGTAGCTGGCATATTCATCCCTTCTTTATCGCATGGATTGGGCCAAAACACAAAGGCCCACATAGCGGCTGCGGGCGCACGTGGCGCGCGGCGGACGCTATGTAGGCGCTTATCGAATGGGGGCCGGCGGCCCGCCGACTCCTGTGGTCGGTGAGCCGCCAAATCCCGGGGAGAGAAAAGGTTGGTTCGCAAAGAGGCTGGCGATTGCGTCATCCAAGACGCGAGGCGCGGGAAAAGGGCTTTTTATCCGGCAAGGACAGGCGCAATGGCATAGCGGCGCTGCCTCCAACGGATGGCGAGGCCACAGGGTGGGACAAGCATCGGCAAAACCTTGTGGAATCGGTGGCGCGAGAGACTAGACCACTCGCAGGTGTCCCGTCCCTGCTTTGAACACGCCGCAGTTTTGGGCCGCGCACCCGCTTCAATGGGCTTCAGGTTGTCCTCGTCTGAAGCGTCGGCGTTCTCATTGACTCTATTCAAATCACTGCTCAATCAGGTTTTCCTTTCGGCAGTGCGGATTTAGAACGCCTCGTACCGCTCGATACAGGTTATTCCCCCGCACGCATATGTGTGATCAGCCGAATGGTCGAAATGAATTTTTGAAATCTCAAAATTTCATTAAAAACGCGGTAAACCACGACTATAAGTCCTATTTTGAATTCTTTTGGAATTTATCCGTCACCGTTATGCTGCTACAGCTTTTGAGATTGTCGTGTCATTTTTGGAATCACCTGCATGAAAAACACCAGAAACTCACCGCCAGGGATGCGCCCGAAAACGGGTCGTCCCGCGTCCCACTCACCGGAATTTCTGGGTGGAATATTCTTGGAATTGAGAGGACGTTTTTTGTTGAAAGCGCGCGCGTCCCCCTTACCAATTTCTTTGCGTGCGAAGAAAGGAGTTTCTGAATGTTTGACGATATGTACAATTGCTGCCAATGCGGCTGCGATAACTGCTGTCAATATGGCTGCAAGAACTGCTGCGCCACATGCTGTTGCCGCGGTCCGCGCGGATACACCGGCGCGACGGGCGCAACCGGCCCCGAGGGCCCCGCTGGCGGCCCCACCGGCCCCACTGGCCCCGCCGGCCCCGTTGGCGCAACTGGCCCCGCCGGCCCCGCTGGCGGCCCCACAGGCCCAACCGGCCCCGCCGGCCCCGCCGGCGCAACTGGCCCCGCTGGTCCCGCTGGCGGCCCTACCGGCCCAACCGGCCCCGCTGGCCCCGCCGGCCCCGCTGGCTCAGAAGGTCCCGCCGGCCCTGCCGGCCCGCAGGGCATTCAAGGGGAAGTCGGTCCCACCGGCCCGACAGGCCCGACCGGCCCCACAGGCGCCACGGGCACACCCGGCGTCGATGCTTCCGGCTCCATGGTTCCCTACTCCACCGGCCTTCCCATCCCCATCTATATGGATGCCAACCAACATCCCTACACTTTGGGTTTTGGCGCCCACGGCGAATGCTCACACCCCATCATCGATGGGAGAATGGAAGTTACGCATGGCATCACCAGTGTATACGCGTTTCCCCTTGCCAAGGACTCGGTGATTACCGACGTATGCGCAACGATGATCGCCATCGAAACGGTCGATCTGGGCGCCGTCGAAGTGAACATGTTTGTGCAGGTGCTCTATAAGAAAGACACGCCCTATTTCATCGCGATCCCAGAAACAAAGGTCGTCATGACGCCCGCCATGACCGGTAGCGTGACTCAGGGGCAGGTATGCCAAGGCTTCGCCAACAATCTGAATATTCCGCTGCCGGCGGGAAGCAGGGTCATGCTGGTCGTCAGCAAGGATGTCATCCAAGACAATCCGGCTTTGAGCACGGTCGCCCTGGTCGCTGGGAGCGTCCACTTCCGCAATGCGTAACGCGAAAAGAACAAAGGTGCGTGGGACAACGGTTGCACATCTCGCACAAAAAAATCAAGCCCAATATGCGCTTTGCGCGAAAGGGCCAGCCACGCGCGCTTGACATGCGGGCGAAGGCGTCGGCATCAGCCCGATCGTCCTCCTTCACGACCCCGCCGCATAAAACAACCGGAGGACTTCGCAATGAAGTCCTCCGGAAATCGTTTGCTCCGTGAAGCAGCCGCGCTTTGGCGGATCTTACTTCGCGTCCACGCTCGCCATGTACTTGATCAGGTCGACGACCTTGTTGGAATAGCCCCACTCGTTGTCGTACCAGGCGACCAGCTTCACGAACTTGTCGCTCAGCATGATGCCGGCGCCGGCGTCGAAGACGGAGGTGCGGGCGTCGTGGATGAAATCGCTGGAAACGACCGCGTCCTCGGTGTAGCCGATGATGCCCTTCCAGCGCTTGGACTCGGAAGCTTCCTTCATGGCCTTCTTGATCTCTTCATAGGTGGTGCCGTTCTTCAGCGAGACCGTCAGATCCACCACGGACACGTCGGCGGTGGGCACGCGGAAGCTCATGCCAGTCAGCTTGCCCTTGAGCTCGGGAATGACCTCGCCCACGGCCTTGGCGGCGCCGGTGCTGCTCGGGATGATGTTGAACGCCGCGCCGCGGCCGCCGCGCCAGTCCTTGGAGGACGGGCCATCGACGGTTTTCTGGGTGGCGGTGGTGGCGTGCACGGTGGTCATCAGGCCCGCGGCGATGCCAAACTTCTCGTTGATGACGCTGGCCAGCGGGGCCAGGCAGTTGGTGGTGCAGGACGCGTTGGACACGATGTTCATGTCCTTGCTGTATTTGTCGTTGTTCACGCCCATGACGAACATCGGGATGCCGTCCTTGGCGGGGGCGGTGATGACGACCTTCTTGGCGCCGCCCTGGAAGTGGGCCTCGGCGTTCTTGCCGGTGAACACGCCGGTGGCCTCGGCCACGTACTCGGCGCCCGCGCTCTTCCAATCGATCGCGGCCGGATCCTTCTCGGCGAAGGTCTTGATGTGCTTGCCGTTGATGACGAGCTTGCCGTCGTCAACCTTCACTTCGCCCGGAAAAATGCCGTGCACGGTGTCGTACTTGAACATGTACACCATGTAGTCCAGATCGATAAACGGGTCGTTGATCGCCACGACTTCGACCTCCGGATGATCCATCGCAGCGCGGCAAACCAGACGGCCGATGCGGCCAAAGCCATTGATGCCAATCTTGATCATGAGTCCCGACCTCCTATTGTGTTGTCGGGTATATTCTACCCCAATTGATGGTATTTGACAAGCGCAAAGCATGTACCTAACGATACGAGTTTGTTAATTGTTTCGCGATCTGGCCTTGTCTACGGCGGCGCATTCTGTTATAATGTAGCAGACGATTCGGCGGAGGTACGTAAGATGACGGAACGCGACAAGATGTTGCTCGCAAAGTCCTACGTGGAGATGCTGGCGCGGGGCAGAAACCCGCTCACGGGCGAGAGTGTGCAGAGGGACTCGGTGCTCAACGCCGGGCAGATCGTGCGCTGCCTGTTTTATGTGGCCGAACTGATCGAGAATTACGCCATCGAGTGCGACGAGAACGGCGCGCTTCTGCCGTCGCGCACGCGCGCCGAGCGGCGCACGTCCGCCTCCATCAAGCAGCAGCATCAGCCCGCGCGCCCGCCGCAGCCCGACACGCCCCACCCGTCCTTTCAGTGGCGAAACGGGGCCCCGAAGGGCACGCCGCGCCACCCCTGACGACCTGTGCTCTGAAATGAAAAGCGGACGGCCCACGGCTGTCCGCTTCAGTCTGTTAAAGAAGTGCATGTGATGCAGGGAAGGAATGTAGATCCTGCAGAACAGCCAAGCCCAAGGGGGTTTTCGGGGGCCGAGGCCCCCGGATCAGAGCCGCCGTAGGGCGACCTGCGCGCCCGCAGGCCGCGATCCTTGACGCATGCAAGTCTGCCCGTGAATCCCTGATTCACAAGACTTGCATACAGCTGTCAAAAGACGCAGTATTTTGACAGCCTGAAGCGGACGGCCCACGGCTGTCCGCTTGTTTGTTTGGCTTGCTGGAAAATCAGCAGAACCGGCGGCGCTTCACAGCTTCAGCGCCGCCAGGCCCACCTTTTTGCGCACCTTGAGCATCGTCCTGTGGGCGAGCTGGGCGGCGCGTTCCGCGCTTTCAGTCATGACCTTCTCCAGATACGGCTTGTCTTTGGAAATCTCGTCATACCGCCGCTGGATGGGCGCGAGCGCGTCGATCACGCAGTCGGCCACGGCGTCCTTGAACGCGCCGTAGCCCTGGCCTGCGAACGCGGATTCGATCTGAGCCATGTTGTTCCCCGCCAGCGCCGACAGGATGCCCATCAGGTTGCTGACGCCCGGCTTGTTCTCTGGGTCGAACCGCACCACGGCCTCGCTGTCGGTGACGGCGCGGCGCATCTTTTTGCGGATGACGGCCGCGTCGTCCAGCATGGCGATGTAGGTGTCCTCCGGGTCGGACTTGGACATCTTGCGCGTGGGCTCCGCAAGGCTCATCACCCGCGCGCCCACCTTGGGGAAATAGCCCTCGGGCACCCGGAACACGTCGCCGTACACACCGTTGAACCGGGTCGCGACGTCGCGCGCCAGCTCCAGGTGCTGCTTTTGGTCGGCGCCGATGGGCACCAGGTCGGTCTGGTACAGCAGGATGTCGGCCGCCATCAGCACCGGGTAGGTGAACAGCCCGGCGTTGATGTTGTCCTGGTGCTTTTGGGACTTGTCCTTGAACTGCGTCATGCGCGACAGTTCGCCCATGTAGGTGTAGCAGTTCAGGATCCACGCGAGCTCCGCGTGGGCCGCCACGTGTGACTGGAAGTACAGCAGGCTTTTCTGAGGATCCAGCCCCACCGCCAGATACAGGCTGAGCAGGCGCAGGCAGGCCTTGCGCAGCTCGGCCGGATCCTGGCGCACGGTCAGCGCGTGCATATCCACTATGGAGTAGACGCAGTTGTATTCATCCTCCAGCAGCTTGAAGTTCCGGAGCGCGCCGATGTAGTTGCCCAGCGTCAGCACGCCCGTGGGCTGGATGCCGCTGAAGATGGTTTTCTTGGGTTGCGTCTGATTTTCCATTGGGTTTCCCTCCAAAACAAAAATACACCCGTCCCTGTTCGCAGGGGCAGATGTCCGCGGTGCCACCCTGTTTGGCGCGAAGCGCCACCTTTTTCGGAGAATCCGTCAATTCTCCCGCCCACCTAACGCCGGGCGTCGCGTCGCGGCCTAATCGCGGCCGTGCCGCTTTCGGTGCGCCCTCCGGGAACCATTCGCCGCGCCGCCTGCCACCGGGCTCTCACCACCCCCGGCTCGCTGCATTGGGTCAAACGCGGGTACTCTCTCACATCATCGGTTTAGCGCATTATAGCACTTGGCGGCGCGCCCGTCAAGGAGAAATCGAGCGCGGGCGCCGCCCACGGCGTCCCGCGCTCCGTCAATCCTTAGAATCTGTACAACTCCCACTGCCAGATGTTCAGCACCACCAGCAGCGAAGCAACTGCCGTCATCACATACATTGCCTTCTCCTTGCGATTGCAGGGCAGCCGCCAGATCTGAACCAGCAGCAGAACGACATACCCAAGCGCCAGCAGCGCAAACAGCCACGTCAGAGCGATGCTGACCCCGATCCAGAACTTGCCGGCGTAAGTCATCAGCTGGAACGTCAGCCAGGCGATGTTGGCCCCCTCCCCCAGCCCCAGCAGGCACATCAGGTAGTGGTGCTTGCGCAGGGGCGAGGTCTCTCCCTTCCGCCCGCGGATGCGCAGCGCCAGCCGCCGGATCAGCCCGATCGTCAGCGCCAGCAGGAACCAAAGCAGCGCCAGCGCCAGCAGAAGCAGCGTCGCCAGCGTCCACACGCCTTCGCCGGTGGGAATGCGAATGAATCCGAAGTACGGCATGCTCAGCTGCGCGCCGCCGTCCTCCATGCGCTCCACATGCACAGCCTCGCTGAGCTCGATGGCGGCGCTCTCGTCCTGCACCAGCAGCCCGGGCGACACCTGGTGTAAGGCCACGCTTTGCCCGAAGATCGACGTGGACAGCGTGTTCTCGTCGCCGCCCAGCAGCGGCACCATCATGATCGCGCCGTACAGCTTGGCGCAGCCGTTCACCGCCAGCCGGTTGGTGCGGTACAGCCCGCGCAAATCTCGGATGTCCGGCAGCGCGCCGCCGGTCTTGGGCGCGTACTTGCCGAAGATCAGCGCGGGCAGTTCGGCGTTGAAGATTTCTTCTACGCTCTGGTTGGTCATCACCACAAAGGCGGTCCTGCTCTCCTTGTGAATCAACAGGTAGGACGAGAACGCTGCGGTGTTGCCGCCGTGCCCCAGCAGCGGCACGGCAAAGTCGATCACCCAAAACCCGTGAGCGTTTCGCGGGTCGCCGTTTTGATACAGCAGGCTGGGCGTCAGCATCCGGCCGAGCGTGTCCGGCTGCTCAAACAGCGGGCTCTGCCCGTCCGGCACCAGCGCCTGGGCGAACTTCAGAAAATCACCGACGGTGCCGGTGGCCATGCCCGCCGGGTACAGCGGGATGGCGAACCGGTTCCCGATGGGCTCGAGCTCCGCGTAGCCCTGCACCAGCGCGCGGCGCTCCAGCACCCAGGGATTGTCCTGAAGGCTGGGCGACAGCGCGGTGTGCTCCATGCCCAGTTTTTCAAAGATGTGCTGCTGCACATACGCGTAAAACGGCTGGCCGCTGACCCGCTCAACGATCAGCCCGGCCAGCGCCACGCCCCAGTTGGAGTAGGCGGCAACGGTGCCTGGCGCGTAGATCTGGCTGGGCTGGCTGCCTCGAAGCTCGCGCTCCAGATCGTCCCAGGCGCCGTTCGGGCTCACGAAGACGCCGATCAGCACATCCTCAAAACCCGCGTTGTGGTGCATCAGGTTCAGCATGGTTAGGGGCGCGTCGTAGCTGAGCTTGCTGAGAAAGCCCTCCGGCAGATAGCCCGCGATGTCGGCCTCGAGGTCGATCTTGCCCTGCTCGACCAGCTGCATCACGCTGGCCCAGACCAGCAGTTTGGTGGTCGAGCCCCATTCGTAGACCGTGTCCAGGTCGGCCGCCCGCCCATCCGCGATGTCGGCCTGCCCATAGGCCTTGAGCAGCAGCGTCTGCCCGCCGCGCGCGACGCCCACGGAGGCGGCGGCGGTGGTGTCCGCGTGCTCGGCGGCAAAGGCGTCCACGGCGCTCTCCAGCGCCTCATCCTGTATGCCGGACGGCAGCGCCCCGGCCAGCGCCGAGACCGGAGACAGCAGCAGCAACAGGCACAGCAGCGCAGCCAGCCATTTGGTGTTCATAAAGAATCCCCCTTATGCGCATCATTCCCCTGAAGTTTACTGCATCAGAGAAGATTCGTCAAAGAGAGAGAGATTAGAATCTGCTAAGAATTCTCAGAGGATGGCTTCAGCAGGTCCAGCAGTCGGTCGGCGATGTAGCGGTCGGCGTTGGCGCGCATGGCAAAGCACAGCGCCAGCGCGAACAGCTGCTCCCGCTCCACCGCGTCATCCTGGGTCAGCTCGGTCAGAAAATCGGCCTCCTGGCTGAGCACGTCGGACAGATCCTTGCGGAAGTCCTGATAGAACGCCTCATCCGGCAAGTGGCCGTCGCGCATCACCAGCGTCTTGATGCTCTGCATGGGCATCACGCCCTTGAGCAGGCAGGCCATCGTCAGCGCGCTCAGCTGCGCCCGGCCATACTTCTTCTTCTCCGGGCGCGGCACCAGGCCCGCCTTGACATAGTTGTTGATGATGGACGGCGTGATCAGGTTGGCGTTCTGGTCGGTGAAGATGACCAGCTGACGCTTCAGATAGGTAACCACCTGATCCATGTACAGATCGATGTCGGGCATCTGCGCCCAGTCGGCCAGCGCGCAGGCGCGCAGCGATTCGATGATCGATTCGATGGGTTGTTCCATAATTCTCCACCCCTTACGGCCCCTAGTCTATCACTTTTTGTTCCCAATCGTCAAGATTTCGTCTTATTCATCCGTTGACATATTTTCTATCTTCGTGTATCATAGTATTCAATACTAGATATTGGCGTGGAGGTCATGGTCATGCTGGTTTCTGAAATCCTGATCATGGGCGATTCGGTGTTCAAAGGCGTGATCTTCGACAGCGCGCGCCAGCGCTACGCGCTGCTGAAGAACAGCGCGGTTCAGCTGCTGTCGGGCTTGCTGCCGCTGCCCATCGTGAACCGCTCGCAGATGGGCCGCACCGCGCCGGAAGGACTGGCGCTGCTGCAGGCTCAACCTCCAAGCGAGCTGAAAGGCCGGGTGGTGGTGCTGGAGTTTGGCGGCAACGACTGCGACTTCGACTGGCGGGCCGTCGCGGGCAACCCCGAGCTGCCCCACACCCCCAACACCCCCGCCGGGGCGTTCACCGACGCGCTGTTTCGCATGATCTCGCGGGTGCGGGACTGCGGCGGGCGGCCGGTTCTGGCCACGCTGCCCCCGCTGGACGCCAACCGCTACCTGAACTGGATCACCAGGGACGGGCTCTCCCGGGAGAGCATCCTGCGCTTCATCGGCGAGCCCGCGCGCATCTACCGCTGGCAGGAATTCTATTCCACGCTGATCCTGCGCTTGGCGGCCGAGACGCTGTGCGAGTGCGTGCCCATCCGGGAGGCATTTTTGGAGCAGGTTCGCGGCGAGGACGTGCTGTGCGCGGATGGCATCCACCCCAATGAGAGCGGGCACAAAATCATCGCCGACGCCGCCTATCATTTTGCGCAGGGACTTTTACCGAACATGGCTTGACGAAACGCGGCGTCCCGCATATAATAGGCTATGTCATGGACGAAGACCGGGAAGAGTAAGCAAGCACGGCGATACAGAAACGGCGGTCACCGGCTGAGAGCCGCCGAAATCGCAACGGTTTGCCTGAAGTGCGCCCGCGAGTCCGCCGCGCCGAACGCCCGCTGTGGGCTGAGTAGGCGGGCCGGGCGCGCCCGATACAGCGCGAGCAAGCGGAAGGCTGTGGGTCAGCCTTCAAGCAGAGTGGAACCACGCGTCCGCGCCTCTGTCGATCGGCAGGGGGCGCGTTTTTTTGATCCCAACGAAGGAGGCATCTTTTATGTTCAATCACTGGCAGGACGACGTCAACGCCATCCTATCGCGCGATCCGGCGGCGCGGTCCGCATGGGAAGTCGTGCTCTGTTATCCGAGTTTCCGCGCCGTGAGGCGGCACCGCCGCGCGCACAAGCTGTGGCTGTCCGGCCACAAGCTGCTGGCCCGCTGGGTTTCCCAGCGCACGCGAAAGCTGACCGGCATCGAGATTCACCCGGGCGCCACCATCGGCAGCGGGCTGTTCATCGACCACGGCATGGGCGTCGTGATCGGCGAGACGGCCGAGCTCGGCGACAACGTGACGCTGTACCAGGATGTGACGCTGGGCGGCACCGGCAAGGACGTCGGCAAGCGCCACCCCACCATCGGCAGCAACGTGGTCATCGGCGCAGGCGCAAAGGTGCTGGGGCCATTTAAAGTGGGCGACGGCGCGAAGATCGGCGCCAGCGCGGTGGTGCTGAAGGAAGTGCCGCCGGGCGCCACCGTCGTGGGCAACCCGGGCCGCATCGTGCGCCAGGCGGGCGCCCGCCCGGCCATCGACCTGGATCAGGTGCACCTGCCCGACCCGGTCAAGGAGCGCATCGAGCAGATGAGCGCGTCCATCACGCAGCTCGAGCGCTGTATCGTGCGCATGCAGCAGGGGCTGCTGTGCGAGGACTGCATCGACCAGGACAGCAATGGCTGCCTGAGAATCAAGAAGGAGGCGCCGCATGAAGATCTATAACACGATGTCCCGCAAAAAAGAGGATCTGGTGCCCATCAGGGAAGGGCACGTGGGCATTTACGCCTGCGGCCCGACCGTCTACGACTTCTTCCACATCGGCAACGCGCGCCCGTTCATCATGTTCGACGTGCTGCGCCGCTACCTTCTGCACAAGGGCTACAAGGTCACCTTCGTGCAGAATTTCACCGACATCGACGACCGCCTCATCAACAAGGCCATCAAGGAAGGCACCACCGTGCCCGAGGTCGCCGAGCGGTACATCCAGGAATACTACGTTGACGCCGAGGCGTTGGGCGTGCTGAAGGCCGACGTGCACCCGCGCGCCACCGAGCACATCGGCGAAATCATCAAGCTGATCGCGGCGCTCGAGCAAAAGGGCCTGGCCTACGCGGTGAACGGCGATGTGTATTACAACACCGAGGGCTTCGCGCCCTACGGCCGGCTGTCCGGCCAGAACCTCACCGACCGGGAGGCCGGCGCGCGCATCGAGGTGGACGACATCAAGCGCAACCCCATGGACTTCGCGCTCTGGAAGGCACAAAAACCCGGCGAGCCCGCCTGGCCGAGCCCCTGGGGCCTGGGCCGCCCGGGCTGGCACATCGAGTGCTCGGCCATGAGCATGAAGTACCTGGGCGAGACGTTCGACATCCACTGCGGCGGCGTGGACCTGATCTTCCCCCACCACGAGAACGAGATTGCCCAGTCCGAAGGGGCCACCGGCCACCCCTTCGCCAACTACTGGATGCACAACGGGCACATCAACATCGACAACCAGAAGATGAGCAAGTCCCTGGGGAACTTCTTCACCGTGCGCGACATCAGCAAGGAGTACGACCTCGAGGCCGTGCGCATGTTCATGCTGTCCGCGCACTACCGAAGCCCCATCAACTTCGCGCGGGACATGATCGAGCAGGCCAAGGCGTCACTGGACCGGCTGTACAACGCCCGGGACAACGCGCTGTTCCTGCTGGATCACGCACAGGACAAGCCCATGTCCGACGCCGAAACCGCGTTCGTGGCGCGGGGGGATCAGGCCGTGGCCGCGTTCGACACGGCCATGGAGGACGACCTGAACACCGCCGACGCGCTGGGCGCGATCTTCGAGTACATCCGGGACATGAACACGCTGTTCACCGACGCGAACCAGCCGAGCGCGGCCGTCCTGGATGCCGGGCTGAAGGCGCTGACCACCATGACCGATGTGCTGGGGCTGCTGAGAAGGCAGCTGGATACCACGCCTCCCGAGGTCCTGGCTTTGGTCGAGGCGCGCGCGCAGGCCAAGAAGGACAAGAATTTTGGGAGGGCCGACGCGCTGCGCCAGCAGGCGCTCGCCATGGGCTACGTGATCGAGGACACGCCCAAAGGGCCGAAGGTGAAGAGGGCGTAGCGCCATGAAAACACGCAACCCCGCGGGCATGCGCAGCCTGCTGCCCGGCACTGCCCTGTGCCTTCTGATCGCGCTGCCCTGCTGGCTGCTCGGCAAGCGCTTCCCGCTCATCGGCGGCCCGGTGCTGGCCATTCTGTCGGGCATCGCGCTGGCCTCGCTGTTTCCGGCGCTGCAGACGCGGGCATTCGGCGGGCTGACCCTCGCGCCCGGCGTGAAGTTCACCTCGAAAAAGCTGCTGCAGGCCGCCGTGGTGCTGCTGGGCTTTGAGATGAACCTGCACAGCATACTGAAGGTGGGCGCGCAGTCGCTGTCGGTGATGCTGTTCACGCTGGCTGCGGCGTTCCTGACGGCGCTGCTGGTGGGCAGGGCGCTGCGGCTGCCCGGCGACACGAAGACGCTGATCTCCGTGGGCACCGCCATCTGCGGCGGTTCGGCCATTGCCGCCACCGCGCCGGTCATCGGCGCGAAGGACGAGGACGTGGCCAGCGCCATCTCCACCATCTTTTTGTTCAACATCGCGGCGGTGTTCCTGTTCCCGCTGCTGGGCCGCGCCATGGGCATGAGCGACATCAGCTTTGGCATGTGGGCGGGCACCGCCATCAACGACACCTCGTCGGTGGTCGCCGCGGGCGCCGCCTGGAGCGACGCAGCGCTGCGCTTCGCGACCATCGTCAAGCTCACCCGGGCGCTGATGATCGTGCCGGTCACGCTCGTTCTGGCGCTGCGCACCGCCAGCAAGCGCCGGACAGAGGGCGCGGCTTCGTTCTCCGTCGCCAAAGTGTTTCCATGGTTTGTGCTGCTGTTCATGCTGGCCGCCGTCGCGAACACGTTCTGCGGGATCCCGGAGCCCGTGTCCAAATCGCTGGCCAGCTTCGGCAAGTTCCTGATCGTGACGGCCATGGCCGCCATCGGGCTGAACACCAGCCTCAAGACTCTGTTAAAGAGCGGCGTGCGCCCCATGCTGCTGGGCTTGTGCTGCTGGACGGCGGTGGCGGTCACCTCGCTGGTCGTGCAGCGCGCGATCTAGCTGCCCTCTGGAATGGCGCGGAGCCCCGCGACCCGCGCCAGGCTCACCTGGCCATTGCTCGTCACGCCATTCCTCTCCACGCGGCAATCCAGCAGCGGCTCCAGCGCGAAGTCCCAGGCGCCAGCCTCTTCCCTCAGCTCCCGGTCGGCAGCATCCGGGGCGCTCTCCCCCATCTCCACATGCCCGCCCGGCCTCTCCCAGGTGTACTGCGCCTTGTGTTGGCACATCACCCTCTTGCATCGATGCCGGGTAATACCAATGAAAAATAGTATAACCACCACCACATCGTCATACCGTTCAAGCGCCCCGCATGCATGCAATTCGACGTTCATTTCAACAGCATCCCGATCTCTTTCTCCGGCATCTCGGCCCCGCCCGCATACTCAAAAACCTGGCCGTCCCAAAGAATTTGGCACGGTCCGACCGAACGCCCATCGCGCAAAAACGCATCCGCAAGCTCCGGGTAAAACGCCCTGCGCAGCACGGAGATCCTTACCTTCGCCACATGCATCCCCTCCCTGTCGCCCATCATTCTCCCACACGCTGACCGAACGCGCCGTTAAATCCGGCGAACTACCTTGCAAAGCAAAATAGTCTGTGATATCCTGTACATGGTTGTGCAAAGTACTATGCCAACCGAAGGAGGCGAAATGCCCTGATTACCCAACTGAAAAAAGGCGCGCTGGAGCTGTGCGTGCTATGCATTCTGGACGGGGGCGACAAGTATGGCTACGAGCTGGTCGCGCGGATCAGCCAGCTGGTCGAGGTGTCCGAGGGTACGATCTACCCGCTGCTCAAGCGCATCCGGGAGGAGAACTTCGTGAAGACCTACATCCAGGAGTCCAGCGAGGGCCCGCCCCGGCGCTACTACGCGCTGACCGACGAGGGCCGCGCCCACAAGGACGAGCTGCTCGAGCAATGGCTGGCATTCTCCAGCGCTGTGAACCAACTGATCAAGGAGGCGTGACCATGGACAAGCGTGATTTTCTGGGCCAGCTCAAAAGTGGGCTAAACTTCTTGCCGCCCGCCGAACTCTCCGAGATCCTGGATGAATTCGAGCAGCACTTCGCGGCGGGCCTTGCGCAGGGCAAGACCGAACAGGAACTGACCGCCCAGCTGGGCGACCCGGCGCGAATCGTTGAAGGCTACCGCCAGGACGCCATGGAGAACGGCGGCGTGAGCGAGCCGGACGATGTGCGGGAAGCGCCCCGGTTTGAGCACCCCCGCCCCGAGCAGCCCCGGCGCGAGCAGTCCCGGCGCGGCGGCTCGACCTCCGGGTTTGTCAGCGACATCAGCATTCACGAGCAGTTCCCGCTTGCTGACGTGAAGGACATCGAGGTGGAATCCTCGGACAGCGACATCCGCTTTGAGCTGCACGACGAGAGCTGGGTGCGCGTGGACATCGACGGCATGGCGGCCAGCGACATATACTGCGAGCTGCGCAACGGTCGGCTGCGCGTGGTGCAGGAATTCCGCATCTTCCGGCTGTTCCACTGGCGCAAGCAGCCCGACATCGTGATTGGTCTGCCCCGCGCGTTCGGCGGCACACTGAAGATCACCACCGCCGCGGGCGACGTGCGCCTGCCCGGGTTCAAGGGCTATGCGCTGAAGGTCAACAGCGCGTCAGGCGACTTCAAGATGGGCGACCTGTACGCCAATGAAATCTCGCTGGGCAGCGTATCCGGCGACTTTGACTGCGGCAAGCTGATGGGCGAATCGATCGACATCAGCACCACGGCGGGAGATCTCTCGGCGGACTGCATCACCACCAATTCGCTGCGCGTTACCAGCGTGTCCGGCGACATCGATCAGCGGGGCGGCGCCGTCTGGGAGGCCAAGACTTTCTATTTCAAGACGGTGTCGGGCGACATCGGGTTCGCCGCGAACGACCACTGGCAACGCATGGACTTCACCACCGTGTCCGGCGACATCAAGCTGATCTTGCCCCGGGACAGCGCCCACTTTGAGGTGCAGCTCAGCTCGGTGTCCGGCAAGGTCAAATCCCGCTTCGGAAACGATTCCTATTCCGGACGCACCATCAAAGCCAAGACCGTGTCCGGAGACCTGGTCATCTCGGAAGGCTAGCCTCGGCAAAAACCTGGGCGGGCGGATTCAACATCCGCCCGCTTCTTTGTTAATTATGATTAACTTTTGGCAAAGATACTGGTTATCGATTGAAGCGTATAATATAGGTTGCTAAACTAGGATCAGAACACAATCGATGGGGAGGATACACATGGCCGTACCAGTCATTATGCCGCGTCAGGGGCAATCGGTGGAAAGTTGCGTCATCACCAAGTGGATGAAGGGCCCCGGCGACCCGGTCGCCGTTGGCGACATTCTGTTCGCCTACGAAACCGACAAGGCTGCCTTTGAGGAAGAGGCCAAAGTCGCGGGCACGCTGCTCGCGCGCTTTTTCGAGGCGGGCGACGACGTGCCCTGCCTGACGAACCTGTGCGTGATCGGCGGCGCGGGCGAGTCCTTCGCCGAGTTCGACCCGAACGCGGGCAGCGCGCAAGCCCCCGCCGCGGACGCCGCGCCCGGCGCTTCGCAGCCGGAAGCGCCCGCCCAACCCGCGGCTGCTCAGCCCGCTTTCCAGGCAGCCCCCGTGTCCTCTGATGATCTGAAAATTTCCCCCCGCGCTCAGGCCATGGCCAACGCGCGCCGCGCCGACCTGTCCCATGTCACCGCTTCCGGCCCGGACGGCCGCGTGATCGCACGCGACGTGCAGGCGCTGATTGACGCGGGCCAGGTCGTCACCCCGGCGGCGGCGGGTTCCTATCCGGGCGGCCTCACCGGCACCGGCCTGGGCGGCCGCGTGACCCTGTCCGACCTGAATGCCCCCGCAGCGACCGCAGCCCCTGCCCCCGCTGCCCCGCTGGGCGTGCCCGGCGAGGACAGCTACGAAGAGCCGCTCAGCAACATGCGCAAGACGATCGCCAAGGCCATGACCACCTCCCTCAGCACCATGGCGCAGCTGACCCACACCAGCAGCTTCGACGCCACGGGCATCCAGGCTCTGCGCAAGACCCTCAAGGACGGCGGCGCGGCGCTGGGCATGGACAAGATCACCCTGAACGACATCATCCTGTACGCGGTGTCGAGAACGCTGATGCAGCCCGAGCACAAGGCGCTCAACGCCAACCTGATCGACGGCACAAAGATGAAATACTTCCGCGGCGTCAACCTGGGCCTGGCGGTGGACACCGAGCGCGGGCTGATGGTTCCGGTGCTCTTCGGCGCGGACAAGATGAGCCTGCTTCAAATCAGCCAGGAGGCCAAGCGCCTCGCCAAGGAGTGCCAGAGCGGCACCATCAACCCGGACTATCTGCGCGGCGGCAGCTTTACAATCTCGAACCTGGGGAGCTTGGGCATCGAGAGCTTCACCCCGGTCATCAACCCGCCGCAGACCGGCATTCTGGGCGTGAACAACATCACCACCCGCGTGCGCGATGTGAACGGCCAGCTCACGGGCTACCCCTGCATGACGCTGTCCCTGACCTACGACCACAGGGCGCTGGACGGCGCGCCGGCATCCAAGTTCTTGCGGGATCTGGGGCAGAACCTTCAGAACATCACGATGCTGCTGGCGAAAGGTTAGGTGCTGAGCATGCATGATCTGATCATCATTGGCGGCGGCCCGGCCGGATATCTGGGCGCGGAGCGCGCGGCCCACGCCGGGCTGTCCGTGCTGCTGTTTGAAATGAATGCTCTGGGCGGCGTGTGCCTGAACGAGGGCTGTATCCCCAGCAAGGCGCTGCTGCACTCGGCCAAGGTCTACGAATACGCCACGCACGGGGGCGCTTACGGCGTGCACGCGGACAACGTGACGCTGAATCATCAAGAGGTCGAGAAGCGCCGCGCCAAGGTCGTCCGGACGCTGGTTGCGGGCGTGGGATCCAAAATGAAGGGCGCGGGCGTGACGGTCGTCAAGGAGAAGGCCGTCATCAAAGGGCGCTGCGAGGGCGGCTTTGTGGTGGAAGTCGCGGGCAGCGAGTACCAGGCGAAGCGGCTTCTGATCACCAGCGGCTCGTCCCCCGTGGTGCCGCCGATTCCGGGCCTCAAGGAGGCGCTGGCGTCGGGCTTTGCGCTGACCAACAAGGCGGTGCTCGAGCTGCCCGAAGTGCCCAGGGAGTTCGTCATCATCGGCGGCGGCGTGATCGGCCTGGAGATGGCCGCTTACTACAACACCGCCGGGTCGAAGGTCACCGTGGTCGAGATGCTCGACCACATCGCCGGCCCCACCGACGGCGAGATTCGGAACATTCTGCTGAAGGAGTACCAAAAAAAAGGCGTCACTTTCCTGCTGTCCACCAAGGTGACCGCGCTGACGGACAAGGCCGTCGTCTGTGAGGCCGACGGGAAGCGCTTTGAGGTTCCGGCGGACAAGGTGCTGCTCTCCATCGGCCGCCGCGCCAACACGCAGGGCCTGGGCCTGGAGTCCATCGGCGTGGAGGTCACCCGCCAGGGCATCCCCACCGACGCCCAGAGCCGGACCAACATCGAGAATGTCTACGCCGCGGGCGACGTGAACGGCATCCAGATGCTGGCCCACACCGCTTACCGCGAGGCTGAGGTGGCCGTGAACACCATGCTCGGCAAGCGCGACACCATGCGCTATCAGGCCAACCCGGCTGTGATCTACACCAAGCCCGAGGTGGCCTGCGTGGGTCTGACCGAGGAAGCCGCCGTGGACGCGGGCGTCCCATACGAAGTGAAGAAGCTGTCCATGCGCTACGCCGGGCGCTTCGTGGCCGAGAACGAGGGCGACGACGGGCTGTGCAAGGTGATGGTGCACGCGGGGCACCGAAACGTCATCGGCGTGCACATGATCGGCAGCTACAGCAGCGAAATCATCTGGGGCGCGGCGGCCATGATCGAGCAGGAGCTGCGCGTTCAGGATGCCAAGGAAGTCATCTTCCCCCACCCGACAGTCTCCGAGATCATCCGAGAGGTCATCTGGGAGTTTCACGACTGAGGCGCAATGCCCGAGGGGCGCCGCCACTTGGGCATCCCCGCTGGGGACACCGCCCCCGAACCACGTCACGAATACAATTTTAGGAGTGAATCTACATGCCTAAGTCGCAATACATCGATCCGGCGGTCATGCGCAAGCCCGGCAAGGTGCACTTTCAGGACATCAAGGTGAACGAGTACCAGAAGACCATCAAGGACGAGGTCAAGAATTTCAGCAAAGATCAGCTGAAGACGATCTATCGCGACATGCTGGTGCTGCGTGAGTTCGAGACCATGCTGAACCTGATCAAGACCACCGGCGAGTACACCGGCATCGCCTACAACCATCCCGGCCCGGCGCACCTGTCGCTGGGGCAGGAAGCCAGCGCCGTCGGCCAAGCGTTCCACCTGACCGTGGACGACATCAGCTTCGGCTCGCACAGAAGCCACGGCGAGATCCTCGCCAAGGGCCTGTCGTCCATTGAGAAGCTGTCTGACGCCGATCTGACCGCCATCATGGAGGGCTTCTTTGGCGGCGAGATCCTGCGCGTTGTCGAGAAAACCAAGCACGACAGCGTGAAGGATCTGGCGATCGACTTTTTGCTCTACGGCGCGATGGCCGAGATCTTCGCCCGCAGCACCGGCTTCAACCGGGGGCTGGGCGGCTCGATGCACACCTTCTTCACCCCGTTTGGCATCTACCCCAACAACGCGCTGGTGGGCGGCTCGGCCGACATCGCGGCGGGCGCGGCGCTGTACAAGAAGGTCAACAGGAAGCCCGGCATCGTGGTCGCCAACATCGGCGACGGATCCCTGGGCTGCGGCCCGGTGCTCGAGGCGCTGAACTTCGCGGGCATGAGCCAGTTCACGCAGCTCTGGGAGGGCGACATGAAGGGCGGCCTGCCGGTGCTGTTCAACATCTTCAACAACCAGTACGGCATGGGCGGCCAGACCAACGGCGAGACCATGGCCTACGACGTGCTGGCGCGGCTGGGCGCGGGCTTCATGGGCAGCCAGATGCACGCCGAGCGCGTGGACGGCTACAACCCGCTGGCCGTGATCGACGCCATCAAGCGCAAGAAGGAGCTGCTGCTCAAGGGCGAGGGCCCGGTGCTGCTGGACGTGCTGACCTACCGCACCACTGGCCACAGCCCATCCGACTCGTCGAGCTACCGCACCAAGGAAGAGATCCAGGCTTGGGCCGACGCCGACCCGATTCTGGCCTACCGCCTGCAGCTGATCGACGCCAAGGTCGCCACCGCCCAGGAGTGCGACGCCATCGTTCAGGGCGTGAAGGACTCCGTGCTGAAGAACTTCAAGCTGTCCATCGACGACAGCGTGTCCCCGCGCATGGACCTGGTCAAGAACCCGGACGCCATCGCGGAGCTGATGTTCTCAAACGGCCATGTGGAGAGCTTCTCCGGAAGCGTAGAGCCCGGCGACGTGCTGTTGCCCCTCTCGGAGAACCCGCGCACCCAGGCCATCGCAAACAAAGAGCGCTTCTTCATGAAGGACGGCAAGCCCGTGAGCAAAAACAAGCTGTATCAGCTGCGCGACGGCATCTTTGAGGCGATCATCGACCGCTACTACAAGGATCCGACGCTGGTTTCCTACGGCGAGGATGTGCGCGACTGGGGCGGCGCGTTCGCGGTGTATCGCGGCCTGACCGAGGCGCTGCCCTATCACCGGCTGTTCAACTCCCCCATCTCCGAGGCCGCCATCGTGGGTTCGGGCGTCGGCTACGCCATGGCGGGCGGCCGCGCGCTGGTCGAGCTGATGTACTGCGATTTCCTGGGCCGCGCGGGCGACGAGGTGTTCAACCAGATGAGCAAATGGCAGGCCATGTCCGCCGACGTGATCAAGATGCCGCTGACGCTGCGCGTGTCGGTGGGCAGCAAGTACGGCGCCCAGCACAGCCAGGACTGGTCGGCGCTGGTGGCCCACATTCCGGGCCTGAAGGTGGCCTTCCCCGCCACGCCCTACGACGCGAAGGGGCTGATGGCCACGGCGCTTGCCGGCACCGACCCGGTGGTGTACTTTGAGTCTCAGCGCATCTACGACATCGGCGAGCAGTTCCACGAGGGCGGCGTGCCCGCCGATTACTACGAGATCCCCTTCGGCCAGGCCGACGTGAAGCGCAAGGGGTCGGACGTCACCATCCTGACCTTCGGCGCGGTGTTGTACCGCGCGCTGCAGGCAGCCGACGAGCTGAAGGGCAAGTACGGCATGCAGGCCGAAGTCATCGACGCGCGCACGCTGGTGCCGTTTGACTACGAGACCGTCATCGAGTCCGTCAAAAAGACCGGCCGCCTGGTCATCGTGACCGACGCCTGCGAGCGCGGCTCCTTCGCCAGCGAGGTCGCCCGCAACATCACCGAGATGGCCTTCGACGAGCTGGACGCGCCGCCGGTGGTGGTGGCCGCCAAGAACTGGATCACCCCCGCCCACGAGCTGGAGGACGCGTTCTTCCCGCAGCCCGCCTGGATTCTGGACGCCATCGACGCCAAGATCCTGCCGCTGCCCGGCCATGTCCGCACCACCAACCAGACCCTGCGCGAGAAACTCCGCGCCGAGAAGATGGGCTGCTAGGTAAGCGCTGATTAAAGTGACCGCCGGGATTGAGGTGGATTTTTCGTTCCGGCAAGAAGCCGAAGCGCAGGAATAGCAGAGCTATTTCAAGCGGAGAACGCCGCCGGAGCGGAAAAGGCGCCTCAAAACCGGTGGCCGCTTTGATCAGTGCTTACCTAGGGGGAAGAACAGGGGCGCTCCCCCTATGGCCCCGCTCAAGGGACGCGTCCCCTGAGCATCCGATCTCCCTATCCATTCAGAGGGATGCATCACCAGTGCATCCCTTTGTCGTCCCCATGGATCAACGGCGGACGATCATGGAACGCGCCCCAGGCGGTCAGGAGGGCGGCGGCCTCCCATGTCCATTCCGCGGGATTTCCGCCCGTGTGACTCTATGCCATGAAAACCATTCATGCCAATGAAAGCCAGCCCCGCCTACCGACAAAGAGGCAACAAAAAAACCCACTCCCTTTCAGGAGTGGGTTTTTGTCGCTAATTAATATCCCGACTGGCGCTGCTGGTCGAAGCAGTCACGGCAGTAGACCGGACGGTCACCGCGCGGCTGGAACGGCACCTGCGTGGGACGGCCGCAGCCATCGCACACCACGTCATACATCGGGCGATCGCCACCGCGGGCGCCACCGCCGGTCTGGCGGCGCTGGGCACGGCAAGTCGGGCAGCGGCCGGGCTCATTCTGGAAACCCTTATCGGCATAGAACTGCTGCTCGGAAGCGGTGAAAGCGAACTCCTGACCGCACTCGCGGCACACCAAGGTCTTGTCTTCGAACATGGAAAAACCCTCCTAAAATGTTGCGCCCTTTGATGATCTTCCTTGTGTCCGAGTCCTGTCATCGGTAGGAACGCCACCGGAGGGATACGGTTTGCCAAGGGGGTCTCTCATATTGGGCTAGTTTGCATTATAGCACATGTCCACCGCAATATTCAAGGGTTTTTGAAAAATATTTGAAAGAGGTTTTACGAATTCATCTTCTCTCCGGGCTGAATCTTGGCGCTCGGCTTTTCCGCCGTGGGAATCCCCGCGCCAAAGCCCGGGTCGTTCCGCGCCGGCCTGGGCGCGGCCTCACCCTCCCCCTGCTGCTTTGGCTCGCCCTTTTTCCCCTTGCCGCCGCCATTGGTCAGCTTGTCCATGAACTGATCGGTGGACATCTGCTTGCTCTTGTTTTTGCTGGCGATGCGCCGCTGGCGCTGCTGCTCCTGCTTTTCCTGTTGCGCGTCGGGTTTTTCGGCCTCTTTGCTGTCCTTAGGGGCGGCCGGCGCCGGGCGGCTCGGGCGGCTTCTGCGCGCGCCCTCGATCTGGCGCTGCTTGGCAGCCTCTCCGGTGGGATGCCCCTCCTGTCCGGGCACGCCGGGCTGAGGCTTACTCACATCGGCCAGCGGATACTCGCGCACGTCGATGGTGTCCTCGGTGCGGATCTTGACGCGCACCTTCTCTCGGATCACGTTGATGTCGTAGATGATCCCGACGCCATCCGGCGTGATGCACTCGCGCCCGATCTTGGGCAGGCGCTTCAGCGCGGACTCGTAGTAGTCCTGCTCATATTTGAGGCAGCACATCAGGCGCCCGCACTGACCGGAGATCTTGGTGGGGTTCAGCGACAGGTTTTGCTCCTTGGCCATCTTGATGGACACCGGCTGGAAATCGCTCAAAAACGCGCCGCAACAAATCGGCCGCCCGCAGGAGCCGAGGCCGCCCAGCATTTTGGCCTCGTCACGCACGCCGATCTGCCGCAGCTCGATGCGCATTTTGAACACGCCCGCCAGGTCCTTGACCAGGTCCCGGAAATCCACGCGCCCGTTGGCGGTGAAGTAGAACACGATCTTGCTGTTGTCAAAAGTGTACTCAACATCCACCAGTTTCATGTCCAGCTTGTGATGGGCGATGCGCTCCTGGGCGATGTGGTATGTCTCCTTCTCGCGCTTCTCGTTGAACTCCATGCGCTGAATGTCCTCGGCCACGGCCGGACGGATCACCTTTTTCAGCGGGGAGACGACCTGCGCGTCGTCCACCTCGCGGGCGCTGGTGACCACCTCGCCGAGCTCCAGGCCCCGCGCGGTCTCTACCACCACATACTCACCCGGATTGGGCCAAACGCCGTTCGGGTCGAAAAAGTATACCTTGCCCGCCTTCTTGAAGCGGACGCCGATCACGGTCATCATGTGTTTTCCCCCTAGTTTATGCGATTTCCATAAACAACGCTTCCAGCACATTTTGCCAAACCACGTTGCTGTTTAGTCGTTCTTTCGCATGAAACACGCCCATCAGCAGCTTGTCTCCCGGGATTTTGAGGTCCTGCTGAGCCGAGCCGGACAACCCGCTTTCCCGGTGCATCTCCTCCCGGGCCAGCTGCTCCAGGATCGCCAGCACCTGCCCCGCGTCATCCTTGTCATCCTTCAGCAGCGAAGAGGCCTCGCCCATGCCCAGACTCAGCGCCTGCATCACCCGCTCGCGCAGCGCCCAGTATCCCGAATCCTGGTTCAGCAGCAGCGCCTGCCCCACCGAACCCTCAGACAGCCCCGCCAGCAGCCTGGCCCGCTGCGGCTCGACGCCCCGCGCGACCAGCGCCCGCTCGCACGCGCCCGTGTCCACCCCGTGGAACCGCACCACGCGGCAGCGTGACTGGATCGTGGGCAAGAGCAGGCTCGCCTGCTCGGCAATCAAAAAAAATACGGCGCTCCCAGGCGGCGTCTCCAGCGTTTTGAGCAGCGCGTTCTGGGCCTGAACCGTCATCGCGCCCGCATCCTCAATGAGAACCGCGTGCTTGCCGCCTTCGTAGGGCTTCATCATCACGCGGGCGATGAGGGCGCGCACCTCGTCAACACCGATGCTTTGCTTGTCCGAAAGCGCCAGCCGGATGATGTCCGGATGGCTGCCGGACAAGCCGCGCGCACAGCTCGGGCAAGCGTCACATGGCTTTTGCGCGCCTGCGCAATTCAGCGCACGCGCGCAAATCTCCGCAAGGGAGCGCTTGCCGGCGCCCTTCGGCCCGACGAACAGATAGGCGTGCACACAGCCCGCGCCGTTCATGTCGGCGCGCAGCCGGGCAGCGAGCGTATCGAGCCCGTAAAAGTCGTCAAAGTTCAAGGCGTGCACCCATTATCCCTAGATTTTGATGAACTGGTCGACGTTCAGCACGAAGATGGTCGCCCCGCCCACCATAACCTCGATGGGGTAGGGCATATAGACCCCGGTGGTGCCCGCCACCGGCGAGGGGGATGTGGCCACCTGTTTCCTGCTGCGGCACACCTTCTCGATCACGGCCATGGCGCCGTCGAACTTCTCGTCGTCCACGCCCACCAGCAGCGTGGTGTTGCCCGCGCGCAAAAAGCCGCCTGTGGTGGCCAGCTTGGTCACGCCATACCCCTCGTTCATCAGGTTGCTCACGAGGCGCGAGGCGTCCTCATCCTGTACAATGGCGATGATCAGCTTCATAGGATAACCCCCTTTGATGCGATTCCACCCGGAAGGATTGCTGTTCTGTAAATTCATTATACCGCAAACCCCCCGAAAACGCAAGAGCGGAGCCGGCCCGCCGATCTTCTCGAGGAATCCCTTCTCGGACGGAAACCGAAGCAGGATTTCCCGTGACGCTTGGCGCCACAGGAAATCCTGCAATCGTTTTCCCTCCCAGGCAACCGCCCGCCAGCGGGCAAAATCGGCGGAGCCGGCGACTACAGCAGTATGCAGATCATGCCGCCGCTGCCCTCGTTGATGATCTTCTGCAGCGTCTCCTTGAGCTTCAGCCGCACGTCATCCGGCATCCTCATCAGCTTGTTGGCCAGCCCTTCGCGCACCAGCTCGTTCAGCGACTTACCAAAGATGTTGCTGTCCCAGATGGAGTCCGGATCGTTCTCAAACTCGCTGAGCAAATACTTGACCAGCTCTTCCGACTGCTGCTCGGTGCCCACGATCGGGTTGACCTCGGTCTGGATGTCGACCCGAATCATGTGCAAGCTGGGCGCGGACGCCTTCAGCTTCACGCCGAACTTGTTGCCCTGGCGCACGATCTCGGGCTGCTCGAGCGTCAGCTCGCTCATCACCGGCGTCACCAGCCCATAGCCGTTCTCGCGCACGGCCTGCAGCGCTTCCTGCACCCGGTCATACTCGCGCTTGGCCGAGACCAGCTCGGTCATCAGCTTCAGCAGGTGCTCCTCTCCCTCAACCTGCTGGCCGCTGGCCTCGCCCAGCACCTTGTAAAACAGGCCGTCGATCAGCTCCAACCGCATCTCCATGGCGCCGCTGTTCAGCTGCATATCCTTGAGCTGGGCCTCATCCACATACTCTGAATGGGCAAACACGGCCTGCAGCTTTTCATAATCCCGCATGCGCGCCATCTGCTCGGCGGCTTCCCGGGCGCAGCTCATGATGGCGGCGGACACCGGGTGGTCCGGGGATAGCGCGCTCACCCAGGCGGGCGTCTTGATCACCACCTCGGTCAGCGGGAACTCCAGCAGCACACGCTCCATCACGGAATTCAGCTGGGGCAGGTCCATCTTCTCCACGTCCTGCGGGACGACCGCCACGTCGTACCGCTCGCTGAGCGCCGCCGCCAGCGCCTGGGTGTCGGGTGCGCCCGGGGTCTTGCTGTTGAGCAGCACCACGAAGGGCTTGCCCAGCGCCTTCAGCTCTTTGATGACGCGCTCCTCAGCCTCTATGTAGCTGGATCTTGGGAACTCGCCGATGCTGCCATCGGTGGTCACCACGACGCCCAGCGTCGAGTGCTCGCTGATGACCTTGCGGGTTCCGAGCTCGGCCGCCGCTTCGAACGGGATGTCGTGCTCGAACCAGGGAGTGCGCACCATGCGCGCGCCCTCGCCCTCGCTGAGCCCCAGCGCGCCCTTGATGAGGTAGCCCACGCAGTCCACCATCCGCATCCGCAGCTGCGCCTGCTGCCCGAGCAGCGACACCTCCACGGCCTCGTTGGGCACGAACTTGGGCTGGGTGGTCATGATCGTCTTGCCCGCGCCGCTCACGGGCATCTCGTCAACCGCGCGCTCACGGGTGCCGTCGCCCTCCATGTTGGGCAGCACCAGCAGCTCCATCACGCGCTGGATGAACGTGGACTTTCCGGTGCGCACCGGGCCAACCACGCCGATGTAGATATCGCCGTCACACCTCTCGGCGATGTCCCGATACAATGATTGCTGATTCATTTTCGTCCTCCTTGCCCGGTGCTCACCGACACGGCATTTGCCATCGCTCCATGGTATGAGCTAGTCCAGAGTCGTATGACAGTGCCCCGCCGGTCTTGCCGCGCAATCCCTTACCGGATGAGAACGAAAACAGGATTTTCTGTGATCCCGCGGATCACGGGCGAAAATCCTGCAGGGAAGCGCCCGCCTGGGGCGCTCCTCGGCGGCGCAAAGCGCCGCCTGTGGATGAAAAATGGAGGGCTGCCGCCCTCCATGCCTCCCGCGAGTTGGCTGTCAGCGCATCAGGCGCGCCGCCGCTTTTTGGAATTCGGCCTTGATTTGCCCCTCGTCCAGCGTCCTAAACTGGCCGTCCTGATACAGGATCCGTCCGTCCACCATGGTGAGGCGGGTGTTCAGGCCGGATGCGGAAAAGGCGATGTTGGCCAGTAGGTCATGCTGGGGCATCAGGTTTTCGGCGTCGCCGGAGAGCAGGATCAGGTCGGCCTTCATGCCTTCCGCGACAAGGCCGGAATCCGGGAAACCCAGCGCCTGCGCGCCCGCGCGGGTGGCCATGCGGATGGCCTGCCGGGCGTTCAGCGCCGTGGGATCTCCGGTAAACCCCTTCTGCAGCAGCGAGGCCAGCCGCATGTCGGAAAGCAAGTCCAGCCCGTTGTTGCTGGAAGCGCCGTCGGTGCCGAGGGCGACGCTGACCCCAGCGTCCAGCAGCTTCGTCACCGGCGCAAAGCCGCTGGCCAGCTTCATGTTGCTGGCCGGGCAGTGCGCCACGTGCACATTGTCCTGCCGAAGCAGCTCAATGTCCTCGCCCGTCACGTGCACGCAGTGCGCGGCGATGGCGCCCAGGCGCAGCGCGCCCAGATCGTGGAAGTAGCGCACAGGACTCACGCCGTGGCGCTCCATGCAGCCCCGCACCTCGAAGGCCGTCTCGGCAATGTGGGTGTGAAAGCCGCTGCCGAGCGCGTGCGCTTTTTCGATGGCGTAGCGCGCGATGTCCTCATCTGAAGTGTACTCGGCGTGCAGCCCCATCGGGACGCGCACGCGCCCGTCCGCCGCGCCGTGGTAGTCCCCGTGCAGCGAAACCACGCTATCCACGCCCGAGGCGTCGCTGCAGCCGCGCGTGAGGCTGGCTTTCATGCCGGATTCGATGACGGCCTCGGCCACGCGCGGCATGTGGAAATACATGTCCGCAAAGCCCACGACGCCCCGCCGGAGCATTTCGAGCATCGCCAGCCGCGTGCCCCAGTAGACGGCATCGCCGTCCATCCGGGCTTCCATTGGACACACCTGATCCAACCAGTCCATCAGCCGAAGGTCGCTGCCCAGGCCCCGCACCAGCGTCATGGCGGCGTGGGTATGGGCGTTCCACAGCCCGGGCATGCACAGCGCGCTCTTGCCGTCGATCACCTGATCCGCGTGCGGATCGCCGCACTGCCTGGCATCCCCCGCAAAGGCGATCCGGCCCGACTCGACCAGAACGCACGCATCCTGGCAGCAAGTCTCTCCGGTGTATAACTGGACGTTCTCGATTCGTATCCGCATCATTCCTTGCTCCTACCCATGGGCGGAACCGAGGTACCGCGCCTGCTCGTCGGTCAGCGCGTCGATGGACAATCCCATCGCCTGCAGCTTCATCGCAGCCACTTGCCGGTCGATCTCCCGGGGTAGCTCCAGCGCTTTTCTCGGCAGCCCCGCGCCGTGCTTTGCCACATACTCCGCCGTCAGCGCCTGCAGCGCGAAGCTAATGTCCATGATCTCGGCCGGGTGCCCGTCCCCGGCGGCCAGGTTGACCAGCCGGCCGTCAGCCAGCAGGTACACGCGCTTGCCGTCCGGAAAATCCAGCGCTTCAATGTTTTTGCGCACGGCAGACACCCGGGCGTTCGCCTTCAGCTCGGCCACGGCCACCTCCACGTTGAAGTGCCCGGCGTTGCACAGGATCGCGCCCTGCTTCAGCAGCGGCACATGCCGCATGGTAAGAATGTCCTTGCAGCCGGTGACGGTGACGAACAGCTCGCCGACCTTTGCCGCCTCGTCCATGGGCATCACGTCGAATCCGTCCATGGCGGCCTCGCAGGCTTTCACCGGATCCACCTCACAGACGATGACGCGCGCGCCCAGCCCTTTGGCGCGCATGGCCACACCCTTGCCGCACCAGCCGTAGCCCGCCACGACGACCGACGTGCTGGCCACGATCAGGTTGGTGGTGCGCATGATGCCGTCCCACACCGACTGGCCGGTGCCGTAGCGGTTGTCAAACAGGTACTTCATCTGGGCGTCGTTCACGCACACCATCGGGAACTTGAGCGACCCCTCCGCCTCCCGCGCGCGCAGCCGCATCACGCCGGTGGTGGTCTCCTCGCCGCCGCCGATCAGGCAGGCCGCGAGGTCCGGCCGTTCATCGCACAGAATGTTGGTCAGGTCGCCGCCGTCGTCGATCAGGATGTGCGGCTTGCAGCGCAGGGTCTCGATCAGGTGGCCGTGGTACTCGTCGGCGCTCGCGCCATACCAGGCGCACACGCGCACGCCCATCCGGGACAGCGCGGCGGCCACGTCGTCCTGGGTGGATAGCGGGTTGCAGCCGGTAGCCGACACCTCGGCCCCGCCCGCCTTGAGCAGCAGCGCGGTGCGCGCGGTTTTCGCCTCCAGGTGGATCGACATGGCCACGCGCAACCCCTTGAAGGGCTGTTCCGCGATGAACCGCTGCTCCATCAGATTCAGGATGGGCATGTGGTCCATAGCCCAGGCGATCTTGTCCGCGCCGGAGGGCGCCAGACGCAAATCTCGAATGATGCTTTCCATGATGAATCCCCTCTATCTGGTAATCGCCGCAACGGCGCTGGACGAGATGCCCAGGCCCTCTCCCTCGAACCCCAGCCCTTCGGTGGTGGTGGCTTTCACATTCACGCAATCCTGAGGCATCCTCAGCGTGCGCGCCAGGTTCGCCCGCATGGCGTCGATATAAGGCGCGATTCTGGGTCGCTGGCAGACGATGGTCACATCCACATTCGCCGGGCGGTAACCCATCTCGCCCAGCTTCATGGCCACCTGCTCCAGCAGCTTTACGGAATCGGCATCCTTGAACACGATGTCGCTGTCCGGGAAATGCCGTCCGATGTCCACCAGCCCCGCGGCCCCAAGCAGCGCGTCCATCAGCGCGTGCACGGCCACGTCGGCGTCCGAATGCCCGAGCAGCCCCTTCTCAAACGGCACGTCCACCCCGCACAGGATCAGCTTTCTGCCTTCGACCAGCCGGTGCACGTCGTAGCCGTGCCCGACGCGGAGCGTTCCCCAAAGCCGCGTTTCCATCGTCCGCAAATCCTCCGGCGTGGTGAGTTTGATGTTGTTTTGCCCCTCGGGCAGGCAGCACAGCCGGGCGGGGGCGACGTAGCGCTCGTACAGTGCGGCGTCGTCGGTGGCCAGGAAACCGTCTTTTTCGGCCTGCCGGTGGGCGCGCAGGATCTCGGCCAGCCTGAAAGCCTGCGGCGTCTGCACGGCGCGCAGAAACGCCCGGTCCGGCGTCTCAACGGAACAATCCGCCCCGTCCACGCGCTTGATCGTGTCGGTGACCAGCGTCGCCGCCACGCCGCTGCCGTGCGCCCGGGCCGATTCAAGCGCGGCGCGAACCACCGTTCCCGGCACAAACGCCCGCGCCGCGTCGTGGATGGCTACGATCCCGGCGTCCTCCGGCAGCGCCAGCAGACCGCGCATCACCGAAGCCTGGCGCGTCGCGCCGCCAACCGCCAGCCGCGCGGGCAAGGGCAGCCCGCCTTCGGCCTGAATCAGCGCCTGATAGCGGGGAATGTCCTCCTCGGACAGCACCAGCACCGCGCCGTCAAAACAGCCCGCGCTTGCCAGCGCATCAAAACAGCGGCCGAGCAGGCTGCGCCCGGCCAGTCTGTAAAACACTTTGTTATAGGGAAGGCCCAGCCGCTCGCCCTTGCCGGCGGCGACCACGACCGCCCAAGCCCCCAAGCCCTCCATCACGGAATCACGCGGTACATGCCCTGCGCGTCCTGTTTCAAGACGTGCTCGGACAGCGTGACCACCTGGTATTGGGTGAGCCGCTCGCCAAAGCGCACCGACACGATGTCGCCCTCCCTGACGGCGGAGGCGGACTTGGCCACCTTGCCATTGAGCATCACGCGGCCGCCGTCGCAGGCCTCGTCGGCCACCGAGCGGCGCTTGATGATGCGGGAAACCTTGAGATACTTGTCCAGGCGCATGGTCTGCATTTCACCCTGCGCCTTGTCCGGGACCGACTTGGCTTGCTTCATGTTTCACTCTCCAAACAACAAAACGAGAGGGGCACCCACATTACTGGACACCCCCCAACGCCAGAGCGACCCGAGCGCCTTGTGCGTCCGGGTTGCTAAGTAGAACGAACTTACAGCGCCTCGCGCAGCGTCTTGCCCGCCTTGAAGACCGGGGTCTTGGAGGCCGGGATCTCGATCGTGGCACCGGTGGCGGGGTTACGGCCGGTGTGGGCCGCGCGGGTCTTGACTTCGAACGTGCCAAAGCCGATCAGCTGAACCTTGTCACCCGCATTGAGCGCGTCGGTGACGGTGGCGATGAAGGCTTCCAGCGCCTTGTCGGCCTGCTTGCGATCCAAGCCGGACTTTTCCGCGAGCTGTGCGATAAACGTTGCCTTATTCATTTCGAAAGACACCTCCAAAAATATTCGCTTTTACGAGCTGATATGCGCAATACGCATACAGTTTATCCCTTATTCGCGTCATTCCTGCAAAATTCCTGCTAATTTTCGCCGCCAAATCAAGGTTTTAACATGTTTTTTTTATGCGGACCCAATATTCGTCCATTTCCGCCAGGCTCATGCCCTGCATGCGCCTGTCCTCGTACGCGATCAGCGCTTCCATCCTTTCAAAGCGCGCCACGAATTTGTCCACCGCGCGGCCGAGCGCGAGCTCGGGCTCGAGCTTCAATAGCCGCGCCACGTTCACCGCAGCGAACAGCAGATCCCCCAGCTCTTCCTCGATTCCCGCGCCGGACACCATGGCCTGGCGCAGCTCGTCCGCCTCCTCAAACACCTTGTCGAGCGCGGGCGCCGGATCGTCCCAGTCGAAGCCCACCGAGGCTGCTTTCTTCTGCACCTTGGCGGCGCGCATCAGCTGGGGCAGGCTCGCCGTCACGGCGCGCATTGTATCGGAAATTGTCGAAAGACTCTTTTCCTTCTTTTTTTGCTGCTCCCACAGGCCCAGCGCCTGCTCGGGCGTGTCGGCCTTCATGCCGCCAAAGATGTGCACATGGCGCGAAATCATCTTCGCGCAGACGGCGCTCGTCACGTCGTCGATCGCAAACTCGCCGTGCTGGCGCGCGATTTCGGCGTGCAGCGTAACCTGCAGCAGCAGGTCCCCCAGCTCGTCATACAGCCCGTCAATGTCCCCCTTGTTGATGGCGTCCACCACCTCGTAGGCCTCCTCGACCACGTTGGGCGTGAGGCTCTGGTGGGTCTGCGCCTTATCCCAGGGACAGCCGTCCGGGGCGCGCAGCCGCCGCATGATGCGGTTCAGCTCGTCAAACCCGAAGCGCTGAAGGCGCGTGACGTCGCGTACCGCCGGGATGTAGGCGGCGGTTCTGTGATCGTAGCAGGCGTCCCGCTGCTGATCCAGCTCGTGCAGCGCGATCCGCTTCCGCCGGCCGTCCGGGGTCAGCAGGGTGATGGGCAGCTCGTCCGGGTAGCGCTCCATCAGGCGCAGCTTGAGCTCGCCAGCCGCGCAGCGCGAGTCGATCTCGCGCACCAGCGCCGCGCAGGCGGCCTCGGGCTGGTAGGCCTCGATGTCGGCGGTCGCCAGGCAGGCGCACGGCCCCTCCAAAAGCGCGCCCAGGGGCGCGTCGATGGCCACGCCGGGCACCAGATCGATGCTCTTTTCGTGCGCTTGCATCAGCAGCCGCACGCTTTGGTCGCGCAGCTCGTGAACGCAATAGCAGACGGGCGCATCTTCCGCCAGGCGCGCAACCTCTTGGGCGATGGCCGCGCTCAGCGTATCGAAGTCGTCCGCCTGCTCGTATAAGTGATCCAGCGTCTCAAAGGCGATGCCCTGCTCGGTCAGCCACCCGGCGGCGCCACAGCGCCCTGTGCGCAGCACGATCTCGGGGGCTGCCCTCAGCGCCTCTGTAGCCCCCAGGGTCAGCTGATCCTTGTGCAGCCCTACGCCCACAATGGTGATGCGGTTCAAATGCTCATCCCTACTTTCGCATGCGTATGGCGTCAGTATACCACACATGCAGCGGGCGTGCCAGTTATTGTTCCATCTGGCGGCCCACAATGGACGCGGTCGTCTCGGCCACCTTCAGGTCGGTGTCGTCCATGGTAACGCCGTTTTCCTTGCTGAGCAGCAGCAGCGACCCGATCACCTCTCCGTCGGCCAGGATGGGCACCATGATCTGCGCCACATAGCTTTCGGCCGGATCCTCGCCGGTGATGGTGATCATCTTGCCACCCTGGGCCTGGTTCATGTGCAGCGTCTGCCTACTCTGAATCAGGTTTTCAAGATCCTGGCTGATGGGCTTTTCCCACAGCTCGCGCTTGGGCGAGCCGCTGGCCGACACCACCATGTCCCGGTCGGTGATACAGGCGGTGTGTCCAAGGGACCGGTGCAGCGAGTCGGTGTAGTCCTTGGCGATGGTGGCGATCTCGCCGATCGGGGAATACTTTTTCAGCACCACTTCCCCATCGTGGTCGGTGAAGATTTCCAGCGGGTCTCCCTCGCGGATTCTCAGGGTGCGGCGGATCTCCTTGGGGATGACCACGCGGCCCAATTCATCAATTCTGCGCACGATGCCAGTTGCTCTCATACGATTGTTCTTCCTTCCCAATTCTTTCTCGACCTTTCACCATTTTTGAGGGTGGCTCCACCCACAAATCGGCGAAACCCTCATTGGACGGATTTAGTATTTGATCGGCGCTGGTTTTTATGCGCCAATTCGGCAGCCAAGCATTTCCTTTACGATGCCGAGACTGCGCGCGAACGCGCTTGACAAAGCGCGCAAAAACCGCCTGGGGAGCATGTCCCCGGGCGGCTTTGCGGCACTTCCACAGTGCCCTCTTTCCCCGGAAATGGCGCAAACACAGCCGTGGAAACCCTCGCGGCGGGCCCTCCGCTTGTTCGGCTAGCGCGCATCGCACGTCCGCGAAGCTACCCTTTCGGCTTCACGCGCAAACCGATCAGCGCCTTTACATCGGAAAGCACCGCCGCGTCCTTCACATCCATCATCAGCCAGCGCCCGAGCACCACGGGCGTCCTCGCGTACAGCGCCCGTGTGTACCCGGACAGCGCGGGCATCAGCAGCTCGGCTTCTCCGGCCTGCCGCTCGCCGATCACGACCAGCGCGATGAAGTACCCCGGCATCGGATAAAGCGTGCACAGCGCCTTGCCGCCCTTCTGATACTTCACGTTCCAGCCCGGCTGGCCTACGCAGATGCTGTAGGCGATTTTCGGCTTTGCGCCATATGCCGCCTCCAGATGTCCCTTCAGCTCGCCCCACAGCGGGCTGGCGATGAACCCGTCGATCTGCGCCATGGTCGGCTCATTGTCTCCAAGAAACGCCTCGCTCCATTGCATCCGCACTCCCCCCTTCGCCCGGATTGTATCACACTTTTCCTGACAGCCCCATGTCATATTTCAGGACGGGTTCGGAATCAGCGCCGCAGACGTTCCCCATCCCTTATTTCATCTCCCCCAGCACCAGCATCAGCCTATCGAGCGCCAGGGTGTCCTTGAGTTTGCCGCTCTTGATGTCGAACTCTGCGTCCAGGCAGGCCTTGTAGCCCGCCTCCAGCCCGGCCATGGAAAACTTGCCCGTTTGCCTCTCGGCGTTCTGGGCGGCGAAGTGGTTGAGCTGAAGCTTTTTCTCGATCTCTGGCATGCGCATGCCCTGCGCCTTCAAGCGCTTGATGCCGGTGAGGCTTCTCAGCTGGCGCGTCAGCATGAACAGCACGCCCACGCGCGTCTCGCCCGACTCGATCATCGACTTGAACAGCTTGTGCGCACCCGCTTTCTGGCCGGCCATCAGCGCGTCGATCATCTGAAACACCGTGCATTCCAGCGACGGCGTGACGAGCGCCTCCACGTCGCGCCTTTCGATGACGTCCCTCCCAGCCGCATAGGCGGCCAGCTTTTGCAGCTCTGCGTGCAGCCTGGTCAGCTCGCGCCCGGCCATGAACACCAGCGCCTGAACGGCCTGGCCGTCCATGCGCTTCCCGAGCGGCTTCAGCTGACCGGCCACCCACTTCATGATCTTGTCGTCGCTCAGCAGATCGAACTGCACCACCGCGCCCCGCTTCGCCAGCGCCTGGCTGGCCTTCTGGCGGCCGTCGATCGCGCCGTGCACGCTGAACACCAGGCAACAGCTGTCCGGCGCGCCCGGCAGCCACTCGCACAGCCGGTCGGCCTCGGCGCTGCCGCCCTTGGCCTTGCCGGATGTGAGCGGCGCCCAGTCGCGCACCAGCACCAGCCGCCGGTCGGCCATCATGGGCAATGTCTCTGCAGCCTCGATGATGGTTTGCGCGCCGGCGTTCTCGAGGATCGTCTCGTTCATCGCCTCGAGCCCTTCGGGCAGCAGCTTCCTGCGCAGCGCTTCCAGGGCGCTGGCCTTCACAAACTCCTCCGGCCCGCTCAGGCAATACACGCTCTGAACCCCGTCCTCCAGCTGCTGATAAAACTGTTCCCAGGTCATTTTGTCTCCTCCGGATTTAAGAATGTGCGGATGGTGGCGGTTCCATCCTCGTCAATTTGCGCCGTGACCGCGCCGCAGGCGTCGGTTCGATAGACGCTCGCGCCCAGCGAGCTTGCCGTGTCCAGCACACGGTCGGCCGGGTGTCCATATCCGTTTCTGCCCACCGAGATCACCAGCGCCGAGGGTTTCGTCAGCGCCAGCATGGACGCGCTGTTGCTGCTCTTCGCGCCGTGGTGGGCGGCTTTCAGCACGTCTACATCCGGGTAGACGGGCAGCTCGGAGTCGCTCGACAAATCCCCAGTCAGCAGCGCCGAGCCGTCGCCGTAGCGGATCCGCAGCACCAGCGAGGCGGCGTTGCCGTTGTCCGCGCCGGGCGCAATCCCCTCGGCGGGCTGCAGCACCTCGCAGGCGACGCCCTCGCTCAGCGCCACCACGTCGCCCGCCTTCAGATGCTCGATCTTCACGCCCATCGCCCGCGCGCGCTCGATCTGCGCGGGGATGCCCGGATCGGCGGACACGCGCTCCCAGCATTCGGGCAGGTAGATCGCGCCCGGCGTCAGGCGGTCGAGCAGCTCTTCCAGCCCGCCCGCGTGGTCGGCGTGGGGATGCGTCAAAAACAGCGCGTCGGGCCGCTGCCCGGTGTAGACCAGATAGTCGTCCAGCGGCGAGCCGGGCTTGCCCAGGTCCACGGCATACGTATGCCCCTGTGCGCGCACCACGCAGGCATCGGCCTGTCCGGCGTCCAGGAACACCATGTTCAGCCCGCCGGGCAGCGCCAGCCCCAAAAACAGCGCCGCGCCGACCGCCAGGCAGGGCAGCGACAGAAGCAGCAGTTTGCGCACGCGCAGCCGGATGCGCACATACGGAGAAGCAAGCAGGCACAGCGCGCCGTAGGCGATCAGCACGGGTCCCGGCCAGGCGGGCAGGCACAGCGGGCCTGAAAGCCGCGCGGCGCGGCCGGCCAGCGCGGACAACAGGCCCAACAGCTGATCGGGCAGCGTGAACCAGGCAACGGGCATCAGAATTCGCAGCGCCACCAGCGGCAGCGCCAGCGAGCTGAGCGGGATCGCGACCAGGTTCACCAGCGGCGACAGAGGCTGACGGCGCCGAAGGTCATCACCAGCACGGGCAGCGTGCCAAGCTGCACCGCGACGCTGACGCAGAACAGGTTGCACGCCCAGGCCCAGAGCCAGCGCAGCGCGACGCGGACATCCGAGAACCCCGGCCAGCGGAACGCGCCGGGCATGCGCAGCAGCTTCTGCACCGGTTCCCGCAAGAGCAGCATGCTCCCAACCGCCGCGAACGACAGCTGAAAACCCGCGTCGCCGATGGACAAGGGCCGCGTGAGCAGGATCAGCACGAACGCGGCGGACAGTCCGGTCAGCGCGTCGGCCGGGCGACCGAACAGCGGCGCCGAACGCACCAGCGCGAACATCAGCGCAGCACGCAGCACCGACGCCGGGAACCCGATCAGCCCGGCATACGCGGCCAGCAGCAACAGCGTGACGCACAGCGACGCCCGCCTGCCGCAGCGCAGCAGCCGCAGCAACCGCTCCAGCGCCAGCGCCAGGCAGCTGATGTGCAGCCCCGACACCGCCAGCAGGTGCGACAGCCCCGCGATGCGAAAGTCGTCCGCGAGCGCGTCTGAAAGCGCGCTTTTGTCCCCCAGCACCAGCGCCTGTGCCAGCGGCGCGTTGCCTGGGAACGCGCGCTCAATGGCGCGCGTGATCCGCTCACGCAGCGCGCCAACCCAGGACGCGCCGGGCGAAATCGCGAGCGTTTCCGGCTTGGCCGATGCGCACAGCGGCGTGCCGCGCGCCCACAGAAACCGCGCGAAGTCGAACCCGCCCGGATTGGTCCGCCCCTTGGGCTCAAACAGCTCGCCGGTGAAGCTGACCGCATCCCCCGCGTGCGCGGACAGCTGCTCCCCATAGACATACACCCGCAAGCGCCACGGATATGCCCGCCCGTCCCCGAGCGTCACGCGCTCCAGCGCCATCACGCCCGACGTGCCGTTCCAGCCGGGGGGCTCGGCCACGCGGCCGGAGATGGAAAGCGCGGTCTCGTCCACCGGAAAAGCGGGCCGCCGGGCCGAGAATCCGGTCAGCGACGCCCCGATCAAGGCCAGCGCGATCAGCAGCAGCACCGCGCGGCGGCGAAGCGCGAACGCGACAAGCGCCAGCGCCCCAGGGACGCCATACCAAAGCGGCGGTACGTGGGCATAATACCCTGCAAGCGCGCCCACCCCGTAGCACAGCGCGAACAGCGCCAGCGGCCGCCTGCCCAAAAAACGATTCACACCATCGGCGCGCTCGTTCAAACGGGGTTACCTCCTCCACCAGGGGGGTGCCGAACCCGCCTTTTGTAAACAAAGACCAGATATCCTAGTATAGCACGTTTTCGCGATTCGCGCATAGTATGTCTGTATGGGAGTGATGCATATGCGTTTTAATGGACTGTTTTATATCAGAAACCGGCGCGCGCTGCAGGGTCTGATCGACGCCCCCTACCACATTCTGGGGCGGCACGCGCTTTGCGCGGACGGCACCGCCACGGACGGCGGCGCCATCGCCTATGCGGCCGGACGCTTGCGCAACGGCAACGAGCTGCGCGCCCAGCTGCGCGAGGCGGGCATCCACCTCTCCGACCCGCACAGCCTGTCCGCGTTGGTGCTGGGGGCATACAGGTTGTGGGACGACGATTACCCAAGGCGCCTTGAGGGGCCGGTGATCAGCGTGGTGATCGACCAGGACGCGCAGAAGCTGGTTCTGAGCCGCGACCGGATGGGCGAGCTGCCCGTGTTCTATACATACAAGGGCGCCTCCATCGCGTTTGCGGATCACCCGGAGCCGCTCCTCGAATCGGGCGTGGCCAGCCGCGTGGTAGACCAGGACGGGTTGTGCGAGCTGTTTGGGCTGGGCCCGGCCCGGACGCCCGGCAAGACGCCCTTCCGCGACATCCACTCACTGGAACCGGGCACGGCGCTCATCGCCGACGCGCAGGACTTCCAAATCCGGCGCTATTTTGAGCTGCAGGCGATGCCCCACGAGCACGACGAGAAGCGGACCATCAAAACCGTGCGGGAACTGGTGGAGCAGGCGGTGGACGACATCCGCCCGCTGAAGCCCGCCTGCATGCTGTCGGGAGGGCTGGATTCCACGGTGCTGACCGCGCTTCTGAGCCGGGGCGAGACGCGCAAGCTGTCCACCTGGTCGGTGGATTACGAAGAGAGCGCGCGCTACTTCTCGGGCAACAGCTTCCAGATCGAGCGCGACACGCCCTTCATTGAGAAGGCCGCGGCGCTGCTTCAGACCGACCACCGGATGGTGGTGCTCACCAGCGCCCAGCTGGCCGACGGGCTGGTGCCCGCCATGGCGCTGCGCGCCATGCCCGGCATGGGCGACATCGACAGCTCGCTGATGCTGTTCGCCCGGGAGATCGCCAAGGAGAGCGACAACGTGGTGTCGGGCGAGTGCGGCGACGAGGTGTTCGGCGGCTACCCGTGGTTCAACCGCGAGGAAATGATCCTGTCGGAGAGCTTCCCGTGGTCGGGTTCGATCGCGCTGCGCGAGAGCGTGCTCAATCGCAAAGTGGCGGGCAAGCTCCACCTAAGCCGCTACGTGTGCACCCGCTACCACGAGTCGGCCTGCGGCCTGCCCCGCCTGACCGCCGACACGCTGCGCGAGGCCCGGCTGCGCCAGCTGCACGGCCTGTGCTTCCAGTGGTTCATGCCGAATCTTCAGGAGCGCGCCCAGCGCATGTGCGCCGCCTTTGGGCTGAACGTGCTCACGCCGTTCTGCGACGACCGTCTGGTGCAGTATGTCTACAACGTGCCCTGGGAAATGAAGGCAATGCGCGGCGCCGAGAAGGGGCTGCTGCGCGTGGCCATGCAGGACCTGCTGCCCGACGACCTGCTGTGGCGCAAGAAAAGCCCGTATCCCAAGACCCACCATCCGGGCTATGCCGACCTGATGCGCCGGCAGATGCGGCAGGTGCTGGACGACGAGTCCTCGCCCCTGCTGGAACTGATCGACCGGCACGCGGTGGAGGCGCTGGTGAATTCCGGGCTGCGCGCCCAGGATACCCCCTGGTTCGGGCAGCTGATGGCGGGCGCGCAGATGCTGGCGTACCTGATTCAGGTGAACGCGTGGATGCTCAAATACCGGGTGGAAATCGATTTGTGACGCCGCCCGCCTCGGATGTCTCCGGAGGAGCCCGAAGCCGGCGCGCAGCCCGCTGAATTGGATCAAAAAAGAGAGGGGCGACCCCTCTCCCAGTCCCCCGCCTCGATTGTTCCCATCCGAAGGGCCGCCAGCAGGCGGCTCTATTTTGCATCCCGCCTATTCGGCGATGAGTCCCGGATTTCGGATCAGGCTGCCGTGCAGGTAGATCCCGTGCGCCAGGGTGTCCAGCGTCTCGTCCTCCACGAAGAAGCGCACCTTCCGCAGGCCGTCCAGCTCGGTGAGCGTGTTCACGATGGCATAGACCAACAACCGCTCCTGCTGCGCGCTGAGCGACTGGCAGCAGCGGTAGAAGTTGCTGGACAGGTTCACCAGCACCGTGTCGTCCTCGACGCGCACGCCCAGCACATCCGCGGCCGTGACGCCCTGCGGCACCACGGCCTGCAGCGCCTCGCCCTCCAGCGGCCCGGCGATCAGCTGCTCAATCAGCGCGCGAGGCTGCTTGCTGGCGTAAGGATCCATCGCGCGGCTGACCTGCGCCAGCTTACCGTCTTCGTTGGCCAAGTACACCCGCGCCAGGTCGCCCACCAGCGGGCTGAAATCGGAGGTCGTCATCACGCCGCCCTCAAAGAGCTGCACCTCGCCTGTGGGCAGCCGCACCGAGTCCACCACCCGCTCGCCCACGCGCACCTGAATGCCCTCGATCTCGGGCACAAAGCGGCACAGCGTCAGCGTCAGCGCGCCATAGATCTGCTGAAGCGACCGGTTGCGCCCGGTCATCTCGCCCTCAAAGTCTTCGTTGAACGGCAGCACAATCAGCCGTCTGCCGTCGCCCGACGTGGTGACAAACGGCGCGCCGGCGATCGGCTCCAGATCCTCGGGCAGCACGCCCCGTGCGGCGGTCAGCCCCACCGGGCCCAGAACCAGCTCGCGCAGCAGCTGCAGGATCAAGTCGTCGCTGCTGTAGCGCACGCGCTTGGCCTCGGGGATCAGCCGCTCGTTCTGGGTGGACGCGAAATACAGCGCGGCATAGGCGTCCAGCTGCGCGGGCGTGCTGTCGCGGCGCAGGCGCTCGGCGTCGGCCTGCACCCCCAGCCACACGGCCGCCAGGTCGTTTCCGGCGCCGGGCAAAAGCCCGGGCGGCAGCGGCTCCTCGCTGCTGGCGCTCTCCACCTGGCCGGTGACCAGCACATTCACATATTGCACACCGCCCAAGCGCACCAGCGTGTTCGAGATCGCGGCGCGCATGTAGGCCAGGGATTCGGGCGTCTGGTTGCGCGCGTCGGCGGACAGGTTCACCGTGGCGATGCCGTTGGCCAGCTCGCAGGACAGCAGCCGCGTGCCCTCCGGCGCCACCGCACGCGCGTCGTCCCGCCCCGGATCGGTCAGCAGCCGCTCGACGACCGCCTCGATCAGCGCGTCGTCGCCCTCCGCCAGCAGCGGCCTGGTGAGCGGCACCAGCTCGCGCTGGTCCCCGCCGATGTAATACAGCGCCACCGTGCGCAGCTGTTCCTTGTAGCTGTCGCCCACGGGCGCCTGCATGGATTGCGCGGGCGGCGTGGGCAGGGCGGGCGCGCGCTCGCCCTGGCGCGGCACGAAAAGTGAGGTGCAGCCGCTCAGGGCCAGCACCATCACCACCGCGAGGCTCAGCGCGATTCGTTTCAAGGCCTATCCTCCAAAATGACCCTTACAGGTTGATGATCGGCAGCTCCACCGTGAAGGTGCTGCCCTTTTCCTCGTCGCTCGTGACGCCGATCGTCCCCTCATGCAGCATCACGATCTGCTTTACGATGGACAGCCCGAGGCCCGTGCCGCCGGTTTCGCGGGCGCGCGCCTTGTCCACCCGGTAGAAGCGGTCGAACACGTGGCGCGCGTCGGCCTTGCTGATGCCGATGCCGGTGTCGATCACATTGATCACGGCTTTTCTGCCCGCGCGGGACAGATCCACCGTCACCTTGCCGCCGGGCTGCGTGTATTTGATGGCGTTGTCGATCAGGTTGTAGAACACCTGCTCCAGCTTCATGTGGTCGGCTGTGGTCTCCACCGGATCGCGCACGACGAGCGACAGGTCGATGCTGCGGCTGACGGCCAGCGGCTCCAGGCGTTTGACGGTGGTCTTGAGCAGCTCGTCCAGCTGCAGCTTGATGGGCCGAAGCTCCAAGCTGCCTCCGTCGAAGTGCACCAGGGTCAGCAAGTCGTTCACGATGGAGTTCAGCCGGTCGATCTCCTTGTTGATGTCTCCCAAGAATTCCTTTTGCATCACGGGGTCGTACTGCTCCTGATACAGCAGCGACTCCAGCAGGATCTTCATGGTCGACAGCGGCGTTCTAAGCTCGTGGGAGGCATTGGACACGAACTGGTTTCTGGTCTGGTCCAGCGACTCCAGGCGCTCGCACATCGAATTGAACGCCTCGGCCAGCTGGGAAAACTCGTTCCTGCCGCGCACCTCCACGCGCGCCTTCAGGTCGCCCTGCGTCATGCGCGAGATGCCCGCGGACAGCTCGTTGATCGGGCGGGTGAAGATGCGCGACACGAAGAAGCTCAGCAGCAGCACCGCCAGCGCCACCAGCATCAGGTAGACGATCATCTGATTCTGGATGCTGGTCAGGTTCCGGTAGACCTCCTGGGACGGCGAAGTGTGCGCCAGCGCGCCGATCACGCGGCCTTGAAACACGATGGGCGCGGCATACAGCCCCTGCATGCCGTCCGAGCTTGGGAACGCGGACGCCCGCGCCAAAAACCCGCTTTCTCCGGCGCCCTGCGTCCCGTAATACCCATAGGCGCTGGACGCGCCCTCGAGCACCTCGGCGATCTCCGGAAGCGCCAGCCGCTGGCCGTTGTACTCGGAATCGGCGTCAGCCATCACCACGCCGTACTCATCCACCACCAGCACGCGCCCGGAGTACTGCTCTGCGCCCTGGCTGCACAGCAAATACAGCGCCTGCGCGTCTGCGGCCGCCAGCGGATCCGCCGCCCGCTGCGCCAGCGACTCGGTCACCCGCTTCTCCTCGCCCACCTTCAGGGTGAACAGATACTCGCCCACCATGCTGCGCAGCGAGGTCGCCACCAACGTGAAGGCGACACAAGTGATCAGCAGGTAGGCGACGACGATCTTCCAGCGAATGGAGTGTATGAAGCTGCTCAACATCGTGGGTGAGATATTGGTCCATCTCCTCGTAAGTCCTGTGGATGGCGAAGTTTGGGCGGCGCCCGCCGCCCCGCGATACTATTCTTAATCCTTGTCGGTGAAGTAATACCCCACGCCCCACTTGGTGTAGATGAACTCGGGCTGGGCGGGGTTCTTCTCGACCTTTTCGCGCAGCCTCCTGATGTGCACATCCACGGTGCGCAGGTCGCCCAGGTAGTCGTACTTCCAGATCGTCTCCAGCAGGTTCTCGCGGCTGAACACCTTACCCCTGTTGGACACGAACAGCTGCAGCAGGTCGAATTCCTTGGCGGTCAGGTTGACCTCTTTGTTGCCGACCTTCACCGAGCGGTTGTTCAGGTTGATCGTCATGTCGCGCACGGTGATCAGCTTGTTGTCCTGCTCGCGGGTCATCATAGAGGTGCGCCGGAAGATGGTCTTGATGCGCGCCTTGACCTCCAGAATGTTGAACGGTTTCACCATATAGTCGTCCGCGCCATACTCGAGCCCCAGGATCTTGTCCATGTCCTCGCCCTTGGCGGTCAGCATGATGATGGGCACATTGCTCTTTTCACGGATGCGCTGGCAGACCTCGATGCCGCTGAACTTTGGCAACATCACGTCGAGCAGCACCAAATCGAACGCGGAGGCAAAGAATTTGTTGACCGCTTCTTCGCCGTCGCCGGCGGTGTCGATCTCGTAGCCGTCCTGTTCCAGGCTATATTTAAGGCCTTTCACAATCAACGGCTCGTCGTCTACGATCAGAATTCTCTTGGCCATTCGTCAATCCCCTACTTTACACAATTCTCTTGAATCCGATACAAATCGACATCAATTATTAAGTATTATACTCTGTTTCCTTAACAATTTCAAGACCGAAGTCGAGTTTGTTAGGATTTTACATACAACTATAACTGTACAAAATACGTCCAAGGTGATATCATAAGTTTATGCGCCTTGTTTGCGCAGAAAGGATGACGGAATCTGATGACCCGCAAGACCCTTGTAACAAATCGGATCATCGTGTGCCTGCTGGCGCTGATCATGGCGGTGTCTTCGCTTTCGGCCCCGGCTTTTGCCGCCACGCCCAAGCCCACCGCCACACCCAAGCCCACGCCCAAGTGGGTGGATACCTATATCGCAAGCAAGCCGGAGGATCTCAAGGATGAGCATCTGCAGGGCGCGTCCTGCGTGCTGATCGACCAGGACTCGGGCCGCGTCCTCTACGACAAGAACGCCAAAACCAGGCGCTACCCGGCCTCCACCACCAAGATCATGACGCTGCTGCTGGCTGTCGAGTACGGCCACCTGGACGACATCGTGACCCTGCCGGAGGAGACCGACAAGATCCCGAAGGATTCCTCGCGCGTGCCGGTGTTCCGGGATGAGCAGATGACGCTGGCGGATCTGCTGTACGGCATGATGATCTGCTCGGGCAACGACGCGGCCAACGCCGTGGCGGTGATCGTGGGCGGCTCGATCTCGAACTTCACCGACATGATGAACGAGCGCGCCAAGCAGCTGGGCTGCCAGAATACCCACTTCGTCAACCCGCACGGCTACCACGACGACAAACACTACTCCACCGCTTACGACATGGCGCTGATCGCCCGCGAGGGCATGAAAAACCCGACGTTCCGCGCCATTGTCAGCGCCAAGAGCTACACCATGCGGATTGTGAACGCCACCGATCCCGCGCGCGAACGCATCCGGCTCGAGACGCGCAACTCTTCATTCGTGGCCAGCTCCAAGTTCTACTATCAATACGCCAACGGCGTCAAGACAGGCTTCCACAGCAAGGCCGGCCAGTGCTACGTGGGCTCGGCCACCAAGAACGGCGTGACGCTGATCGCGGTCACCTTCAGAACCAGCAACGACGGGCGCTGGATGGACACCAAGCGCTTGTTTGAATTCGGGTTTCCCAAATACCAGGCGTTCTCTTTCGACCAGCTGTACGGGCAGTCGCCCAAGTACGCAAGCATCGAGAACGCCGACAAGAACGACTCGGGCAACGGCATGCTGGCGCTCAGCGCCGTGCCCGGGGGCGATCTGAACAAATACACCGAGTACCGTCTGCCCGATGAATACGAGCAGGCGGTACGAGAATTTTCAAACAAGACGAGCGTGGAGTACAGCGCGTTCTTGAAAGCGCCCATCCGCGAGGGCGACCTGATCGGCACGCTGAAGATGACGACCTCCGACGGCCAGCAGCTTTCCACCCGGCTGATCGCCAGCCGCGACGTGTACGAGGACGGCGCAGCGGTGTCCATGTACGAACTGCTGCCCTGGATGCCCGCCGACACCCTGTTCAAGGTGATTCTGGCCATCTTTGCGCTTATCGTGCTGCTGATCATCTTCCTGCGCGTCCGCCACATCCAGCGCCGCAACCGCCGCCGCAAAGAGATGTATCAGCGCAGGCTGGAAGCCTACGAGCGATACAGGAGCTATCGATAGGGCAGATTGAGCAAGCATAGACGGCAGGGAGACGAGCAATCTCCGGCTATGTTTGCTGAATCTGCTCTTTTCAACGTGCGGAAAGCGCGTGGACGCGCGCTGCGCTTCCCGAGACTGACGACAAACCACGCCCTGGCGAGGATTGGCCGCAACCGCAAATATCTGCTGACACAAAAAAACAGCCACCCGGACGGGCGGCCATTTTCTTGGCTCTATATTACTGCCTCTTGGCGGCGAAGCACTCGCTGCAGTAGATGGGCCTGTCGTTCTTCGGGATGAACGGAACGCGGGTTGGCTGGCCACACTCGGCACAAACCGTCTCGAACATCTCGCGCGCGTCCCCACTGTTCCGGCTGGATTTGCGAGAGTCGCGGCACTCCTTGCAGCGCGTGGGCTCATTCTGGAAGCCCTTCTCCGCGTAGAAGGCCTGCTCACCCGAGGTGAACACAAACTCGTTGCCGCAATCCCTGCATACCAGCGTCTTGTCCTCGTACATTGGAATTTCCCCCTGTATAGTGTGTTTGTTGCATGCGGGACAGCTGACCTGGTCTTTGACCCCACACTCGCCGCCTGGAACGTTCGCTACTAAGGCCAAGGGCCTCCCCACTACTGATCCTCTCAGCGCCCGAAGGCACTGGACGGGCTTACTTCTAAGCCGCACCATGCTCGCCGGTACATTGCCCGGTTTACGTGGATCGTTTTGCCTGCGACTGGCATCGATTTTCAACCACAGACCTGAACCCTATGCAACTATTCCGCATTATACTACATCACTTTCAAGTTGGCAAGCCTTTTTTTACTGCGTTTTTACGGATATTTCAAATAAAAGAACCATTCCTCGTGCGCGTGTAACGTCAAAACTGACGAACAACCGTCAATTGTGCCGCCTCAGTCCGCGCCGGCCAGCGTGGCCACGAACACCGCTGCTGCGCCCGCTGCCATCAGCGCGTCCGCGCAGCCGATCGCCGTGGCGCCACTGGTTCGCACATCATCGACCAGCAGCACGCGCCGCCCCGCCGCACGCGCGTCCGCCTGAAACGCGCCGCGCAGGTTGCCGCGCCGACGGCGCAACGAAAGCGTCGCCTGCTGGCGGGTGTTGCGCGTGCGCCGGACGGCAAGCTCCATCGGGACGCCCAATCCCAGCGCTACCCGCCGCGCGATCAGCTCGGCGTGGTTGAAGCCGCGCGCGCGCCGGCGGCTTTTGTGCATCGGCACCGGCGCCACCAGGTCGCACGCCGGAAACCCCTCGGCGCGCAACATGCGCAGGATCTCGTCGCCCATCCAGTCGGTCAGCATCGTCACGCCGCCGTATTTCATCTGGCGGATCATGCGATCCACCGGGCGGCGATAGGCATAGGCGTAGCGCGCCAGGGCAACCGTGTCCGGCCAGTCCCGGCACGTCTTGCAGCGCTTGTCCCACCGGCCGGGCCGCCCGCAGCGCTGGCAGCGCTCGCCCTTTTTATCGTGCACCGGAAGCAGCAGCGCCTGGCACGCATCGCACAAAAACTCCCCGTCCGCCCCCAACACGTCCCCACAGCCCAGACAGTTCGCCCGCGCGGGAAAGAGCAGTTCCAGCGCAAAGGCCCACGCCCGGGAAAGCAGTGCGTTCGGGGCGATCCTGAGCCGCCCGCACAACGCGCGAACGCGTTCCGCCGCGGTCTGCATCGCGCCCATAAGAGTCACCCCATCCGTGAAATTCCGCCGATGACGACCTTTGACTGTGTTCCATGTACGCAAGCGCCTTGTCACATATTGAAGTCAGGGGCCTCAGGCCCTTGCTGGGGGGCAGAGGTTCCCCGCATCGTCTCCCACCACCCTCAGCCGCTCCGCGAGGGCGGAGTAGCGCTGGGCGATGTGGTTGTTGTTGACCATCTGGGCGATGCAGGACTCGCGGCCAACGAGCACCACCAGGCGCTTGGCGCGGGTGACGGCGGTATAGAGCAGGTTCCGGGTGTAGAGCATGGGCGGGCCGGAGATTAGCGGCATCACGACGGCTTCAAACTCGGAGCCCTGACTCTTGTGGACGGACATGCAGTAGCTCAGCTCCAGCTCGTCCAGCACGTCCTCGGCGTATTCGCAGCGGCGGTCGTCGTCAAACAGCACCACCAGCGAGCGCTCCTCCGGATCAATGCTTTCAATGAAGCCGATGTCGCCGTTGAACACGCCGACGCCCTCTTCCGCGCCGCGCGTCCAGACCAACTCGTAGTTGTTCTTGACCTGCATCACCTTGTCACCCTCGCGGAAAAGCGCGCCCTCGCGAATCAGCTCGGCCTTTTGGGCGGACTTTGGGTTGAGCTGCTGCTGCAGCGCCTGGTTAATCGAGAACACGCCCGCCTCGCCCTTCTTCATCGGGGCCATCACCTGAATGTCGCGCAGGGAATCCAGCCCCATATACCGGGGCAGGCGCTCAGAAGTCAGCGCCAGCACGCGGGCCAAAGCCTCGGCGGCGGTGCCGGTGCGCTCCAGGAAGAAATCGCCGCCCTTTTGGTTGAGCAGCGGCGGCTCGCCCTTGTGGATTCTGTGGGCGCTCACCACGATCATGCTCTCGGCGGCCTGGCGGAAGATCTCTGTCAGCTGCACGGTGGGGATGACACCGCTTGCGATCAGATCCCGCAGCACGTTGCCCGCGCCCACGGAGGGCAGCTGGTTGGCGTCGCCCACCAGAATCAGCCGCGCGCCCGGCTTCAGGGCCCGCAGGAGCGACCTCATCAGGAAGATGTCCACCATGCTCATCTCGTCCACGATCACGCTGTCCGCGTCCAGCGGGTTGTCCTCATTGCGGGCGAAGGCGCCCTCCTCCCCCGCGTACTCCAGCAGCCGGTGGATGGTGCGCGCCGCGTAGCCCGTGGCCTCGGACATGCGCTTGGCGGCGCGCCCGGTGGGCGCGCCCAGCGTGTCCGCGCCCTGCTTTTCCAGCAGCTCGATGATGCACTTGATGCCGGTGGTCTTGCCGGTGCCCGGCCCGCCGGTGATGATGGCCACGCCTCCCGAGGCCGCCAGCCGCACCGCGTCGCGCTGCTCCTGGCACAGCGTGACATGGCTGCGCTTCTCGAATTTGTCGATTTTCTGGTCGAGGCCCGCGATCCCCTCGGGCGGCCCCTGGTGCAGCCGCTCGGTCAAGAGCCGCGCCACCTGCCCTTCGGCCTCGAACAGCTGTGGCAGGTATATCCGCGTCTCGTCGTCTCCGTCCACCTGCATCAGCCGGTAATCAAAGGTCATCGCGGTCAGCGCGTCCTGAATCAGCGACAGATCCACCTGCAGGATCTGCCCGGCCTTGTCCAGCAGCGCGCCCTTGGGCAGATACGTGTGGCCGGCCCCGTTTACGGCCTCGGACAGCACGTGGCGTATGCCGCTCTGGAGGCGGGGCAGCGATTCCTTCTCGATGCCCATCGAGTAGGCGATGGCATCCGCCGTTCGAAAGCCGACGCCGTCGACCTTGTCCACCAGCAGATACGGATTGTTCTTGACCAGCGCCTGCGTGTGCTGCCCAAGCGCGCGGTACACCTTGGCCGCCATGGCGGGCGACAGCCCATGCCCCTGCAGGAACACCATGGCCGCCCGCGCCTCGCGCTGCAGGCGGTAGCTCTCGGCGATCACGCCCGCGCGCTTGGGGCCGATGCCCGGGATCTCGGTCATGCGCTCAGGCGCCATGTCCAGCACGTCCAGCGCGTCCTTGCCGAACTTCTGCACGATCAGCTTGGCCGTGGCCGGGCCGACGCCCTTGACGATGCCCGAACCGAGATACTTCTCGATGCCGGACACCGTCGTGGGCGCGACCGACTCGATCGACTGGATCTTCACCTGCCGCCCGTAATCCGGGTGCTCGGCCCAGTCGCCCTCGATGACCACCTTTTCGCCCGCGGAGATGGGCCCGATCACGCCCACGGCCGATACGCGCTCCCGCCCCGATTTCAGCGAAAGCACCGTCCAGCCGTTCTGGTCGTTCCTGAACACCACGTCCTCGACGGTTCCTTCAATCCTTGGCATGCGTGCCTCCGTGCGTATAGAATACACCCATTATAACCCCAAACGCGGCCGCGCGCAAACATGGGTAAACTGAGCGGACAGGGCAGGCGAGCGGTTTGGGTCAAGCCAATTCGCCCGGTTCGGGCGGCTGGAAGATCTGCATGTACTTCTCCATCTCGCCTCGCGGGATGACGAACGCGCCTTCGGGCTGCTGCGCGTTCCGGATGTCAAGGCGGCGAAACAGTTCTTCCCGGGGCACGTCCATGTAGTGCAGCTTGAACCCCGCGCCCAGCGCCTCGGTCTTCCGCCGGAACTCGTCGCGCTCTTCCCGCGCCCAGCAGCCAAAGTCGAGGATCACATTCGCGCCCAGCTGCAGCGCCCGCGCGGCCACATCCCACATGATCTGTTCGATGCAGCTGTGGATCCTGTCGTGGTCGGGGCGAAACATGTCGGCCCCGGTCAGCCGGATCTGCCATTCGTCCGGCGTCAGCAGCAGCGCGCGCTCGCGCTCGGCCAGCGCCCTGGCATAGGTGGTCTTGCCGCTCGCGGGCAGACCGATCATCAGGTGCAGTGTCGGCATCGCGTTCAACCTCTCTATGTGGAAAGCGCCCCTTCATCAGAGGGGGCGCTTTGGCGATCCGGAAGGGGCTCGAACCCTCGACCTCCAGCGTGACAGGCTGGCATTCTAACCAACTGAACTACCGGACCATGTATAAAACTGTGGTGGGCCTTCAGGGACTTGAACCCCGGACCGATCGGTTATGAGCCGACTGCTCTGACCAACTGAGCTAAAGGCCCATGGCGCTCATGGTCTCATCGAAGCGCACAGCGCGTGCGCTTCGACGACGCAATTGGTGACCCCTAGGGGACTCGAACCCCTGTTACCGCCGTGAAAGGGCGGTGTCTTAGACCGCTTGACCAAGGGGCCAGGTAAATGGTCGGGGTGACAGGATTCGAACCTGCGACCCCATGCTCCCAAAGCACGTGCGCTACCGAGCTGCGCTACACCCCGCTGGGGACCGCCTCCCAGGTTTACAGAAGCGGCAAGGGTTATTATAACAAACCGGATTCACTGCGTCAAGGGGATTCCGTGTAAAAATTATGCCCATTCGCGCGGGTCGATCGGAACCCCCAGATGCAGCTTCAAGCGCATCCGCCGGCCACTCCGGCTAGCCGCCGATCTTGCTCAGGTCGTAGGGCGTTTCCTGGTACACGAAGTAGTTCAGCCAGTTCTGAAACAGCAGGTTTGAGTGGGCGCGCCAGCGCACGTTGGGCTCCTGCGCCGGGTCATCCCCGGGGAAGTAATGATAAGGAACCGGCACGTTCATGCCCTTGTTGATGTCGCGCTCGTACTCCAGCTTCAGCGTGTAGGGATCGTACTCGCTGTGGCCGGTCACATAGAAGCGGCGGCCGCTCACATCGGCGACGATGTAGACTCCGGCCACCTCGCTGTCGCTCAGCATGATCAGCTGAGGCACCTTCTCGATGTCCTCTCTGCGCACCTCGGTGTGGCGCGAGTGGGGCGCGTGGAACGTGCTGTCAAAGCCGCGCATGAGCGGGTGGCCGGGCGCCAGCACCCGGTGGCGGAACACGCCGGAACACTTCTGCTTCAGCTCGTGCTTGGGCACGCCGTAGTGGTAATACATCCCGGCCTGGGCGGCCCAGCAGATGTAGAAGGTCGAAAACACGTGCTTCTCTGCCCAGTCGATGATCTGGGTCAGCTCGTGCCAGTAGTCCACCTCGTGAAACGCGAGCAGTTCCACCGGCGCGCCGGTGATGATCAGCCCGTCAAACTTCTGGTCCTTCACGTCGTCAAAGGTCTGATAGAACGCGTCCAGGTGCGCGGTGCTCGTGTTCCTCGACTCGTGGGTGGCGGTTCTGAGCAGGGTTACCTCGACCTGCAGCGGCGTGTTTCCGATCACGCGCAGCAGCTGGGTTTCGGTGACCTCCTTGGTGGGCATCAGGTTCAATAGAGCCACCCGCAGCGGGCGGATGTCCTGGGTGGCCGCGCGAGACTCGTCCATCACGAAAATGTTCTCATCCTTCAGCACCGAGACCGCGGGCAGGTTGTTGGGGATTTTGACGGGCAAACTAGCACCTCCGATTGAGTTGATCCTTTGTGAATCATTCCGTCCCCACCCGCACGATCGCGCCGGACGGGGCGTAATAGCTCTTGCACAGCTCGACTTTCTTCAGCTGCTTGCCCTTGGCGTCCAGGTAGACGCGGTAGGTGACGGCGCGGTAGCCGTTGCGGGCGGCCTCGACCACGACGCGCTCGCCGGGCAGCAGGTTGGGGTCTTTTGTGACCTGGTCGGCCTTGGCGGGATACTCGGCGGTCTTTTCCGATGTGATCTGGATGGTCACGCCGCCGGGCAGCTTTTTCCCATAGACGGCCATCTGCACCTTCTTGCTCTTGCTGAGGGAAGCGGTGATGTAGATCGGATAATCCGACGTATTGGTGAACCGGAAATCCTGGTTGGGCCAGTTGACGGCGGCGTCTTTCCCGAGGCCCACGTAGCTGGACGGGCGGGAATGGGGCGCGCGCTCGACGATCTTCATGTCGGCCTTGGCGACGGCGTTGAACAGCGTGGTGGACACCTGGCAGATGCCGCCGCCCAGCTGGTTGGTGGTGATGCCGTTCTCGTAGGCGCCGGCGGGCTTGTAGCCCTTTTTGGCGGTGCGCTTGCCCAGCGTCTTGTTAAAGGAGAAGGTCTCGCCCGGCTCGATGCGCAGCCCGTTCAGCCCGGCGGTCGACAGCTTCAGGTTGGCCAGCCGGTTGCTGGTGGAAAACCCGGCGTCGGTGGAGGCCGAGGAGATCTGGCCGTAGGTGTCGGCCAGGGTTCGGGCGGTGTCCAGGGGCGGCACCTCGCGGCGGTTGATGCGCACGGTGCGCGCGCCGCTTGCGGCCGCCTTCTTGATGCTGTCCAGCAGCTCGTTAGGGTCGACTTCCGCGCCGGGGCGGCTGTCGGTGAAGGTGAAACTCCTGTCCTTCTCGTTGAAGTCCAGCACGGCGGCGTTGACCACCGGCACGCTCAGCGCGTTGGCCAGCGGGGTCAGGCCCTGCAGCGCGTGGTTCTCGTCCAGCCCGCGCTCCACCGGGAAATCGCGCCTCCAGTCGTCGCTGGTGAGCGAGTTGACCACCTGGTAGCGCTCCTCCAGCGTGCCGTAGCGCCCCACCGACCACGCGCTCGTGATGGCCTGCTCATAGTTGCTGTGATACCCGAGGGATTCGGCGTCCACATCCCAGGTCCGCTCGCCCAGCACCAGCTTGAGCGTCAAGGCATCGCGCGCGCGCTGGTCGCGGGCAGCCCACTCGGCCTGCGCCTGCTCCAGCGTCATCTGGGACAGGTCCACGCTCTCCACGGACACGCCGGGATAGAAGGTGGCGCGGTCCACATGCTGCTTTTTCTGGAGAAAGCCGGCATAGCCGCGTATCTCGGCCACCATGAACGAACACAAAAGCAGAAGCACGGAAAGCATGCACAGCGCCACGGGCGTGGCCCACCATGCCTGTTTCACAGGCTTGCGTCTGCGGGGCTTTTTGTGCTGCTCGGGCAGGGGCTTGGCCGGCTTGGCCAAAGGCGCATCCAGCGCCTCAAGAAAAAGGTCATCCGGCTCCGCCGTGCGCGCCTGCCTCGGCTGCGACTTCACGGCGGGCCGGGTGGCCGAAGTGATTCTCCGCCTGTGCTCCGCGCCCTTGTTGTCGTTGTTCATGCCTGGCTCCTAGTTGTTTTTCTCCCCGGCGTTGTTCATATAGTAGGACAGCACCAGCAGCGCGTCCTGCAAGTGCACGCTCTTGAGCACCACGTCGCTGGGCACGTCCAGGTCGATGGGCGCAAAATTCCAGATGGCCTTGACGCCCCCGGCCACCAGCGCGTCGCACGCGCCTTGGGCGGCGACATCGGGCACCGCGATCACGCCCATGTCGATCCGGTTGTTCCTGAGGTAGGTGTCCAGCTGGTCCATGGGCAGCACCTGCCTGCCCCCCTCCATGCGCCCGACTAGCTTTGGATCCACGTCGAACAGCGCGTCCAGCACGAAGCCCATCTTGAAGAAGGCCTTGTAGTGCGAAACCGCACGGCCGATGTTGCCCGCGCCCAGAATCACCATGTGATAGGTTTTGTCCAGGCCCAGGATCTCGCCCACGCGCATCCTCAGCCCGGATACATTATACCCATAACCCTGCTGGCCAAAACCGCCGAAGCAGTTGATGTCCTGACGAATCTGCGAGGCGGTCAGGCCCATCCGCTCGCCCAGCTGCTGGCTGGAGATGCGCACATAGCCAAGTTTTTCCAAGCTCAACAGATACCGGTAATACACCGGCAGCCGGGACACCACCGCGTTGGACACTCTTTCCTTGCTCATGCGTCATCTCCCGTTTCTTCAGGCGGCTCGCCCAGCGCGGGGTCCTGCCGCGCGCCGGGTTCTTCCACGAACTCGCCCTCGATGTAGTGCTCGCCCTGCACCTTGCCGCGCCTGCGCAGCACCGTCACCCAGACGGAAATCGCGATCGCAAGCAGCCCGATGGGCAGCGCGACGATCATCAGCAAATAGAGAAGCGGGCCAAACAATACGAGCATGCGTTCACTTCCTTATGGGGACTATCCTATCACAATCGTCAGGAATCTTCCACCAGATTGTGTATCCATTTGCGCGATCTTAACCTCCGCAGGCTGAAAACCAGCTTGAGGATCTCCTCGACTTTCGTCAGCAGATACACCATCACCACCGGCCAGCCCAGGCCCGGCCCAAAGATCCAAACCAGGGGCACGCCCACCAACCACAGGAAAACCACGTCGATCACGCCCGAGCAGACCACGTCGCCCCCCGCGCGCAGCACGCCCACGATCAGCGTGCTGCAGCCGCCCGAGATCCACATGGTCAGCCCGAACACCCGGATGATGCCCCGCGTGTTCTGGGCGACGGCGTCGGACACGCTGAACAGCGACACGATGTTGCCCGCGAACAGCACCACCAGCAGCCCGATGCCCGCGCACAGGATCATGGCGTAGCTCAGGATGCGCTTGGCGATCCGCTGCGCCTCGTCCAGGCACCCGGCGCCGATGGCCTTGCCCACCAGGATCGCGCAGGCGCTGGTCGTGCCGCGCAGCGTGACATAGGCCAGCTGCTGCACGCTCTCAAACAGATTGGCCGCCGCCGACGCGCTGACGCCCATGCGCCCGTACGCCGCGGAATACATCACCACGCCCAGCGACCACAGTCCTTCGTTCAGCATCACCGGGGCCACGGTGCGGAAGTATTTCCTGATCACGGCGCGCTCCGGCAGACGCAGGTCGCGCGGGTGGATGGCGCTCGGGAATTTCTTGAGATAGCTGGCGCTGATCAGGATCGTCACCTGCACCCCCACGCCGATCAGCGTGGCGACGGCCGCGCCGCGCCCCTCGAGGCGCGGCAGACCGAAGTTGCCGTAGATCAGGCAGTAGTTCAAAAAAGTGTTGGTGCAGATGGCCGCGGTGCCCGCGATGGTGGGCAGAATCACGTGCTCGGTGGAGCGCAGCACCGCCTCGTACACCATCAGCACCGCGTCCAGCAGGTACACAAACGCGATGATGCGCAGGTATTGCGCGCCGTAGGCAGCCGCCTCGGCGTCGACGATCAGCAGGCGCATGATCGCCTCGGGCGCGGCCATCACCGGCACGAAGAACAGCAGCGCCACGGACAGCGCGGTCACCAGCCCCAGCCCCATCGTGCGGTGGATGCCGGGCAGATCGCGCTTGCCCCAGTACTGCGCGGTGAAGATCGACGCGCCGCTGACCATGCCGAACATGATCACCTGCAGCAGAAACGTGACCTTGTTGGCCTGTCCGACCCCCGCGAAAGGCGCGTCGCTGCCCAGGCCCGCCACCATGGCGTTGTCCAGGATGTGCATCAGGGAGGTGAGCAGCGCCTGCAGCGAGATCGGCCCTGCCAGGCGCAGCACTGACCGGGTGAAGTCCCCCTCCCAGCGCAGGATGCTGTTGTTCATGACGCTCTCCTGTGTATCCTTTTTGAAACCTGCGCCCACCCCCGCACTACTCCCTCTCCTTGGGGGTCAGCGGGAACTGCACGATGTGCAGCGCCGCGTCGCCCATGGGGATCAGCTCGATCACCCGCGCGCTGTCCGGCTCGACATCGGGCGCGATGGGCGGCTGGGCGGCGGACGCGCCGTCCATGCCCCAGTCCTCGGCCCGCGCGGCCTTGACCAGCACCCGTGCGGCGCTGTGCTTTCCCTTGAACGGCCCGGCTTCGTCCGGCTCCAGGATGGGCTTCATCGATTCGCCCTCGATCAGCGCCCAGTTCCAGGGCTCCTTGGTCGTGACTTCAAACGCGCCGCCCGGCAGCTCTTGCCAGTCCTCCTTGGGGCGATAACACAGCGTCAGCGCGCCCAGCTCGACAGCCGCCGACTGGTGATACCAGCGGGTCAGCCGGGGCTCCATCGGCAGATCCATCGACACGCGCTCGCAGCCCGACCAGCGCCGCCGCACGCACGCGGTCTCCCCCGCGCGCAGCTGCATGATCTCGCCGTCCGGCAGGCGCAGCATGGCCTGCTTGGCCCAGCCCGGGATGCGCAGGTACAGCGGGAACTCCACCGGCTTTCTCACCGACACCTCGATGCGCACGCTGGTGTCAAAGGGGTAGCCGGTCAGCACGTTCAGCTTCACGCGCTCGCCACCCGCGACAAAGTTCACCGCCGTGGGGGCGTAGCTGACGGCCATCAGCCCCTCGTCCGCCGTGGCGTACCAGCAGCTCGAAACGAACCTGGGCCAGCCTTGGTGGAGGTTGGCCGAGGTCACGTTATCGGCGGCGGTCTGAAACAAGTTGGCGTCCTCGCCCGCGTTGTACCAGCCCCGGATCTCCCGGGTGATCCTGACCTGGTTGGGCTGCAGCAGCCGCTGGTGGGCGCGCATGTCGCTCCCCATCGCGGCGGGCAGCGCGTTGAACGCCAGGCGCTCCAGCGCGTCCGGCAGCTCGCCCCCGGTCTCCTCGCCGATGGCGATCAGCGCCTCCAGCGTGTGCATCAGCTCCACGATGGCGGAAAGGTCGGCGCCCTGGGTGGGGCATGCCCCGGACAGGTGGCCGTCGCAGCTGAACATCAGCGGCGCCATGCCGTGGTGCTTGAGCAGCTTGCCCCAACCCACCTTGAACGCGCTCAGCTCCTTGAAGCCGCTCTTGAACAGGTTCACCACGCCCGGCGTCTTGAGGGCCATGGCCACGTTGACGCCGTGGGACAGATGAAATTCTTTGTGGTAATACGGCTGACTGACGCCGGAAATGCCGTCCGGCTCCTGCTCCATGCCGCGCGCAAGCTCGGCGAATGGGCGCTGTTTGTCCATGGGCCGAATGTGGGGGAACACATGGAAATGACTGGTCCAGTCGATGGACTGGTCTTTGAGCAGCATGCACAGCTTGAGCAGATGGCTCATGCCGGTGAGATTGTAGAGCCACAGGCAGGCGCGCATGTTCTCGCCCGCACGCGCGGCCGCCCAGCCCTGCAGCGGGTGCTTGGTGAGCGCCTGCAGCTGGAAGCGGAAGAAGCGGTCCATGAACTGCAGCACGCGCTTGTCGCCGGTGGCAGTGAAATACTGCTGCAGCGCGCGCAGCATCAGCATGCGCGGCCACCAGTCGTAGCCGTCCCGTGCGGGGCCAAACCAGCCGCTCTCCGCCTGGCTGTCCATGGCCCAATGGGCATAGCGCGAGGCGATCCCGATCAGCTCGGCATCGTCCAGCAGGTACCCGAGCCCCGTCACGCCGTCCGCGAAGCAGGGCGCGTTCTCGTTGCACGGGCCTTCCCCGCCCAGCCAGGCGCAGCGCTCGCCCACGTCCTCCCAGGAGGCAAACAGAGTTTTCGCGGCCTCGGCCTGGATGAGCAGCTGCTCTCGCAGCCAGCCCTGGGGCGTGACGGCTCCCAGCGGCAGCGGGGCCAGCCGATTGGGCGGCAGGGGCGACCTGTTGAAGATGGCCTTTCCGATCATGGTAGCACCTCTTAAAATTGTTAAAGATCAGTGGGCGGCGGGGACAAGTCTCGCCCTGGCGCGCGCGGTTCCGCTTGCGCGGGGTTTCAGGTTCGCCCGCACCCTGTTATGGATTGAAGATCATCAGCTCGCACTCGAGCCGACCGTTGTAAAACCGCCGGCGCTTGTCGGCGCGCCGCCCGAGCGCGCGCTCGAACCCCCGGTCGGCGGTGATCGCACCCAGCGCGTAACCCGGGCTGCGCTTCATCAGCACGCCCAGCTGCCTGGCCACGGCGGCGGCCGCCTTCTTGTCGCCCATGCGCTCGCCGTAGGGCGGGTTCACCAGCATGGCGCCCGGGCCGCCGGTGAGCGACACGTCGCGCAGGTCCTTGTGCGTCACCTGAATCAGCCCGCCGATGCCGGCCTGCTGCAGGTGGCGTTTGCACAGCTCCAGCGCGTCCGGATCAATGTCCGACCCGGCGATGCGCACCGGGCGCTGCCTGCCCTTTTCAAACCGCGCCCGCGCCTCTTCGCGCAGCGCCTGCATTTCGTGTTTGTTCATGAACGGCCACGCCTCGCATGCGAACTCCCGATTGAGCCCGGGCGCGCGGTCGGTGGCGATCAGCGCGGCCTCGATCAGCAGCGTGCCCGTGCCGCAGCAGGGGTCGTAGAGCGGCTGGGAAGCCCGCCAGGGGCTGCTCAAAACGACGGCGGCGGCCAGCGTCTCGCGGAGCGGCGCCTCGCCGTTCCAGGTGCGGTAGCCGCGGCGGCTGAGCGCCGCGCCCGAGCTGTCCAGCGACACCGTGACCAGGTCGTTGTGAATGGATACATCCACCTGGAACGTGGCCCCGGTTTCGTGCAGATCGGTGATCTTGTGGGCGCTCCTGAGCGCCTCGACGATGGCTTTCTTGGCGATGGACTGGCAGTCGCTCGGACTCATCAGCTGGGAGCGGGCGCACTGGGCGCGCACCGGAAACGCCGCGTCTTTGGGCAGAAACTCCGCCCAGCGAATGCCGCGAACGCCCTGGAACAGTTCCTCGAAGCTGCGCGCCTCAAAGCTGCCCATCACCAGCGACACCCGCTCGCAGGTCCTCAGCCACAGATTGGCCGAAAACCCGGCCGCCGCGTCGCCGAAAAAGCGCACGCCGCCGGTGGGCAGCGGCTCGATCCTCTGCGCGCCCAGCCGCTCCAAATCCCGCCGAACCAGCCCCTCCAACCCAAACGCCGCGCTGGCGATCCACTCCATGCGATGCCCTCCCGATTGCCGATGAATAACCGATCTATTATAGCACAGCCGCCACAGCCTTGTCGAGTTAGGATTCCCCCACGCGGCGGAACGCGTCGGCGATGGCCCGGGCGTTTTCCAGCATGACCTGCTCAAAGTAATCCTCGCCCGCCCCGGCCGGGAAGGTGGACAGCGTGTCGATTGGGGCCACCTCAAACGCCTCCGCCAGCGCGTCCCGCAGCGATTGCGGCGCCTGGCGCTCAATCAGCACCACGCGCGCGCCGCCCTCCTTGAGCTGCCGGATCGCGTCCTCAAGATCCCGGTCATACAGCGCCGTGCCCGGCTCGCGGTCGATCCGAACCGGCGCGTCCAGCCCCAGGTCCTGCGCGATGTAGGCGAATCCCTCGTGCATCAGCCCCACGCTCACCGGGGTTTGCTCGATCAGCAGCGCCTGCATGTTCTGCTGCAGCGCCTCCAGGCGCTCGGTCTGGGCGTCCAGGTTGCTGGCATACAGATCCTCGAAGCCCGGATCCAGCGCGATCATGGCGGCGGCGGTCACCTCGCTGATCTGCTTGGCGCCCTCCACCGACAGAAACAGCCACGGATTCGGGCCGATCAGGTGGCTCTCGTTCTCGTCGTCCACCGGGCCGTCCTGCCCGATCAGCGTCAGCCCGTTCATCACCGAGCACACGGCCGGCCCCGTGTCCCCGAGCTGGCTCAGCAGGCCCTCGAAGCTCTCAAGCCCGCGCCCGCCGATCAGCACCGCGTTTGCGTCCGCGAGCCGCGTAAGATCCCACTCGGACAGCGCGTAGCTTCTAAGGCAGCCCACCTGCGGCTGCACCAGGCAGCGCAGGTTCATGCCCGATACGTCCTTCAGGATGCCCTGCGCCAGTGCGTACAACGGAAAAAAGGAGGTGTAGATCACCTGCTCGGCGACTTCCCCCTCCTTGGGCTCTTCAGGCGCGGGCCGGGCCCTCTGGCATCCGGCCAGCAACAACACCAGCAGCATCAGCGTGGCAAGCAGCCGTTTTGCGTTCGTTTTCATGAGGATAGTATACCACACGCCGGCGTCGTTATCGCGCCGATTGGGTTAAAATCGAGCGGCCATTTCCTCCAGTGGCAGGCAAAACCGGCGCACGACACGCATACGATAACCACAGGGCAATTCGCGCGACGGCGTGGGCGTCCCGCAGCGCCGAGCCGCGCCAAAACGCTTGAACGCGCCGGCGATCCAGCGCCCTTTCGGCGTCTCTTAGCCAATTGAAACTGATGGAGGTGCTTGATGAAACACTCTCGAATCCCGCTGATATTTGTGGTTTTTCTTATACTGAGCCTCGGCGCAGCGATCCCCTCCGCCGCGGCCGAGCCGGCGGAAAACGGCTTCACCCAATGCGTGAAGGTCGGCGTGCCCGGCGATCCGTCCGACCATCAATACCCAAACAACATGCCCGCTGCATACACCGGAAAGCTCAAGCCCGAGGCCTACTCCCCGGATGGCGCAAGCGCGGAAATCGCGAGCATTCTGGTGCTGTCCGCCCCGTTCACCTGCGAGATCGTGGACGAGGAAACGGGAAGAGACGGCGTGTATTATATTGACTCGCTGCAAATCGTGGACGCGGGGCTGTCCCTGCGCTACGGCAGCACCGCCACGGTACAGGGCAGCGTGTTCCTCGGGCTGGAGGGCTACCATTCGCGCGGGCTTGCGATGGTCGACGCCGTGTTTGGCGCGCCGGCGCTGCCGGAAAAGACCCCGTCCCTTCATGATTCGGCGCCGGGCAGCCCCTTTGTGGAGGCGATCGGCGAGGCGAGCGTGCGCAGCGCCCCCTTTTTCAATGGCCACGAGCTCAGCACTGTCGCCAAGGGCGGCCGGGCCAGCTACGCGGGCAGCTCGTCGGTCGACGAGCGCGGCGTGCGCTGGTACAGGGTCTACTACAAGGGCGGCGCCGGCTGGATCTCTTCAAAGTGCGGCAAGCTTGTGGGCCTGGAGCGGGGCGACCTTCATGATTGGGACGATGGCTGGCGCGACGCGCCGGTTGCCGCGGGTTGCCACGGCGCCTTTGTCAAGGCGACCGGCGATGTGAACGTGCGCAGCGCCCCCTGCGCCAGCAGCCGCAAGCTCGGCACCATCAGCAAGGGCGACCGGGCAGGCTACGCGGGCAGTTCATGGGTCGACGGGCGCTGTGTGCGCTGGTATAAGGTCTACTACAAGGACTGCGTCGGCTGGATCTCCTCAAAATACAGCAAGCTCGTGGATTGAGCGCGCCAAAACAGGCCACCGACGCGGATGCCTTGACGGTCATCCGCCCGGTGGCCTTCTTGCGGTCGTTAGCTCCAGAGTTTTGTGATCTCGACGTTCTTAAAGTAGTGTTTCACGATGTCCTCGGCTTTTTTGTCCTGTTCGGCCAGGCCATACGCGCCCCACTGAGACATGCCCACGCCGTGGCCGTAGCCCTTGCCGGTAAAAGTCACATTGCCATTCTCAAGCGTCACGCTGTCGAGCAGGGTGGACTTCAGCTTTTTGCCGTCTAACGCCAGTCTGAGCGCCGGGCCGGACACGGTCTTACCGTTTACCGTGAACGTGACCGCGCGCCCGGATTCCCCCTTCTCGCCGATGGCGATTGAATCTACCGCGCCGCCCACATCCTGGCCCGCGTCGGCGCAGCCCTTCGCGACTTCCGCGGAGGTGAAGCTGACCGTCCATTGCTTCACCGCGTCGGGCGCTTTGTCGGAGTCGGGCGAGTCGACAACCTGCGTGTAGGGCGGCTCCGCCTCCTTATAATCCAGCGCGGCCTTGGCCAGCTCGGTCTTGCCGCCCGCGTGGGCGTGGAACCAGGCGTATGGGAAATCGCTTCCGGACACCATGACCATGCCTCGCGTCTCGTCCACCGCGCGCTTCACCCGTTCGTTGATCGCCTCCGCGTCGTAGGCTTGCGCCTCCTTGATGTCGGTTGAGATGTCCGCGCCCTCATACTGCGACTTCTTTTCGCTGACGAACTTCAGCACGAAGGTGCGCGCCAGAATCGCCTGCGCCTTCAGGGCCTCCATGGGCCAGTCGTTGCGCATCTCGCCCGCCAGCACGCCCTCCACGTAGCTTTCCAGATCCATCTTCTCGATGGACTTGCTGGCCAGGTTGTACACCTTCAGCTGGGGCACGCCGTCCACCAGCTGAAGTTTTTCGGGCAGCTTGGGCGTGCCGGAAACCGTGTTGTCCCCGGGCGTCTGAGACGGCGTCGGCTCGGTGTTCGCGTCGGGCGTGTTGCTCGCTGAGAAGCAGCCCGAAAGCGCCGCAGCCAGCAGCGCCAGAACCAGCGCCAGGATCCACCATTTTTTCATCATAAAAAACAACCTCCCGTTTCTTCAAACCTAGTTTGATCTCCCGGTTGGTTGCTTATGATTGCCGCTTTTTGGCTCGATTTTGTTGTCGCCGTCACCCCAGCAGCGCCGCCAGCGCCTCGGCGACGGTTTCGACGCCGCGAACGGCAACGCCGTCGGGGATTTTGAGCCCGCGCAGGTTCAGCTTGGGCAGCACCACGAACTCGAAACCCAGGCGGGCGCACTCGGATAGGCGGCGCTCGGCCTGGGGCACGGCGCGCACCTCCCCGGCCAGGCCCACCTCGCCCATGACGGCGCAGTTGCCGGGCAGCGCTCGGTTCCTGGCCGACGAAGCCACGGCGGCGCACAGCGCCAGATCGGCGGCCGGTTCGGACAGCGTCAGGCCGCCGGCGATGTTGATGTAAACATCCTGGTTGTACAGCGGCAGCGCGGCGCGCTTTTCGAGCACCGCCAGCAGCAGCGCCAGCCGCCCCTGATCCACGCCCGAGGCCATGCGCCTGGGGTTCCCGAAAACCGTGGTGGCCACCAGCGCCTGCACATCCACCAGCAGGGATCGGCTGCCCTCCATGGCGCACATCACCACCGAGCCGGATCTTTCGTGGGCGCGCTCGCTCAGCAGCGCTTCGGAGGCGTTGGGCACGGCGGTCATGCCCTCGCCGGTCATCTCGAACATGCCCAGTTCGTTCACCGAGCCGAAGCGGTTCTTCACCGCGCGCAGCAGGCGATACTGGTGCTGGCGGTCGCCCTCGAAATACAGCACGGCGTCCACCATGTGCTCGAGCACGCGCGGCCCGGCGATCGAGCCCTCCTTGGTGACATGCCCAACCAGGAACACCGCGCAGCCGGACAGCTTCGCGAAGCGCATCAGCTGCGCCGCGCACTCGCGCACCTGGGACACGCTGCCCGGCGCGGAGGCGATATCCGGGCGGTACATGGTCTGGATGGAATCCACGATCATGACCTCGGGCTGCACACCCTCCATGCGCTGCTCGATGATCTCCATGTCGTTCTCAGGCAGCACCAAAAACCCGCTGCCGCCGCTCGTCAGGCGCTTCGCCCGCATCTTGATCTGGCGCGCCGATTCCTCGCCGGAGACGTACAGCACGCTGCGCTCCTGTGCGGCCATGTGCCCGGCCACCTGGGTGAGCAGCGTGGATTTCCCGATGCCCGGATCGCCCCCCACCAGGATCAGCGATCCCGGCACCACGCCGCCGCCCAGCACCCGGTCGAGCTCGGACTCGCCGGTTTCAAAGCGTCGCATGTGCTCATCGGGGATGTCGTCCACCAGCACCGGGTCGCTCCCCGCGCCCGGGCGGCGCTTCAGTTTTTTGGCCTCGGGCAGCTCGGGCTGCGGGGCCGCCTCGGCCATCGAGTTCCACACCCCGCACTCCGGGCATTTTCCCAGCCACCTGACGCTCTCGTAGCCGCAGTCGGCACACACAAATTTCGTCTTGAGTTTGGCCATCTTTTGGTTCACCTCGCGGCATATTATACCACAAACCAGTTGCCACTTGCCACTTTCGCGGATTGGATTTATAATGGTATGCGTATATCTTCACATTGGTAAGGGAGCAGACGATGCCAAATCCGCCCGAAAAACCGAAAACACCGGCGCCCCGCCGCCGCGACAGAAGAGCCGACGCGCCGGCCGCCGAGAAGCCGCAGCGCGGCAAAGGCGGCAAGAACCGCGCGCCGGCGCCCGAGGAGCCGCAGCGCGTCCAACGCAAAAAAGCGGGCGCGCCCGAGGCAGAAAAGCAGTCCAGCGTCCGCAAGCAAACGCGCGCATCCCGCAGCAAGGCCATGAAGAGAGTTGGCCGCACGCTGCGCGCGGGTAGCGCCAGCACGGTGCGATACACGCGAAAGGCGATGAACCTGTTCACGGCGTTCACCCAGCAGTCCGAGGCCGGCGTGGACGTGGAGCAGACGCCCCTGCGGCGCGTGGTGCGCTTTTTTTCCACGCTGTCTTTCCCCATGTTTCTGCTGCTGGCCGCCATGGTGGTGTTGATCTCGATGATGGGTTTTTCCAACACCACCCTGACCGTCGAAAAGCAAAAAATCAGCATCGCCGGGCTTCCCAAGGAGCTAGAGGGCTACACGATCGCGCTGATGAGCGACCTGCACGGCCGCGAGTACGGCAGCGCGCAGAACGTGCTGCAGCGCACGCTGGCCAGCGAAAAATACGACATGGCGGTCTTTGTGGGCGACATGGTGGGCGCGAGCGGCAACCCGCAGCCCTTCTATGACCTGCTGCAGGCGCTGCCCGCCAGCAAGCCCAAGTTTTTTATCGCCGGGGATTCCGACCCCGAGCCGCTGCTGCGCGAGGTGCGCCAGCAGGAGGGCCTGAAAGTTGGCGAGATGGTGCTCGCCGACTGGGTGCTGGGCGCGGAGCAGCGGGGCGCCACCTATCTGGCGCATACGACACCTGTGCGCGTGGGCAACATCAACCTGTATCTGTCGCCCACCCAGGTGCTGAACATCAACCTGACCGAGAACCTCAAGGCGCTGGATGATCAGGTCCGGCTCGAGCGGACCGGCGTGTCCCAGGGCGTGGCGGGCGACCGCAACGCGCTGCCTCTCAGCGACTGGCGATACCACCAGATGCGGCTCACCCAGCAGGCGTCGGGCCAGATGCTGCCCACCGACATCCACATCATGCTGTCTCACATCCCGCCGCCGGAGGAGTTCATGAACCTCTCCCAGCAGCTGGGCCAGGAGGACACCATCGCCTACCTTCCCACGGTGGATCTGGTGCTGGCCGGGCACTACTGCGGCGGCGTGTGGCGGCTCCCCTTCCTTGGCGCGCTGTACATCCCCAACAGCCTGTACGCCCGCCACGGCTGGTTCCCCTCCCAGGCGGACGTTCAGGGCGAGCGCCTGCTCGGACTGTCCACGCTCTACACCACCGCCGGGCTGGGCGTTACCGACAAGGTGTTCCTGCCCGATTTCCGGCTGCTGAACCCGCCCCAGATCTCGCTGGTCACGCTGACGGCCGCCATCACCGGCGACCTGCGGGGCGAGTAACCACGCAGTTTACAATATCCATACTTGATTACCATGATAAAGTCTGCTATACTGCCGAACATCCACACGCAAAGGGGGCCCATCACATGAAACCCGAAACCAAGCTGCTGCACGCCGGATACCAACCTAAAAACGGCGAGACGCACACCATGCCCATCTACCAGAGCACAACCTACGAATACACCTCGTCCGAACACATTGGGCATCTGTTCGACTGCCCGACGGACGGCCACATTTACTCCCGCATCACCAACCCCACGGTGGGCTTTGTGGAGGAGAAGATCGCGGCGCTGGAGGGCGGCGTGGCCGCGCTGATGACCACGTCCGGCCAGATGGCGTCGCTGATGACCGTGCTGAACCTGTGCCAGGCGGGGGACCACATCGTCAGCGCCTCTCAAATCTACGGCGGCACGGTGAACCTGTTCGCGTTCACGATCAAGCGCCTCGGAATCGAGTGCACGTTTGTGGATCAGGACGCCGACGAGGACACGATCAAGGCCGCCATCCGCACCAACACCAAGCTGGTTTTCGGCGAAACCATCGCCAACCCGGCGGTCAGCGTGCTGGACATCGAGAAATTCGCGCGGGTGGCGCACGCGTGCTCCCTGCCGCTGGCGATCGACAACACGTTCGCCACGCCCATCCTGTGCCGCCCGATCGAGCACGGCGCGGACATCGTGATCCACTCCACGACCAAGTACATGGACGGCCACGCGGTGATCGTGGGCGGCGTGATCGTCGACGGCGGCACGTTCGACTGGACGAGCGGCCGGTTCCCCCAGTTCACCCAGCCGGACGAGAGCTACCACGGCATCGTGTATGCGAAGGAATACGGCAAGCTGGCGTTCATCATCAAGGCGCGGATGCAGCTGATGCGCGACTTCGGCGCGCTCCCCAGCGCGCAGGACGCATTCCTGCTGGACCTCGGGCTGCAGTCCCTGGCGTTGCGCATGGAGCGGCATTGCCGGAACGCCGAGGTGGTGGCCGAGCTGCTGAATGGCAGCGACAAGGTCGAGTTCGTGAACTATCCGGCGCTTCCGGGCAGCAAGTACCACCAGCTGAAGCAGAAGTATCTGCCGAACGGCTGCGCCGGCGTGATCAGCTTCTCCGTCAAGGGCGGGCGCGAGGCGGCGGCGCGGTTCATCGACGCGCTGCAGCTTGCGAGCAACGTGGTGCATGTGGCGGACATCCGCACGCTCGCGCTGCATCCTGCGTCGTCCACCCATCGCCAGCTCACCGACGAGCAGCTGGCGGGCGCCGGGATCACGGCCGGCCTGATCCGGCTGTCGGTCGGATGCGAGCACATTGAGGACATTGTGCAAGACGTGCGCCAGGCCTTGGATAAAGCGTAAAAGCCGAGAGATCGCAAACGGGGGATTGCAAAGGGGACTAAGGTCCCTTGCGAATCCCCCGTTTTCACTTGCCCGGGCCATATATCCCATTTAGGTAAGCGCTTATTTGATCAATGCTTACCTAGGGTTTTGCGCTCGGCTTGAACACCAGCGCGTTCAGCAATCCAAACACGATGGCCGCCGCCACCCCTCCGGCCGTGGCCACGATCCCGCCGGTGAACGCGCCGAGGATCCCCATCTCGTGCACGCCGTTGATCGCGCCCATCGCCAGCGAATACCCAAACCCCGTCAGCGGCACAGTCGCGCCCGCGCCCGCCCAGTCCACCAGCGGCTTGTACAGCCCGAGCGCCGTCAGGATCACCCCGGACACCACATACAGCACCAAGATCCGCGCGCTGGTCATGTTGGTCTTGAGGATCAGCAGCTCGCCCAGGGTGCACAGCACGCCGCCCACCAAAAACACCTTGATCAAAAGCCAGACCGTGTCCCACATATCACATCGCCTCCAATGCCACGCCATACGAAATCGACGGGATGCTCTCGCCCTGCATCGAGCTAGTGGGGCTGAGCATCGCGCCCGACCCCAGCGCCAGAATGCGCCCGTGCCGCCCTTCGGACATCTCCTTCAGGAACTTGCCGCACAAAACCGACGCGATGCAGCCGCAGCCACTGGCCCCGGCGTGGGTGTCCTGCTCCTTTTTGAACAGCGACGCGCCGCAGTCGATCAGCTTCTCGTCCGGTATGTGGATGCCGCGCTCCTTCATCAGCTCATGCAGCAGATTGCGCCCGATGTACCCCAGGTCGCCCGTCACGATCAGGTCGAAGTCCGCGGCGTCGCGCCCGGTGTCCTGAAAGTGGTGGGTCAGCGTGTCCGCCACCGCCGGCGCCATCGCCGCGCCCATGTGGTTGGCATCCTTGATCTGGTAATCGACCACCGCGCCGATGGTGCCGTGGGTCACCCGTGCCAGCGCCTTTTTCGCCTCCGGCTCAATCACCAGCGCGCCGCAGGCCGTGGCCGTCCACTGGGCCGACGGCGGGCGCTGGTTGCCCAGCTCCAGCGGAAACCGGTACTGGCGTTCGGCGGCGCAGAAGTGGCTGGACGCCGTGCACAGCGCGTTCTGGCGGTAGCCGCCTTCCACCAGCACCGCGCCCAGGATCATCGACTCAATCATGGTGGAGCACGCGCCGTAAAGCCCCATAAACGGCACGCCCAGCGCCCGCCCGGCGAACCCCGAGGCGATGATCTGGTTCAGCAGATCGCCGCACAGCATCACGCCCAGCGACGCCTCGGTCAGCCCTGCGCGCTCGAGCGCCATCTGGGCCGTGCGCCGCATCATCTCGGACTCGGCCTGTTCCCAGGTGTCCATGCCCAGCAGGTCGTCCTCCAGAACCACGTCGAAACAGTGTCCGAGCGGCCCCACCCCCTCCTTGGGGCCCACGATGGATGCCGCCGCCGTCACAAAAGGCTTGCTTTCAAACAACAGCGTGCGCCTCACGAAAACCACCTGCCGATCACCCAGTAGATCAGCCCCACCAGCACCGAGCTGGTGATCCCATAGGTCAACACCGGCCCGGCCAGCTGAAACAGCCGCGCCCCCAGCCCCATCACCATGCCCTCCCGCCGGAACTCGATCGCCGGGGCGGCCACCGAGTTGGCAAAGCCGGTGATGGGCACGATGGATCCCGCTCCGGCGTAGCGCCCGATGCGGTCGTACACGCCGATGCCGGTCAGCGTCGTGCCCAGAAACACGAGCACGACGGGCGTGAACGCCGCCGTCTGCAGCAGGTTCAGCTTCAGCGCGCGCTCGCCGAAGATGCTGATCAGCTGGCCGATCACGCAGATCACCCCGCCCACCCAGAAGCTGCGCGCGCAGTTCACCGCGATGCGGCTCTTGGGCGTGATGCGCGCGACCAGCTCTTGATACCGCTTGATTTTGGCTTGCTCACTCACAGCACATCACCTGCCGTCACCAGCACCGCGTCTTTGTATTCCGGGCCCGGCTCGCCATACCCGCGCAGCAGGGCCGCCACGCCGATCATCAACAACAAAATCGCGCCCCAGAGGAGCAGCCTGAGCCCACTCAGTTCCACGGGTTTTCTTTGCATGAAAAATCGCCTCCCCTATGCACGGTTATTATGGGCAGGCGAATTGGAAATTATGAGACTATGGAGCAAATGAAGAAAAGGCAGCGCGCAAAGCCGCCCTAACTGTAGATCACCAGCGCGGCCTTCATTTGGACGACGCCGGTTTCGGCGAACGCCTGCACGTCAAAGTCGTACTCGAAAGCGCATTGGCCGCGCACCGGGTGGAACCGCTGGCGCAGCAGGGCGCGCTGCTCGTCGGTCTCCTGGAAGCAAAGCGCATCCGGCAGATCGCGCCGCCGCCCGAGCGTCAGCAGGTCGTGCCGGATCAGCTGGCGCAGCGCAGGCGAGTCAAACGCGGAAAGCAGCGCCTGGGCGCGGGCCTTTTCGCCCCGCTCCTGCGCCAGCACGCCGCTCTGGCGCAGGTTTCGCGCCAGCTCCGAAAACAGCGCAAACGGCCGGCGGGTCAGCAGCAGCCAGCGCAGGCTGGCGGGGTAGCGCGCGCCGTACCAATCCAGCGCCTGCTCCACGTCCTTCAGAAAACACAGCTCGAAAAAGCTCATCTCCCGCGTGCGCAGCACCTCGTAGGGCGCGTCCGGATCGAACACGATCCCGAGCGCCCCGGCCTCCGCCCGAAGCGCGCTCCCATGCAGCAGCTTCAGGAAGCCCAGCTGCAGCTGTTCGGCGCCCAGCGCGTACACTTCGTCGAACGACCGCTCGAATTTCGCCATGTCCTCGCCAGGCAATCCGGCGATCAGGTCCACATGCAGGTGGATGTTCCGAAGCGCCCGGATGCGGCGCACGGCGTCCGCGATTTCCCCAAACGCGGCGGTTCGCCCCACCGCTTTGAGCACGCCCGAATCGGTGGACTGGATGCCCACCTCGAACTGAAACAGCCCCTCGGGCGCGCGCTCCAGCACGGCCAGCGCCGCGCCGTCGATCAGCTGCGCGCCGATCTCGAAGTGGTATGTTCCGCGATATCCGGTGCGGTCCGCGTGGCTGATCAGCGCCGCCCAGATTTGGTTTGCCCGCCGCTTGTCAAAGTTAAACGTCCGGTCCACCAGCTTGATCAGCTTTGCGCCGCCGTCGGCCAGGGCGGTCAGCCGCCGGACGGCCTCTTCGGCGGGCAGCGCCCGCACGGACTCCCCCGCCGACAGGCAGAACTTGCAGCCAAACGGGCACCCGCGCGAGGTTTCGGTATAGAGGATGCGGTTCTCAAGCCCGGCGACGCCGCCCGCGTAGGGATCGGTCCAGCGGGAAACGGGCAGCGGGCCGGGCATCTGCGGCGCCTCCGGTCGTTCACCCCGCTTGAGCGCTCCGAGCAGCGGCGCCAAGCTCAGCTCGCCCTCGCCGCCAAGCACATAGTCGGCCTCGGGCACGTCTTCGCCCCGGGCGGCCACCTCCGGCCCGCCCAGCACGATCACGGCGCGGGGCAGCGCCAGCCGCAGCGCGCGGCACAGCCGCAGCACCAGATGGATGTTCCAGATGTAGCACGAAAATCCGATCACGTCGGGCTCGCCCTGGGCGACGTCCTGCAGAATCTTCCGGTAGGGCAGGTTGATGTAGCCCTCGTAAAACCGCACATCGAAGCCGGAAAGCGTGGGCAGTAGCTGGCGGATGGCCAGGTTGGTGTGCATAAACTGCGCGTTCAGCGCGACCAAGGTCGTCTTCATTCCATCGCCTCCAGCGCCTGCTGGCGGTAGCGCGCCATGGCGGTGGGCATGGGCAGCGCGGCCAGCTCCAGCTTGTCCGCCCAGCGGTACCCCTCAACATCCAACCGCCCGGCGCGCAGCAAAAATCCGGCTTGCTTCCAGATCAGATGGGTGAACACGTGCTCCACCTCGTCCAGCCTTTTTACGCATTTCGCGTCCAGACCCAGCTCCCGGGCGCACGCCAGGATCGCGCCCTGGCTGTCCGCGTTCAGAAAATTCGGGAACTGCCACAGCCCGCCCAGCAGCTTACCGTCCCGCCGGCACACCAGCGCGCGCCCGTCCGCGATCACCACCGCCACGCCCCGCCGCTCCACCCGCTTTTGCGCCTTTTCGGGCAAGATGGGCAGGCGCTCCCGCTCGCCGCGCCTGCGCGCCTCGCACCACGCCGCCGCCGGGCAATCCTCGCAGCGCGGGTTCTTCGGCTTGCACAGCGAGCTTCCGATGTCCATCAGCGCCTGGTTGAAGTCGCCGGGGCGCAGCGGATCCAGCAGCGCCCGGGCGTGCTCCCGGATGCGCCCCATGCCCGATGCCGTCCGCGCGGGCTCGTCCACCCAAAAGATGCGGCTGAGCACGCGGATCTGGTTGCCGTCGATGGCGGGCGCGGCCTCGCCATACGCGATCGAGGCGATCATGCCGGCGGTATATTCCCCCACGCCGGCCAAGCGGCGCAATCCAATTGCTTCCTTTGGGAACTCGCAGCTCATCTGGTTCGTCACAAGAGCAGCGGCACTGTGCAGGTTGCGGGCGCGCGAATAGTACCCAAGCCCCTCCCAGTGCTTGAGCACATCCTGCAAGTCGGCCTCGGCCAGCGCGCGCACGCACGGATAATCGCGCACGAACGCCTCGTAGTACGGAATCACCGCCTCGGCGCGGGTCTGCTGCAGCATGATCTCGCTGATCCAGATTTTATAGGGATCTGTTTGGCCGCGCCAGGGCAGCGGCCGCACGCGCGCGTCATACCAGCGCAGCACCTCCTGACGGAGCATCATCGGTTGTATCATCTCGCCCTTTCTCCCGGGCGGGCATCATCATCGCCGCCACCGGGCACACAAAGTCGTCCGTCAGGCAAAACGCGCCTTCGGGCACGCTGATCTCGCGCCCGGGCAGCAGCCAGGCGGGGCTGAACACGCGGTTGGCCCGCAGCAGCATGCAGTCCGGCACGCCCAGTCTCGCGGCCAGCATGGCCAGGGTCTCTCCATCCTCAACGCGGTCCGTTCGCATGCGTCTCCCTCCTTTGTCCATGGGAGTCTATGCGAAAAGAGCCCCGTTTAGCCCGCCCAAGCGACCACAGGCCAGAGGGCCTGCCACCGGGCGTCGATTTCACCGTCGGTTACCCAGCAGTATACCATTCCCTGTCCTCAATGGCAAAGAACTGTAAAATATTTCATTTATATTACAATTTGGTGTTAATTTATGGCATTTTCGAAACATTATCATCCGATTCTCGTCTTAAACGTATTGACTTCAGTAACACTATGGTGTACAATTATTCAAGAATACCCTAATCATGTGCTCAAATAATATGGTAATTACTGGGATTTCCGGTAGTCTCTTAGCGAAGGTGGGTAAAAAATGACAAAGCAGTTCGGCAAGCTAAAACTGCATTTCTCCAAGCGCGGCATTGCGTACAAGTGGGGGGATGGCGACATCCACCGGCTGTCTTTCGAGAGGAATCAGCCGGGCGATGGCGTTTCTCAGGCTGCTGACGCCGCCGACGCTTCGGGCGGATACGCGAGCGGCCAGGGCCAGGGCTATTACGGCCAGCAGGAAGCCTACGGCTCGCAATACGGCCAATATGACGGACAGTATGACGACCAATACGACAACCGGTATTACGGCGGCAACCAGAACTATGACGCCGAGCGCGGCGAGTATGGCGAGTACGGCGAACCAGAGGAAGGCGAGCCTTACTCGGGCAAGTACGATTTCCTATATCAGAACGACTGGGTGATGTACGCGCTGCTGGTGTTGCTGCCCCCGCTGGGCATCTGGATCCTTTGGAAGCGCAACCGCTTTGACATTCTGGTCAGGGCGGCGGTTTCGGCCGTCTCGGCAATCTGGTTCATCCTCATGCTGGTGTGGCTGTTCTCAGCGATGTTCCACAGCGGCGCGGGCACGGACCAGACCACCAACTTCAACCTGGGCACGGTACCGCAGGTCACGCTGCCCGCCACCACGCCCAGCCCCGAGGCCACGCTGCCCGGCGGCACGGGCACCGAGAGCCAGATTCCGAACACCTCCCTGCCGCCCAGCAACAATGGCAACACGGGGAACACCGGGAATACCGGCAACTCGGGGAACACGGGCGACACCGGGAACACGGGGAACACCCCCGCCGCCCCTCAAAACGTCTACTCCACGGCCACCGGCTCTTACTATCACAGGATTGAAAAATGCACGAACATCCCGGCCAACACCCCGGTGACCAGCGTGACGCTGGCCGTGGCGCAGGGGCGCGGGCAGCAGCCCTGCCCCGTGTGCTACGCTGAAGCGGGCCAGCAGCAGGGCAAGGCGAAGTACTGGGCCACCAGAACCGGCAAGAACTACCATGTGAACAAGACCTGCTCCGGCATGAAGGGCGCGGTGGCCTACACCAAGGCGCAGGCCGTCAGGGAAGGCAAGGATCCCTGTCCGATTTGCATCGGCAACCTGTGGATGACCTCCACCGGCAAGTATTACCACACCAAGAGCAACTGCTCAGGCATGCAGAACGCCAAGCGCACCACCAAGGCCAACGCCAAGGCGAAGGGCAAGACCGCCTGCCCGGTCTGCATCGGCAAGAAAAAGGCCGAGATAAAGTACTACTCCAATCCGGGCGGAACCTACTACCACACCAAGGCAAACTGCTCGGGCATGAAGGACGCGCAGCGCGTCACCAAGACCCAGGCCGCCGCGCGCAAACAGAAGCCCTGCCCAATCTGTGTGTCGACCAAGACCAGCGACAGCAAGACCTACTATGCCACGACATCCGGCACATATTACCACGCGAAGTCCAACTGCTCGGGCATGAAGGGCGCCGCAAAGATCACGCTGGCCACCGCCAAGAAGCGCGGCCAGAAGCCCTGCCCGGTTTGCCTGAAGGGTTCGAGCTCGGCCGCCACGTATTACGCCACAGACGCTGGCGCTTACTACCACGTGAAGTCCGACTGCTCGGGCATGAAGGGCGCCAAGAAGATCACCTTGGCCACCGCCAAGAAGAAGGGCAAGACCGCCTGCCCGGTTTGCATCGCCAAAAAGACCCAGAACACCTACGTGTACACCACCAGCGCGGGCAAGTATTACCACTCCAAGAACAACTGCTCGGGCATGAAGGGCGCCAAAAAGGTGACGCTGGCCGCCGCCAAGAAGGACGGCAAAACCGCCTGCCCGGTCTGCATGAAGACCACCTACTACTACACCACGACGTCCAACCGGTATTACCACAAGAAGAGCGGCTGCTCCGGCATGAAGAACGCGTCCAAGGTCACGCTTGTCTCCGCCAAGGGCAAGGGCAAGCTCGCCTGCCCGGTTTGCGTCACCGGCAAGGCCAAGCCCAGCGACATGAAGACCTACGCGTATGCCACCTCCGGCGGGCGCTACTACCACAAGAACAAGACCTGCCAGGGCATCAAGAACGCGAAGAAGATCACGCTGGCTTACGCAAAGGCAACCGGCAAGACCCGCTGCCCGGTGTGTTTCAAGAAGAGCAGCGGCAGCAGCAACAACACCACCCGGTCGGCCGACTCCAAGATCTCCTGCTTCCTGATCAAGGGCGGCACATACTACCACGCCACCAGGAACTGCGACAAGCTCAAGGGCAAGTCGAACGTCAAGAAAACGTCGGTGGCGACCGCCAAGAACAAGGACTACGCGCCCTGCCCGGATTGCGTGGACTCCAAGATGCGCACCTACGTGTACGTGATCCCCACCGGCCTGCTGTACCACAGAACCGCCGGCTGCTCGGGCATGAAGAACCCGATGAAACTCACCCTCGAGACCGCGCTGAACCGGGCGTATAAACGCTGCACAAAGTGCAACGCGCCCGCAGCAAAGTAAATCCCTTTCGCTAGGAGACGAGCCCTGCGCTTCAGAAATGACGCAGGGCTCGTCTCCTTTTGGCGGGGTCTGTGACCCCCATCCCCCCGGAGGGTGGTATCAGTCATCCGCTCCCCTATTCGGCTTGTCCTTCCCGTTCCATCCGGGCAAACATGCCGTAGATCTGCGGATGGTCGCGCTTGACGCGCAGTATGCGCAATTCCTTGTCGGTGAAGCAGTGGCGGGTTTGGCCGGTGGCGTTGATCTGGCCGGACCGCGCGTCCCGCACCACATAGTTCACCGCGAAGCGGATGCCGTGGGTGCTAATGAAGTCGGCCACGCGCGCCTCAATGCGCACGGTATCGCCAAAGCGGGTGGGCTTGATGTAGTCGCAGGACGCGCTCAGCAAAGGCAGCAAAACCCCGTCCCGCTCCATCTCGGCGTAGTGCAGGCCCGCCGCGTTCAGGATGTGCACGCGGGCCTCTTCGAACCAGCGGATGTAGTTGCTATGGTGGATCACGCCCATCTGGTCGGTCTCCCAGTACTGCGCCGCGCGCTCATACGGCCGGATTTCCATTTGCTCATCTCCCCCTGTCTTTATAACAGATCGGGCGCACAATGTGCGCCCGATCCGGGGTTCAGGGCATCGCGCCCTGGCGTTGCTTGGGGCGGAGCCCCAACCGCTCCCCTACCGGATCTCCGGCAAGCTCGCCGCCGCCACAGACTGCCCCACGCGGCGGGTCTTTTCGTCGGGCAGCAGCAGCTTGACCTTGCAGTCCGGATACTCGTCTTTCATCACGCGCTCGGCCTCGGCAACGATCAAATCGCCGCCCTTGCCCGACATCACGCGCCCAAGCAACAGGATGTAGCCCATGCCGTACAAATCCTCGTACAGCGGCGCGGCGTGGCCCAGGTAGCACCCCATGTTCCGGTAGACCTCCTGGGCGCGCGGGTCGTCCTGCTGCATCAGGGCCTGGGTGATCTTGAGGCGCTCAGCCTGGGTGGTCCCCTTTGACAGGTCGATCCCGGCGGTTTCGGACAGGTAGATCACGCCGTCCTGGCTGAAGAACACGCGGCCGCAACCGATGTCGCCCGACCACTCATCCTGGTTTGCGCCCTCGTCGGCGGAGATGGGCATAAAGGCCAGCTCGTTCAGCCAGCCGGTGATGCTGCCGTCCTCGTCCACAAAGCCGCCCGCCTCGCTGGTGCCCATCGCAAGGCCCAGCAGGTTGTTCACGTCCATGCCCATGGCGCCGGCCAGCGCGGACACGTCGCCGTCGTTGGCCACAGCCACCGGCACATCGCCGATCTCCCTGGCGGCGCGCAGGTAGATGTCCTTGATCTTCTGTTCGAACAGATCCTTGGGCACGCCGCGAAACAGCGAGGCCACCATGGTGCGGTTGTTCACGTAGATGCCCGCCGAGCTGACGCCGATCGCGTCCACGCGCGGCATGTGGGCAGCGGCGGTTTTGAACGCGGACACGATGCCCTCGTAGTGGTAGTCGGGGTTGGGATTGACGGTGGGCTGCCAGACGACTTCCTCGGAGAACACCACTTCGCCCTCCACCACCGCCGAGACCTTGCGGTCACTGCCGCCCGCGTCAAACCCGATGCGATAGCCGTCGAGGTTGCGCCCTACGGGGCTGGTCTGCTCGTATGTTTCCGGCGCGTCATCCGCGTTT
>JAVBQA010000008.1:0-81800 GCA_031549325.1 Eubacteriales bacterium | reverse complement strand
GCGTGCGCGATCTGCGCGTGCGGTTCGGGAAAAAGCGCGCGCCGTTTGAGGCGGTGCGCGGCGTCAGCTTTGACATCCATCGCGGCGAGACCTTCGGGCTGGTGGGCGAGTCCGGATCGGGCAAAACCACCATCGGCCGCGCCATCATACGCATCAACGAGACCAGCGGCGGCGAGATCACATTTGGCGGCCAGCGTATCGACGGCAAGATCGACGCGGCGCTGGACCGAGAAGTTACCCGCAAAATCCAGATGATTTTCCAGGATCCCATGGCCAGCCTGAATGAGCGCGCCAAGGTGGAATACATCGTGGCTGAAGGGCTGATGAATCAGCGCAAGCTGAGCCCCGAGGAGCGCGCCGACCAAGTCGCGAAGGCGCTGATGGACGTGGGCCTGCTGCCCGAGTTCATGAGCCGCTTCCCGCACGAGTTTTCCGGCGGCCAGCGTCAGCGCATCGGCATCGCGCGGGCGCTGATCATGCAACCCGAATTCATCATCGCCGACGAACCGATCTCGGCGCTGGACGTGTCCATCCGCGCGCAAGTGCTGAACCTGCTGGCGCAGCTCCAGCGCGAGCGCGGGCTGACGTATCTGCTCATTTCGCATGATCTGTCCGTGATGCGATTTATCTGTGACCGGATCGCCGTGATTCACAAGGGCTTGCTCGTGGAGCTTGCTGAGACAGAGGCGCTGTTTAAGAACCCGCTGCACCCGTACACCCAGGCGCTGTTGTCGGCCATCCCGATGCCCGACCCGGCGTCCGAGCGGGAGAAGCAGCTGGTTGTGTTTGATCCCTCGAACCTTGCGTCTGACGCGCAGACCGAGTGGGCAGAGCTTGTGCCCGGCCATTTTGTGCGCGGCAGCGGGGCGGAGCTGGAGCGCTACCAGCGGGAGCTAGAAAGATCATGAATTGTGAGTCGGCCACCTCGCGATGCTGGGCTGAAATCGACCTGGACGCGCTGGCGCGGAACGTGGAATCGGCCCGCGCCCTGCTGAACGGAAAGCTGCTGATCCCGGTGCTGAAGGGAAACGCCTACGGCATGGGCGCTGTGCCGGTGGCGCGGCGTCTTTTTGCCATGGGGCTTTCGCTGCTGGCGGTCGCCACGGTGGACGAAGGGCTGGAGCTGAAGGCCGCGCTGCCCGCGGCCGACGTGCTGGTCATGGGGCCGTCCATAGGGGTTGCGCTGCAAGAAGCGGTGGAGGCCGGACTGATTTTGGCGCTGTTCAGCGCAGAACAAGCCGAGGCATTGAGTGACGTGGCGGCACGCCTTGGGAAACCGGCACGCGTGCACCTGAAACTGAACACAGGGTTGAACCGGATTGGGTTTGACAATGCGGATGCAATGTGCCGTGCGGGCGGGCTGCCCGATATCAAGGTTGAAGGCATGTTCACACACCTGGCGCTGCGTGATCGCGCGTCCGATCTTGTGCAGCTGGATGCGCTCCGAAAAGCAGGAATTCAGGGCGCGGCGCTGCATGCACTGGACAGCATTGGCATGGTGCGCTATCCTGAAGCGCACCTGGACGGCGTGCGGCTGGGGGCGTGGCTGTATGGCGTGAAACCCAAAGGCTATGCCGGGTCGGGCTGCGAACAAATCGCGGCGCTAAAGGCCCGCGTGGCGCAGGTTCGCCAATTGCCCCAAGGCGCTTACATCGGCTATGACGATGAAAACCCGCTGGTGCGGGATTCCGTCGTGGCCACCATCAGCGCCGGGTACGCGGACGGCTGTGTGCGGCAGGTCAACACCGGATATGTTCAGATTCGCGGGAAGCGGGCGCCGGTGCTGGGCATTGTCAGCATGGATCAGATGATGGTGGACGTGACGGATATTCCGTGCGCGCAGGCAGGCGATGTGGCCACGCTGCTGGGCGACTCGATCCCGATCGACGAGTATGCCGCCTGGCAGGGACTGAACCGCAACGATTGCCTGTCCCGCATTTCGCGCCGGGTGCCAAGAATCTATATGCGGGATGGGAAGCCGATGTCCATCGCGAGCTACTTCACCGCCTGCAACGAGGTGAATCTATGACCGACAAGGAGCTGCTCCGGCGCGTAGATGCGCTCGAACCCTGGCTGATTGAATTGCGCCGCGCGCTGCACCAGTGTCCGGAACCCGGGTTTCAGGAGCTGGAGACGCAGGCGCTGATTCTGAAAACCCTGGATGCGCTGGGTATCCCGACCACCACCAATCGCACTTGGGTAATCGGGCGCATCGAGGGTGGAAAACCTGGAAAGACGGTGGCGCTGAGGGCTGATGTCGATGCGCTGCCGGTGCTGGAGCCGGACAGCTGCCCGTTCAGATCCAGGAACGAGGGCTACATGCACGCCTGCGGCCACGATGCGCACACGGCCATTCTGCTGGGCGCGGCGCGGCTGCTGGGCGAGGTGAGACAGGCGCTATGCGGAAGCGTTGTGCTGCTGTTCCAGCCCGCAGAGGAGACCGATGGCGGCGCGCTGCCCATGGTTGAGTCTGGGGCGATGCGCGGTGTGGATGAGGTGTTCGGACTGCACGTGCAGCCGTACCTGCCGGTAGGGGCGATCGAAACCCGGGCGGGCACGCTGAACGCCTCGACGGATGGGCTGAAGATCACGATTGAGGGCAAGTCCGGACACGGCGCGTATCCCGACCAGGGGGCGGACGCCATCCTCGCCGCGGCGCAGGCAGTGACGGCGCTGCACACGGTGGTGTCGCGCAACGTCTCGCCGCTTCAGAGTGCGGTGATTTCCATCGGCCAGATTCGCGGCGGCCAAGCCAGCAACATTCTTTGTGGCGAGGTGACCATGCAGGGCACCATCCGGGCCGCCACGCCCGAAGTGCGCGCGCTGCTCCACAGACGAGCGAAGGAGGCAGCCGAGGGCGCCGCGCGGGCGATGGGCTGCGAGGCAAAGGTGGAGATTCAGGAAGGCTACTGCCCGCTTGTCAACGACGAGACGTGCGCCCAGCGCGTGCTCGACACGGCGGCGCGTCTGCTCGGGACGAACAGCGCGCGTGTGAAACAGGCTCCCAGCATGGGCGGCGAGGACTTCGGCTATTTTAACCGGGAAGCGCCGGGTGCGTTTTACCACATCGGCTGCACGCCGCCTGGAAAGAGCGGGTTTGCACCGCTGCACAGCGCCGGGTTCTCGCTGGACGAAGGCTGCCTAAAAATCGGCGTGGCGATGCAAGCCGCGCTTGTGATGGATGTGCTATGCAACAGATGAAGATACAATATCCCCGTCCGCTGCGCCAGGGCGCGACGGTGGGCTTGATCGCGCCGTCCGGGGCGATTCGGAGCGAAAACGGGCTGGGTCGGGCCATCGACGCCGTGAAAGCGCAAGGCTTTCATGTCAAGCTGGGAGAGAGCTGCGGACAGGTGCGCGGCTACCTGTCCGGGACAGACGATGTGCGCGCGCTGGATATCAACCGCATGTTTGCGGATGACGAAGTAGAGGGCATCTTCTGCATCCGCGGCGGCTACGGCGCGCCCCGGATCCTCTCGATGCTGGACTATGATAACATAAAAAAGCATCCCAAGCCTTTCCTCGGGTACAGCGATGTGACGGCGCTGCACGTGGCGCTGCTGCAGAAGTGCGCCTTGGCCAGCTTCCATGGTCCGATGCCCGTTTCGGACTGGATCGGGGAGTCCTTCGACCCGTTTTCTATGGAACACCTGCGCAACATGCTGATGCGGCCGGTGGATGGGTTCTTGGAAAACCCGACCGGCTATGATACGGAAACCGTCACGGCAGGCGCGGCGGAAGGATTGCTTGCGGGTGGCAACCTGACGCTGATCGCCGGGCTATGCGGGACGCCCTGGGCGCTGGACGCGCGGGGGAAGATTCTGTTTTTGGAAGAAGTGGGGGAAAAGACCTACCATTTGGACCATCTGCTGACGCAGCTTGCCAGCGCCGGGTTGTTTCGCGATTGCGCGGGCGTGGTGTTCGGCCAGTTCACCGATTGCCCGATTGAATACCCGGATTTTGGGCTGAGCCTCAGAGAAATCATCCGGGACGTGGTGGAGCCGTTCGGGAAGCCTACACTGCTCGGGTTGCGTGCCGGGCATTGCCAGCCTTCGCTGACGCTGCCGTTGGGCGCGCGCTGTGCGCTGGACGCGGGCGCGAAAACGCTGCGCGTGTTGTTTGACGAGTCTTTCCATAGGGAATGATGCCATTCTAATGCCGCAAAACGAGTTATTGAACAAGATGGACATGCCATGCGTCGGATAGGCAGCGATTGCCAATGTGGGGTTGTCATGAAGAAGATTATCCTGTTGTTCATGCTGGGGCTGGTCCTGCTTTGCCTGGCGGGCGTTTTTCACCTGTTCAGCAATGGCGTGTTGTGGTTTAACAACCCATCGCGCGCAGACTTCCCGGTGCGCGGCGTGGACGTGTCCGAGTACCAGGGCGACATCGACTGGCAGACGCTGGCCGCGCAAGACATTCAGTTTGCGTTCATCAAGGCCACGGAAGGCAGCGGCCATGTGGATCCAATGCTGGAACAGAACCTGCAAAACGCCCAAAAAACAGAACTGATGCTGGGCTTCTACCACTTCTTTAGCTTCGATAGTTCCGGATTCACCCAAGCGGAGAATTTCATCGCCGCCGTGCCCAGGGATGAAAACATGATGCCGCCGGTGGTGGACATTGAGCTGTACGGTGATCACAGAAAGTCGCCTCCACACGCCCAGTCGGTGTTCCCGATTCTGGACGCGCTGCTCGGTCGGTTGACCGCGCATTACGGAAAAAAGCCGATTCTGTACGCCACCAGCGAAACCTATCTGGCGTACATCAGGGGGCGCTACGAGGGATACCCGCTGTGGATTCGTAGCGTGATCAAGGCGCCCAGCCTGCCCAACAAGGCCCGCTGGACCTTCTGGCAATACAAGGATCGCGAAACGCTGCCCGGTTACAAGGGTCGGGAGCGGTTCATCGACATGAACGTGTTCTACGGTACGCCCAAGCAGTTCGAAGCCTTTGTGCACGAGATCGTCGAGCCGGTTCAAGAGCCGGATTGGAGCCTGCCGGATGACGAGAGCTACGGCTCGGAATAGGGAATATGACAACAACCCCCTCGCCCGCTTAGCGAACGAAGGGGTTGTTGTGCGGTTGAATCTCAGCCCTCCACCTGGGCCAGCGCCTCGTCGATGATCCTCATCCAGTCTTCCTTGCCATTGGAGCCGACGACCGCGCTGCCCACCTGCCGCCCCTCCGCATCCAAGAAGAACGAGGTGGGAATGGCCTGAATGCCGCCCAGCACGCGCTCGATCATGGCGTCGTTGGGAATCAGGTGAGGATAGGCGCTGGCGCCGGTTTCATCGGCGATTTGCACCGCCAGCTTCAGCAGGTCGGGATCCGCCTCACCGCCGTAGCTGCGCACGTCGCACACGATGCCGATGAACTGCACCTCATCCTTGTATTCCTCGGCCAGCTCTGCCAGGAAGGGCATCTCCTCGATGCACGGGCCACAATATGTGCCCCAGACATTGATGAAGCTGAGTTTTGCGCCTGTGATCAGGGTCTGATCCCGCGCCTCGCCATAGATGTCCTCGACTTCGAAGTCGCCGAAAATGACCGGTTTTTCCGGTTGTGCCTGCGCGCAAACCGGAGCAAGCAACAGCATCACAACCAACAACCAAAGTATCTTTTTCATGGGGCAAATCACCTCTCTCACGCACAGTATCGCGCATTGGCCAGCTTCTGTCAAGGGATGTGCACGGCTTTGCAGAATTTGCAGAATCTTTTCTGGTATTCGAGCACTCGATGTGTTAAAATATAGTGTATGCAATGAAATGGGGGATGTCTCCATGGGTCGCCGTGACAAGCTGTTTGCGTTGATGGAACACAATGGGCTGAAAGCCGCGTGGATCGTCAAGCCGGAAAACATTCGATACCTGTCTGGGTTTACCGGTGAGGGCGCGCTGTTCATCGCCGACGGCGAATGCGTGATTCTGACCGATTTCAGGTACATTGAGCAGGCCGAGCGCCAGTCGCCCGATTGCCCGGTGGAGCGCCTAGGCAATGGCATCCGCCAGCCGGATCTGCTGAAAAGACTGGTGGACGCGCGCGGCCTGAGCTGCTTGGCGTTTGAGGCCGACGCCACCACCGTTCTGGACTTCGACACCGCTAAGGAGAAGCTGGCCGGCATTGAGTTGCTGCCGCTCCAATGCTTGCCCGAAGCGCTGCGCAAAGTTAAAGACGCCTCTGAGATCCAGAAGATCGAGCAGGCCGCTGTCATCGCCTGCAAGGCGTTTGACGAGCTGCTCGGCGTCATCAAGCCAGGCATGACCGAGCGCGAGGTGCAGCTGGCGCTCGACTACACCATGATGCGGCTCGGATCCGAGGCGGCCGCGTTTGAAACCATCGCCTGCGCCGGCCCGAACGGCTCGCTGCCGCATGCGGTGCCGTCGGACCGCCCCATTCAAAAAGGCGAGCTGCTTACGCTGGATTTCGGGGCGCAGGTGGATGGTTACAAGTGCGACATGACGCGCACCTTGGCCATTGGCAAAATCAGCAAGGAACTTCGCGACGTCTACGACACCGTGCTGTTGGCGCAAACCGAATCCTTTAAGGCCATTCGGCCGGGAGCGGTCGGAAAAGATGTGGACAAGGCCGCGCGGGATCTCATCGACGCGAAGTACCCAGGCGCGTTCGGGCACTCGCTGGGACACGGCGTGGGGCTGCTGGTGCATGAGGAACCCAGCTTCCGCATGGCGAGCGAGGACGTGATGGTTCCAGGGCATGTGGTGACCGTCGAGCCTGGCATCTACATCCCGGGCCTCGGGGGCTGCCGCATTGAGGACATGGCCATCATCACCGAATCCGGCTACACGAACCCGATTACAGCAGACAGAGCGCTGATCACTATATAGCACACTATATTTAGGAGGAACCCATTCATGATTACCGCAGGCGACTTCAGGAACGGCATCACCTTTGAGATGGACAACGGCGTGTGGACGATCGTCGACTTCCAGCACGTCAAGCCGGGCAAGGGCGCGGCCTTTGTGCGCACCAAGATCAAGAACGTCATGACCGGCGCGGTGCTGGAGCGCACGTTCAATCCCAACGACACGATGCCCAAGGCGCACATCGAGACCAAAGAAATGCAGTATATGTACAACGATGGCGACCTGTATTACTTCATGGATCTTGAGAACTTCGAGCAGATGGGCTTGACGCACGAGCAGGTGGAGGACGCGATCCCCTATGTAAAGGAAAACACCAACGTCACCGTGCGCTTCTTCAAGGGAGCGGCGTTCTCGGTGGCCCCGCCCAACTTCGTGGAGCTTGAGGTGACCAACACCGAGCCCGGCTTTAAGGGCGATACAGCATCCACCACGTTCAAGCCCGCCACCCTCGAGACCGGCTATACCTTGCAGGTGCCGCTGTTCATCGAGACCGGCGACGTGCTGCGCATCGACACCCGCACGGGTGAGTATATGTCCCGCGCGTAAATGAGATGCGCCAACAGGCAACCCTGGTCCACGCTTGAAAAGGAGGTAGGCACATGAGCAATCTGAGCGACAAGGTTTCTTATCTTCGTGGGTTGGCGGAAGGGCTCAAGGTCGAGGATGGCACAAATGAGGGGCGGCTGATCAAACAGCTGATCGACGTGCTGGCCGAAGCGGTGGAGGAAATCGACGAGCTGCACGAGGCGTTCGATGAGCTGAACGACTACGTGGAGAGCATCGACGACGACCTGTCCGAGCTCGAGGACTGGGATGACGACTTCGACTACGATGACGAAGACGAAGACGACGAGGACGATGACGACTTCGAAGACGAGGAAGACGACGAGGACCTGGTTGAGTACTTTGATGACGACCGGGACGACGATGGCGCGAGCATGTATGTCGGGTGCATCTGCCCGAAGTGCCACGGCATGTTCTGCGTGGATGCCTATGAAGATGAGGACAACCAGATGTACGTGTGTCCGCACTGCAATCAGACTGTTGAGGCGCGGCCCATGGACAACGACAATGTGCCCATCGCCAAGGTGTTCAGCGAGGAACCGGAAGAAGATTAGGCGCTTATCAAAGAGTTTTCCGCCTGTGGTTACGAATCCTGCCGATAAAGCGAGGATGCAGAATCATCTGCATCCTCGTTCTTTTTGCGCCACTTAGCAGATCGGTTCGAAGAATTCCAGCCGCTCACCGTCCGGCCCGGCGAAGAAGATGTTCTTCAGCCCACCAAACAGATGGGGGAAGACGCCGATCGCGTTGGTCTCAAAAACGACCTGCTTTTCGATCAGCTTGCACACCAGCGTGTCAATGTCCTCCACCGCGATGGCGATGTGGTCGATGATGCCCGCCGGGCGCGGCTCATGATCCGGGCGCTGTATCAATTCGATCACGCAGCTGCCCACGCCAATCAGCGCCAGCTTGGCGCCATTGTTGTCGGCCTCGTCAATCAGGGAGAAGCCCAGCGTGCCCAGATAAAACGCCTTTGACGCCTCAATGTCCCTCACCATCACGCCAATGTGATGCAGTCCCAGCGTGCGTCCACCGCAGTTTTCACAATTGCAGCCCATGCCGAATCACCCTTCCATTTCGCATCTTGCGTTCAGTATAGCACAGTCGGGAGTCATGCGCCAGCGGCAGAATCGTGTTTCTGTCCTGGCGCTCTTTTCCGCATCCATCCGCTCGATTCACGTAAACGGTCCTTAGCGGCTCTGGGCACCATAACACAATGCGATGCGCTCATTGAGCACTGGTTGTGAGTCCGTCGCCCCGGATTCGATGAACAGCGTCCTTCAGCGCCGGGCGGTTGGGACAACACCTGCGGCTGCATCTCACGCCAGCGGGCACCCCTAAATGGCTGAAAATTCCCGAAACAGCGCTTCCGCCGGAATTTTACAGAAACGCAGTTTCTTTGATGTGGTATAGCGGTATAATGTGTGTATGGTCGGCATCGCACGAGCCGAACCGGAACCTTATCTTGGGCAACTGGAAATCGTCGGGTATCGCAAACGAACTCGAACGGAGGGAAACAATCATGGAAAGATCCGGCACTTTGACGCGCATTCGAAAACTCACCACCACCGCCATGCTCACGGCCATCATCTGGTTGCTCACACTCACACCCATCGGTTTCACCATTCCATTCTTCGGCCTCGGCATGACCTTTGTGCACATCCCGATGATCGTCGGAACGCTGATGGAGGGACTGGGCGTGGGCACCGTGCTCGGGGGAATGTTCGGGCTGGCGAGTCTGTTTAAGAACACAACCCAGCCTGCCAGCATCTATTCGCCCATGCTCCAAAACCCCTTGATCTCGGTGCTGCCGCGCCTGCTGATCGCGCCCGCGTGCTACGCGGTTCTGCTGCTGTCTCGAAAGCTGTTTCCAGGCAAAAAAAAGCTCCAATACACCATAGCAGCCGTGTCTGGCGCGCTGTTTAATACGCTGTTTACGCTGAGCGCCTTCTCGATCAATCTGGCGCTGAACCCAGGCGCGGCTGAGGGCGCGAGCTATGCCTCCATCTGGGCGCTGGCGGCCAACTGCCCAGTGGAGTGTGTTTCGGCGGCGCTGATCTCGGTGGCGGTCATGACGGCGCTTGACAAGATCTACAAGCGAAATGAGGGATAACGCCTTGATTCTCACGATGGATATCGGCAACACCAACGTAAAGTGCGCCGTGTTTGAAGACGAGCTGATGATTGGCTACTTTCGCGTGGCCACCAACCGCGACATGTCATCCGACGAGTACGGCATGCTGCTGATCAACCTGCTGAACTACAACAAAATCGACCCAAAGGGCATCGAGGGCATCTCGATTTCGTCGGTGGTGCCCCAGATCAATTTCACCATTGAGCACATGTGCCGCAACTACTTTGACCACAGCCCGATGATGGTCGCCCCCGGCATCAGAACCGGCATCAACATTAAGTATGACAACCCGCGCGAGCTCGGCTCCGACCGCATTGCCAACGCGGTGGCGGCGTTTGAACAGTACGGCGGACCGTGCATCTACATCGACTTTGGCACGGCGACCACGTTTGGCGTGGTGTCAGAAAAGGGCGAGTTCCTGGGCGGCGCGATCTGTCCCGGGCTGAAGCTCACGAGCGAATACCTGGTCGAAAAAACGGCCAAGCTGCCCAAGTTTGAGCTGATCCGGCCTGAGCGCGTGATTGGCAAAAACACCATCACCAACATGCAGTCGGGCATCATCCATGGCCATGTGGGTATGGTGACCTACCTAATCTCCAAGATGAAAGAGGAAATCGGCGCGCCGGGCGCGAAGGTCATCGCCACCGGAGGGCTGGCGCTGCTGATTGCCGACCAGACGGACGCGATTGACGAGCTGGACGGACTGCTCACCCTGAAAGGGTTGCGGCTGATTTATGAGAGAAACCGGGAGGAGATGGAACCATGATCACCAGAAAAAGCCAACAGGTGGATGAAATGCGCGAAAAAATGCGTGGCGGCGAGGGTCATGCGACACTGACAGAACTTGTGGGTGGGCAGCTGCCCGAAAGCCTGCAGCTGTTCAAGAAGATCACCATCGGCAAAGGCAGCTCCATCGGCTACCACATGCACGAAGGAGAGACTGAACTGTTTTATGTCCTGCAAGGCACCGCGAAAATGCGGGATGACGACCAAGAAGCCACGCTGACTGTCGGCGATGTGCTGGTCACGCCCAGCGGTCACAGCCATTCCGTCCAGAACGTGGGGGAAGACGAAGTCGTGTTGCTGGCCGTTATCGTTAAGGGATGAGTGAAGCGGCAGGCGGCAAGGGCTGTGGCCCTTGCCGCTTTTCATTTCTCCAATCGCCGCTGCGCCAGCAGCAGTTGCACCATATCTCCATAGCTTCGGGGCTCGGTCTGCCGGCTAATCCGCCAGAAAGCCGCCATGGCTTGCTGCCTGAACTGTACGAAACCAGGAGCCTCGGCGCTGCGCAGCCCGTTCATGCGGTAGTAATCACGGGCCACTTGCTTGCTCATACCCTCGCGCGCGGCCATCCAGGCGACTGTGTCGGCATCGTGAAGCGCTTCCATGGCGTAATACAGCGCGTACATCGATCCTGAGTAGCGCTCGTGCCCAGTGCCTTTCATGCAGGCGAGATAAGCGATGTAATTGGCTTCGTCTTCCCGGGCGTAGCCCATCTGGTGCGCGCTCTCGTGGGCTGCCAGAAACGGCATCGACAGCGGAGGCTCGTCTCCGCTGATGAGCGCCTCGCCCGTCCAGGGGATGTACACGCCCGCCAGCCCGAGCGCCTTGAACAGCTCAGGATAGCGCGCCAGTTTAACCGGCTGGGGCATGGCGCCTCCGACGCCCGTCTCCACCAGATGCCTCTGGGTGGTCTGGGGCAGCGCGCTAAGATCCGCAGGGATGTCGGAAAGCGCGCTCCTGTTGGCCTCGGCTGTCAGGTCCTCGCATAGCGCCACCAGCTCACCCAGGCCGAATTGCGTGTCAATCGTCAGCCCCATCCGCTCGCCCAGCGAAGGCACATGGTACATCGGCGCCCACAGCACCGCATAACTGAGCATCAAAATCGATATGGTCGCGCACAGCCCTGCGGCATAAGCGCCCATAGGCGTGAGCGCCCTGCTTGTCACGCAAAGCACGACCGCCCGCACCAATCCAGTCAACACCAGCGCCCCAAGCAGCAGCGCCAGCGCTTCACCGACCGGGAAGCTGACCTTTGCGGTGAGGTTCGACAGAAAACGGCCAGCCGGCACGGACAGCCACTCGGCCAAAAAACGGGCGTAGGTGTCCGACAACCGCAGCATCAGAAGCACGCCGGCAGCCAGCACCAGCGAGACCAGTGACGTCAGCTTCAGTGCGCGCATCCTGATCACCCGCCTTCCGTTCATGCTATGAGGGCGAAATTGCCCACATGCACATTGTGTCACATACACACGACGGAATGCAAATGAAATACATGGCATCATTGCAAAAGAATTAACAATCTTCTTCTATAATAGAAAAGCGAATAGGAGGGGTTTCCAGATGAGCAAGCAGATTCGACTGGATGTCAACCACATGATGAGCGATTACCTGGGGCAACATGGCATTGATCCGCGCGAAGTCCGCGCGCTGATTCCTGAAGTTACCGCGGCCCACGCCAAAGTCGAGGCCAACAGGGGCAAGGGGATGCAGGGCTGGATGGACTCGCCCTACAACCAAGATGACGCTGTGGCCGCGATGCGCAAGAGCGCGGCGCGCGTGCGCGATTCGTTTGACAGCTTTGTGGTGCTCGGCATCGGCGGCTCTGCGCTAGGCCCGGCGGCGGTGCAGGCGGCGCTGAACCACCAGCATTACAACGAGCTGCCCAAAGAAAAGCGCGGCGGCCCGAAACTCTATATTGAAGACAACATCGACCCGGAGCGCATGGCTGCTTTGCTGGATGTGATCGATATTCGCACCACCTGTTTTAACGTCATCACAAAATCCGGCGGCACTGCGGAGACCATGAGCCAGTACCTGATCGTGCTGGATCAGCTAAAGAAGGCCGTGGGGGAGGGCTACAAAAAGCACATCATCATCACCACGTCCGAAACCAGAGGTTTTCTCATCAATATCGCCAGGAAAGAGGGCTATGAGACCTTCAACATCCCAGACGGCGTGGGCGGCCGATTCTCCGAGCTGTGCCCGGTGGGCCTGCTGGCGGCCGCGGTATGCGGCATCGACATTCAGGGCTTGCTCGACGGCGCGCGTGACATGGACGAGCGCTGCAAGACCGCTGACATCGCGAAGAACCCGGCGCTGCTGGATGCCGCGCTGATGTACATCGCCATGCAGAAAAAAGGCTGCAACATCTCGGTGATGCTGCCATACGCCGATTCACTGAAGCTGATCGCCGACTGGTACGCCCAGCTGTGGGCGGAGAGCCTGGGCAAGAACGTTACGCTGGACGGCAAACCGTGCAATGTAGGCCAGACGCCTGTTAAGGCGCTGGGCGTGACCGACCAGCACAGCCAGCTGCAGCTGTTCAGCGAAGGCCCCTATGACAAAGTGATCACTTTCATTAAAGTGGAGGAATTCCGCGCCAAGACGCCCATCCCGCACGGCTGCGAGGATGTGCCGTCCATCGCGTTTCTGGGCGGCATGAGCCACAACCAGCTGATCGAGGCCGAGCGCGCGGGCACCGAATACGCGCTCTACAAGGCGGGCCGCATGAACCAGACGATCACCTTGCCCACTGTCGACGCCAACACCGTCGGCCAGTTGCTGTACTTCTTCCAGCTGGTCACCGCCTATACGGGCGCGCTGCTGAACATTGACGCGTTCAACCAGCCCGGCGTGGAGGAGAGCAAGCTCGCCGCCTACGCCGTGATGGGCTACGACAGCGACGTCCACACCGCGAAGCGGGAGGAAATGAAAACCCGGCCGGAACGCAAGACGGAGTATTTGCTGTAAGGGCAGCCTCGGCGGGACTATTTTCTGATTCCACACCATGCGTTTGCGGCCCTCGGTCGGTGTTCCGTGGCGCGAATCATCATTTGCCGCCACGGCGGCAGGGAGAAGGCCTGGCTTCACCCCGAAAGAAAAGGGCAGTCAAAGTGACTCTGCTTTGGCGGTATAAAAAGCGCCCCGGTCGCGGTGGATACCACAACTGGGGCGTTTGTGTCGCTTGGTGCTATTCCGCCTGAGGATTGAGCAATTTAACCAATCGCGCGATGGCTGGGATGAACAGCGCGCATCCTAAGCACAGCAGCGCGTCCGGGCCGAGATATGTGAGATTGTACAGCAGCGAATAGAGCAGCACGGGCTGTCCAGCCGGCGCATTGGCGCCAAAGAACACCACGCCGGACAGCACGGCCAGTGCGTAACGGCCAAGCGCCGCGAACACGACGGCCAGCGGCAGTTTCCAGAACTTTTCCAGCGGCAGTTTTGCGGCGAACCCAGCCAGCGCCAGCGCCGCAAAGGCCAGCGGAAAGTCAATCAGGATCTGAATCGGATGGATGGCGCCGGTGGGATCCTGAAGCAATTGCAGCAGTCCATAGGCGCACCCCACGAGCGCCCCTTGTGACGGTCCGAACGCCAGCGAAAACAGAATGATGGGGAGCATGCTCAACGGAGTGATGCTGCCGCCGCTGGGCATTTTGTACAGGCGCAGACATGACAGCACGAACGCGACCGCTATGCACATGGCGGCATAGGCGATGCGCTTGCTGTTCCACTGCTCGCGCTTGCCCAAGCGAGTCAGCGCAAAGAACAGCGCGATAAGCAGCGCGACGATCATCCAGACATACCATGGCGTTCCAAGCATCTTCTTTGCGAAAGTTCCGGTCAGCCAGTCCATTGTAAACCCCTCCTCAATTTGCGTTGATGAATTCGCGCCGATGCGACGGAACGCCGCATACAAAAAACGCATGTGCTGTCGCGCACATGCGGGAAGATGAAAGCCGAACCAATGGGGGAGTTATCGCCCTTGGATGAACGGCTTATCGCTTCCCTACGGTGGGATTACCCACATCAGGTTCCAAGGGACCGAACGGTTCAAAACCATTCATCTCAGCCGAATCCGGCGCCCCCAGCGGTATCTGCAACTTTGATTATAAAGGAGCGCACCCAAGATGTCAAGCCACTTTCTGGCCTATATGGCGCGCATGAAACACATCAAGCGCTGGGGCCTTCGCAGGAGCACCCACGAGGAGAACGACATGGAGCACTCGCTGCTGGTGGCGATGATCGCCCACGCGCTGGGCGAGCTGCGCGCGCAGCGTCACCATGACGATGTGGACATGGGGCGGCTGCTGGAATACGCCGTCTTCCACGAGGCCGCCGAGGTGATCACGGGAGACCTGGCTTCGCCGATTAAGTACTTCAACCCGGAAATCAAGGACGCCTTCAAGCACATTGAGCGCGTGGCTTCCGGCAAGCTGCTCAGCTATCTGCCCGAGGATCTGCAGTCCGCCTACGAACCGCTGCTGTTCCCAGATGAGCAGAGCATTGAATGGCGGCTGGTGAAGGCGGCGGACAAAATCTCCGCGTACCTCAAGTGCGTGGAGGAAATCGGTTATGGCAACGCGGAATTTCAAAGCGCGAAAAGCGCGATTCGATCCGAAATCGAGGCGATAAACCTGCCGGAAGTGACCGATTTTATGCAAGAATTCATGCCCAGTTTCGGGCTGCCGCTGGACGCCCTGAACTAAACCGCGGGTTCAGAAGTGATCCAACAATGCTTGGATATATGGGCTTCCAGCACTAACCTATGCTATAACCACAAAAGCATAACATCATTTTTGTGACTAATAGGGCTGGTATTTTTGAAACGCATTCAGTATAATCAATATACTACTTCTTAACCTTTGTGGTGTTTCACGATCAACATTGAGGAGGATTATGTCATGGCAAGCGTTACGCTCAAGGGCATCTATAAGATCTACGCAGGCGGAGTCACGGCCGTCAGTGACTTCAATCTGGACATCGAAGACAAAGAGTTCATCGTGCTGGTCGGCCCCTCGGGCTGCGGCAAGTCCACAACGCTGCGCATGGTCGCTGGCCTCGAAGAGATCTCCGAGGGCGAACTCTACATCGGCGATAAGCTGGTTAACGACGTCGCGCCCAAAGACCGCGACATTGCCATGGTGTTCCAGAACTACGCGCTGTACCCGCACATGACGGTCTATGACAACATGGCGTTTGGCCTGAAGCTGCGCAAGACGCCCAAGACGGAGATTGATCGCCGCGTGAAGGAAGCCGCCAAGATTTTGGACATCGAACATTTGCTGGGCAGAAAGCCCAAGGCCCTGTCGGGCGGTCAGCGCCAGCGCGTTGCCCTCGGCCGCGCCATCGTTCGCGAGCCGAAGGTCTTCCTGATGGACGAGCCGCTTTCCAACCTGGACGCCAAGCTGCGCGTGCAGATGAGAACCGAGATCACCAAACTGCATCAGCGCCTGCAAACCACCTTCATCTACGTGACGCATGACCAGACCGAGGCCATGACGATGGGTTCGCGCATCGTGGTCATGAAGGACGGCTTCATTCAGCAGGTCGACACCCCGCAGAACCTTTATGATTTCCCGTGCAACCTGTTCGTCGCCGGCTTCATCGGCACGCCGCAGATGAACTTCTTCAACGTGAAGCTCGTCAAGGAAGGCGACGGCGTGTTCGCAACGTTTGGCAGCAACAAGATCAAGGTGCCTGCCGGCAAGCTGGCCAAGTTCAACTCCGACAGCTACATCGGCAAGGAAGTCATCATGGGCATTCGTCCGGAGAACATCCACGACGAAGAGATGTTCCTGTCCAACGCGCCGGACACCACCATCGATGTCAACGTCGAGATCGTCGAGCTGATGGGTTCTGAGACCTACCTGTACCTCAAGACCGACGGCAAGGACAACAACATCATCGCCCGCGTCGACCCGCGTTCCACCGCGCGCAACGGCGATAAAATCCGTGTCGCGTTCGATGCCAACCGCCTACACTTCTTCGATACCGACAAGGAGATCACCATCCTGAGCCGCTAATCGACTGAAATTGTGTGAATCTTCGCGTCTGGTCGTTATTTGTTGATTAAATATCCGCCGAAAGCCGATGACGTTCTTGTCATTCATGCTTTCGGCGGATATACTATATATTGTATAGAGGCGAATTCTTGAAAGCTATTTTCCCCGGTTTGAAGAGTTCGCTTTCATTTGTTTGAAAAACACCGCAGGAGGGTTTACATATGTATCTTGATCACCGCGTCGTCGCAAAAATCGCACGGATCCTGTCCAAGATCAACATGAACGTGATGCTCCTGGACAACAACGGCCATGTGATTCTGCCCGAGGACAACAATCGCGAGTTCACGCTGCCCGAGGCGCTCAGGAGCAACCCAACGCAGTCGCTGGTGTATGGCGGGTTTACGCTGATCGGCACCGAGGGGAATCAGCCGCTGTTTCTGTGTCTGCCTGGCGATTCGCCGGATGTCAGCAGTTGTGCCGTGCTGTGCGCCGAGCTGATTAACATGCTCACCAAGGTGGACCTGCCGCATGCGGACCGCGAGCAGTCCTACCGCTCCATCCTGCGCGAGGAAGTGGAGGGCGCGGAGCTGGAGTCGCTGGCGCTTGAGCACAGCATCCAGCTGGAGCGCAATCGCTGCGTGATCCTGCTGCACCTGAACAATGTAGACACCGAGACGGCGCTGAACATCCTGTCCAACGTCGTGCCTGAGAACGGCAATGACATCGTGGTCGAGATTGACCGCCACACGGTGGTGCTCATCAAGGCCATGGAGGAGCAGGAAGACTACGAGGAGATGGAGCAGCTGGGGCTGGCGATCGAGAGCACGTTCGTCAACGAGACCAGCTATCCGGTGTATATCGGCATCGGTGAGCCCAAGAAGAACCTGTCCATGCTGTCCGAATCCTTCCGCGAAGCGCGCCGGGCCATCGATGTGGGCCGCGTGTATCGCAGAGAAAACCATGTGTTTGTCTATCGCAAGCTGATTCTGGAGCGCTTCCTTGCCGATGTGCCGCTGGAGATGAGCCAGCGTTACCACGCGATGATGTTCAACCGCAAGACCACGCGCCTGTTCAATGAGGAAATGCTGCACACCATCGAGAAATTCTTCGAGAACAGCTTGAACCTGTCCGAAACGGCGCGCCAGATCTACATCCACAGAAACACACTGGTATACCGCCTGGATAAGGTGCAGCGCATCATCGGGCTGGATCTGCGCGCGTTTGACGACGCGGTCACCTTTAAGATGATGATGCTCCTGGGGAAAAACAGCAACGACCGCACCAAATGGCGCTGAGCCATTGCGCATAGGCAAAGGAGCGAAACGCATACCCTCTCAACGAACGCCGAGATTGGGCCCGTCCGGGCTTCTTGGGCGATGCATGTTGAGGGGATGTGTTTGAGAAGATGAAAAAACATTCGATTGTCATATTGGCTGTGGTCTGGATGCTGGTCGTGGTCGCGGGCGCATCTTCCGCGATCACCATGTCGCTAATGGGCGCATTCAACACAGGGGAGACGGCGCCGCTGCTGGACAGCTCGGTGCGCGTGGATGATCAGGAATACGACATGATCCAGCGCTATGCGCGGCTGGACGAGGTGCGCGCCACCCTGAAGGAGAGCTTCTATCAGGAGCTGAACGACGATGATCTGGTGTTGGGCGCGATTCGGGGCATGATGGCCTCGACGGAAGACCCATACACCTTCTACTATACCCCCGAGGAAATGATCCAGGCCGCCAAGGATCAGCAGGGGGTCTATGAGGGCGTGGGGTTACAGCTGTCGGCGGATAAGGATGGCTACCTCACCGTGCTGCGCGTGTTCGAGGGCACGCCAGCCGTCGAATCGGGCATCAAGCCGGGCGACCGCATCATCGAGGTGAACGGCACGCCTGTCAGCGCCAAGAACGACCAGCAGATGGATGAAGCCATCCGGATGATCAAGGGCAGCGAAAATCCGTCGGTGGTCGTGACGGTGAGGCGAAAGAACAAAACCCTTGAAATCACGCTGACCAAGACCAAGGTCAGCATCAACCGCATCGAATATAAGATGCTCGAAAACAAGATTGGCTACATCTCCATCTTCGCATTTATGGGCGACGATGTGACCGGTTTTGAGAAGGCGCTCAAGGCGCTGAAAGACGACGGAATGAAGGCGCTTGTCATCGACATTCGCAATAACCCGGGCGGTTTGCTGGATCATGTGGTGTCCATCGCGGATCTGCTGCTGCCCAAGGGCCTGATCGTGTACACCGAGGACCGCTACGAGCGGCGCGAGGAGCACTACTCCAAGGATGGCGCGCTGGATTTGCCGATGGTTGTGCTGGTAAACGGCATGTCGGCCAGCGCCTCAGAGATCCTGGCTGGTTCAATTCAGGACTACGGCGTGGGAACCATCGTTGGCACAAAGACATTCGGCAAGGGCATCGTGCAGTCGGTGATTCCGTTCCGGAGCGACGACGCGGGCATGCAGCTCACCATCGCGCGGTATTTCACGCCCAATGGGCGCTCCATCCACGGCACAGGCATTATTCCCGACGTGGAGGTGCATCTGCCCGATGGCGCCGATCCGACCGACATTGAGCTGAACCCGGAGCATGACTTGCAGCTGATCAAGGCGCTGGAGATCCTGAACAAAAAGATAAAATAGAGCAGGGGGGAACAAAAGTGAAGAGGGGCAGGGCGCTTCTTCCGGAGCTGTGGCTGTTCGCGTTGGGCGCCGCGCTGGTCATCCTGCTGCTGATCCCTCAGCTATCCCTGTATCCGATCTACGCGCTGGTCGCCTGTGCGCTGCTCAGCCTAATCGCGGTGCTGGTCCTGCTGCGGCACTCGATGCGGTTGTCGCTGGTGTTCGCGCTCCTCATGGCGGGGCTCGGATACCTGTTCGAGGTGGAAGAGGGCGCGATGCTGCTGCTGGATGCGTGCGCGGGCGCCGTGGCGCTGTTGATCATCAAAGATGCGCGGCCCAATCTGTTCCTGAGGATTGCGCTGGCGTGCGTTCTGGGCGTGATTGTGCTGATTGTGGGCACGGCATTCCTGCCCATGCTCAGGAAGGGGATGGCGGTGCTCGAAGCGCTTCGCTACGGGTTGGCACACCAATGGCCAACGCTCATTGCCGCGCTGGCCGGATCGCTGGTCGCCGGGTTATGCTTTACAAGGAAGCCGGCATAAGATGTGCATACAAAAAAAGACGCCGTCTGGCGTCTTTTTTCGTCAGTCGAACCGCACCAGGTTCCCAAAGTAGCCGGGGATCGAATCTGGAATCTCAGTGGCGCCCACGGTCTTTTGGTAAAAGCCCATCGCATCGTCCACATAGCCGATAATGGCGTATGCGTAGCCGCGTTCCCTGAGCGACACCAGGCTTCGGAGCAGCAACGCCTTGCCGATCCCTTTGCCGCGCTCGGTCTCCAGCACGCCGGTTGGGCCGAAGTAATCCGGCATGGCCTCCACACAGGCGAAGCCCAAAATGTGTTGGTCGCGCACGGCGATAAAGCAGCCGCTGCGCCCCACCGCCACGGAGGCTTCGTTGGCCCATCCCTCATTGAAATTTAAAATGCAGAACTCGCGCACGCGATGCAGGTCTGCGGGCAGCAACAGCCTGATTGAGATGTTTTGCGCCGCCAATCGGTCCAGCAGCACCAAGTCTTCCTGAACTTCGTATAGTTTCACCAGCATGTCCGCCGCCATGATGAACCCTCCTTCGTTTGATGTCAGCAGGCGGCAAGCAGTGCGCGGAAGAATTCGCACGATGCCGCATCCTGATCCAGCGTGAGCTCTGGGTGCCACTGTAGCCCCAGCAGAAACCTGGACGCCGGGCGCTCTATGGCTTCGACGACGCCGTCTGGCGCATGCGCCGAGGCCACAAGCCCTTCACCCATGCGCATGACCGACTGGTGGTGCGAGCTGTTGGTGGGCAGCGATGCGGATTTTGCGAAGGCTGCCACCAGCGAGCCGGCTTTCATCGTCACCAGGTGATCCGGGTGGATCTCGACGCCTGTGCCCAGGTTGTGTTGCACGCCAAGCTCGCTTGGAAGATCCTGATACAGCGTGCCCCCCAGGAACACATTGACCACCTGCGTTCCGCGGCAAATTGTGAGCAGCGGCATGTCGCGAGATAGCACGGTTTCCAGCGCCAGAAGCTCCAGCGCGTCGCGCTCCGGGAACGCCGGCGCACACGCCGGGTGGCGTGCCTCACCGTAGAGGGCCGGGTTGATGTCGCCGCCGCCCTGCAGAATGAAGCCATCAAGAGCGTCGATAAGCCGCTTCAGCTCGCGTTTGGTTGCGCGGTAGTCGATCACCACAGCCTCGCCGCCTGCGCGCTCAATGCCCAACAGGCAGCCCTTGGATGGATTGGGTCTCGCGATGTCGTTGTTTTCGCAGGATGGAATCAGCCCGATGCGGGGTCTCGTCATGTTTATACCTCGTCAGGAAGGGACTGGGGTTGGCCGCAGCTCAGCCGGCCCTCGGGGCACTTACCGTCCACCGCGCAGCTGGCTCCGAATTTGTTAAAAACCGTCGGAGCCACCTGGCGCAGCTGGCGCAGCAGGCTCTCGCACAGCGCGCGGATCTCCCACTGGGCGCGCGCACAGGTGCGCAGCTTCAACATATGCAGCAACTCGCGGGCATTCATGGTGATCAAGATGTCTGTCTCATTGCCCGCTAGCGCGAAATAGCTGGCGTCTTCAGCCGATAAACCCAGCGCCGTGACTTGAAGCAGCGCCTGGTGATTGCGCAAGAAGGCCGCTTCATATAACGACAGCGCCTCCGGAACGGCGCGCACGCTCTGAGGCAGGACGTAGCCGCCGGAGACCAGCGCACGAAAAGTTTCCCTGAACATAGGAGACTGTATCCTGTGGCGCGCGTAATGGGTGACGCTGGCCAGCGACACATTCTTCACCAGGAACGTGAAATTCAGGCATTCCAGCTCGCGCGGTCGCGCGTCGCGCGTCAGCGCGTTGACTGCCTGCTCAAATGGCAGCCCCTCAAAGCGACCGCTGAAATCCAGCGCGGCCTGCAGCAGTGCCCGGGTGTCCAGCGGCGCGGCCGTCAGCGCGACGGACGGCTCCAAGACATGCGGATCGCCAAAACCGGGCTTCAGCGGCTCCGGTGCGCAGCGCTCGTACCGCTGTTTCTCCGCGTCGAGGACCCCGGGATAGATCGCTTCAAACTGCTTCTTTAATTGCATGCCCAGTGCGGCGATCTCGGCGTGCCGGGCGCCGCGCCCGTGCACCATGGAACAGATGATGTTCACCAGCTCGCGCGCGTTGCAGCTCACATAAAAATTGCTCAAGAAGCAATAGGGCAGCACAAAGCGCGCGTCCTCGCGGGGGATGCCGAGCTCCAGCAGCCTGGCGTAGTCCGCGAACAGCGCCTCCATATTCTTGGTGTAACAGGTTTTGAGCTTCCCTTTCAGGGCATCTGGCGTGAAAAAGCCCGCGTTCTCAAAGCTCACGTAGCGACGCGACTTCACCGTGAACGACGCCAGCCGAAACTCGATCAGGAATTGCTCCACCAGCACCGACACGTCCTCAAACGCGATGGAGAACGCGTGGTGCTCCAGCAACGATTTGTGGCCGGATGAAAGCACCTTTTTTACCAGTTTCATGTCGCGCTCCGAGCCGTCTCCCTTTTCGAAGACCTGCAGCGCCGTGCCCTCGGTGGTCGAGATTCGCGCCGCCGCGGCGCACACGCGCAAACCGTCGTCACTGGCGGCAATAAAGCGCGCCTTACCTCTGTTGTGCATGCTCAAAACCTCCCGTCATTCTTATCATTGTAACAGATAAACCCAGGGCTTACAAGAGCAAATCGCCCCGTTGATCGAACGCCCTGTAAAATTGCAACAATTGTGTTTCACTACTATGTATTGCGTTGACATTCATTGACAACCACTATATAATGTATTTCGCAACTCTCTTCAATTTAAGCTCTCGATGCGCGATACCGTGGATGACTACAAATAAACGGGGGACATGCACCATGATCGATACCATCACCAAGCGCGACGGCCGCGAGGTTCACTTTGCGCCGGAAAAAATCACGGAAGCCATCCTGAAAGCATTCAAGGCGTCGGGCAGCGCCAAGACGGAAAAGACCGCGCAGGACCTTACGGATCATGTCATTGCGGCGCTTGAGGCGAACGAGAGCATCGGCATTCCCACCGTTGAGGAAGTGCAGGACACGGTGGAGCGCATCCTGATTGAGAACGGCTTTGTGCGCACCGCCAAGAGCTATATTTTGTATCGCGCCGAGCGCAGCCGTGTGCGCGAAATGAACACGCGCCTGATGCATATTTACGAAGACATCACCTTCAAGCCCGCACAGGAGTCCGACATCAAACGCGAGAACGCCAACATCAACGGCGACACCGCCATGGGCGCCATGCTGAAGTATGGCACGGAGGGCGCCAAGCAATTCAACAGCATGTTCGTGCTCAAGCCGGAGCACGCCGAAGCGCATCAGCAGGGAGACATCCATATTCACGACATGGATTTCATGACGCTGACCACCACCTGCTGCCAGATTGACCTGATCAAGCTGTTCGCGAACGGCTTTTCCACTGGCCACGGCGTGCTGCGCGAGCCCGCCGACATCCAGAGCTACTCGGCGCTGGCCTGCATCGCCATTCAGGCCAACCAAAACGACCAGCATGGCGGCCAGTCGGTGGTGAACTTCGACTATGCCATGGCCATCGGCGTGCGGAAGACCTTCATCAAGCGCTACCGTGACAACATGATCCGCGCGTTGGAGCTCACCGCGAACATCGAAGATGCCGAAGCCTTCGTGCGCGCCTACATCGACGAGCTGAAAGCCAGGGGCGTCGTGCCCAAGCTCGTACAGGACAAGGCGTTCCTCAAGGCCGAGGCCGACAAGCTCGCGGAAGCTGGCCTGCCCAAAGACGAGATTGCACGCGTGCAAAAATTCGCCCATGAGAAGGCTGAAAAGGAAACCGACCGCGCCTCCTTCCAGGCAATGGAGGCGCTGGTGCACAACCTGAACACCATGAACAGCCGCGCGGGCGCGCAGGTGCCGTTCAGCTCGATCAACTACGGCATGGACATCTCGCCGGAGGGGCGCATGGCGATCAAAAACCTGCTGCTGTCTACCGAGCAGGGCTTGGGCGGCGGCGAAACGCCGATCTTTCCCATCCAGATTTTTCGCGTAAAGGAAGGCATCAGCTACAACCCGGGCGACCCGAACTACGACCTGTTCAAGCTGGCCATTCGCGTGTCAGCCAAGCGACTGTTTCCGAACTTTTCGTTCCAGGATGCACCGTTCAACTTGCAGTACTACAAGCCTGGCCACCCGGAAACCGAGATCGCTTATATGGGCTGCCGCACCCGCGTGATCGGCAATGTGGCCGACAAAAACCAGGAGATTTCAAATGGTCGCGGCAATTTGAGCTTCACCTCCATCAACCTGCCGCGCATCGCCATCAACGCCAACAAAAACGTGGAGCAGTTCTTCGCCGAACTGGATCGCAAGATCGATTTGGTGGTGGATCAACTGTTTGAGCGCTTCGAGATTCAGGCGCAAAAGCGCGTCTACAACTATCCCTTCCTGATGGGGCAAGGCGTGTGGCTGGACAGCGAGAAGCTGAAATGGGACGATGAGGTGCGCGAAGTGCTGAAGCACGGCACGCTGTCCGTCGGGTTTATCGGGCTGGCTGAGACGCTCAAGGCGCTCACCGGCAGCCATCACGGCGAGAGCGAGCTATCCCAGAACCTGGGGCTCGAGATCATCACCCACATGCGGGCGCGGATGGACGCGCTGTCTCAGAAGCACGGCATGAACATCACGCTGATCGCCACGCCCGCCGAAGGTTTGTCCGGCCGCTTTGTGCGGTTGGATCGCAAGCGTTATGGCGTGATCGAGGGTGTGACTGACCACGATTTCTACACCAACAGTTTTCATGTGCCGGTGTATTTCCCGATCAACGCGGTGCAGAAGATCCAGACCGAAGCGCCTTACCATGCGCTGACCAACGCGGGACACATCTCCTATGTAGAGCTGGATGGGGACACCACCCAGAATCTCGAGGCCTTCGAGAAGGTCGTGCGTCTGATGAAAGAGTCTGGCATCGGCTATGGCTCCATCAACCATCCAGTCGACCGCGACCCGGTCTGCGGCTACAACGGCGTCATCGGAGACAACTGCCCCAAGTGCGGCCGCGCCGAGGACGAAGTGGGCTTCGACCGCATCCGCCGCATCACGGGCTATCTAGTGGGCACGCTGGATCGCTTCAACAACGCCAAGCGCAAGGAAGAGAGCGAGCGGGTGAAGCACCGGCTGTAGGGGCGCGGAGAACGCTTCGGCGCTGTCCTCAAACCCTGCCCAAGGGAGAAGTATCCTTTGAGAAACCCAGCCTGGGGGAATGACATGAGAATACGCATTGCTGGAACGGTGAATGATTCCATCGTGGATGGGCCGGGGTTTCGGTACACGGTGTTTACACAGGGGTGCCCACACGGGTGCCCCGGCTGCCACAACCCGCAGACCCACGACTTTTGTGGCGGCCGGGATGCCCAGACCTGGGAGATCATCCGGGAGTTTCTGAACAATCCGCTGCTGGATGGGATTACGCTGTCCGGCGGCGAGCCATTTGCGCAGAGTTTGGCCTGCGCGGAGCTCGCCGGCGCTGCGCGACAGGCCGGACTGAGCGTGTGGGCCTACAGCGGCTACACATTTGAGGAACTGATGAAAGACGCGGATGCGAGAACGCTGCTGGCGTTGTGCGATGTGTTGATCGACGGGCGCTTCGAGCAGGATCAGCGCACGCTGGAGCTGCGCTTTCGCGGCTCAAGGAATCAGCGGCTGATCGACGTACGAAAGTCGTTGGAAACGGGCAAAGCCGTTGAATGCATAAGCGAGTGAATCGCGGCAACCAGGGAGGCAGCCAATGAACCTCAGCCAATACCTGAGCGCGCTCAAAAACAATCCCATGTTCATGAACAATGTGACCTGCTGGCGGGAATTGCCCAGCAGGCCTGCTTCGTATCTGGATTTTCCGGCCGATATGGATGAGCGCATTCGGTTGGTGCTTGGGAAGCGCTCCATTCACAAGCTCTACACCCATCAGCGCCACGCCATCGACGCCGTTTCGCGCGGTGAGGACGTTGTGGTCGTCACGCCTACGGCCTCTGGAAAGACCATGTGCTACAACCTGCCGGTGCTGTCAGAAATCCTGAAGAACCCGGACGCGCGGGCGCTGTACCTGTTTCCGACCAAGGCGCTGTCCAGTGACCAGGTGGCCGAACTCTACTCCATCATCGAGGAGATGGGCGCCGACATCAAGGCGTTCACCTACGACGGCGACACGCCCGCGCCCGCCAGGACCGCCATCCGCACAGCTGGGCATGTGGTCGTCACCAACCCTGACATGCTGCACGCGGGCATCCTGCCGCACCACACAAAGTGGGTGAAGCTGTTCGAGAACCTGAAGTATGTGGTCATCGACGAGATCCACGCCTACCGCGGGATCTTCGGCTCAAACCTGGCCAACGTCATTCGTCGGCTTCGCCGCATCTGCGCGTTCTACGGAGCGAATCCGCAGTTCATCTGCTGTTCGGCCACCATCAGGAACCCACGGGAACTGACCTCCACCATGATCGGCAAGCCCGTCACGCTGGTGGACGACAATGGCGCGCCAACCGGCGCGAAACACGTCATCCTGTACAACCCGCCGGTGGTGAATCGGCAGCTGGGCATCCGCGAAAGTGTGCTGCATGAGACGCAGCGACTTGCCACAGGGTTTCTGAAAAACGAGATCCAGTCCATCATCTTTGCGCGCTCCCGCCTTCAAGTCGAGGTGATGGTGCGCCAATTGAAGGACATGGTGAGGGAGCCTCTGGGCGACGCGGGCAAGGTGCGCGGCTACCGGGGCGGTTACCTGCCGTCCCTTCGGCGCGAGATTGAGCGCGAGCTGCGCGCCGGGAACATCCTAACGGTGGTCTCGACGAACGCGCTGGAGCTAGGCATCGACATCGGACAGCTTGAGGCGTGTCTGCTGTGCGGCTATCCGGGCACCATCGCCAGCACCTGGCAGCAAGCCGGGCGCGCGGGCAGGCGAAACGCCGACTCGCTGCTGCTGATGGTGGCCAGCTCCGGCCCGCTGGATCAATACATTGTGAACAACCCGGAATATTTTTTCGGCCAGTCGCCCGAGCAGGCGCTGATCAACCCGGAGAACCTGTACATCAAGCTGAATCACTTCAAATGCGCCGCCTACGAGCTGCCGTTTGATGAAGGGGAGTGCTTCGGCGACGCCGACTCCACCCGCGAGATGCTGGAATTCCTGTCCGAGCAAAACATCCTGCGCGAAGTTGAAGGCCGTTTTTATTGGATGGCCGAGGAGTTTCCGCAGGCGGGCATCAGCCTGCGCTCGGCGTCCGACCAGAACTTCCTGATCATCGATATCACGATGCCTGGGAAACACCGCGTCATCGGCGAGATGGATCGCTTCACTGTGCCCATGCTGCTGCATCAGTATGCGATCTACATGCACGAAGGCAAGCAGTATCAGGTGGAAACGCTGGACTTCGACGACAAAAAGGCCTACATCCGCGCAGTGGATGTGGACTATTACACAGACGCTGACTTGACGGTTAGTCTGAAGGTGCTTGACTCGTTTGACGAGCGGCCCCTGGGCGCCATGAAGCGCTGCCGGGGAGAGGTGCTGGTCAGCCAGATCGTGACGCTGTTCAAGAAGATGAAGCTGGATACCGGGGAAAATCTCGGTTGGGGGCCGGTGACGTTGCCCGAACTCGAGATGCACACCACCGCCTGCTGGTGGGTGATGCCCGACGGCATGGAGCAGCGCCACGGCAAGGATCTGATGCAGAGCGCCATGGTTGGGTTGTCCCACCTGATTCGTCACATCGCGCCTGTGTACCTGATGTGCTCGCCGCAGGATATCCACGTGCACTATCACGTGCGCGACCCGTTTACGCAAGGGCCAACGCTGTACCTGAACGACGCCACGCCGGGTGGGCTTGGGCTCTCCGACCGCGTGTTCGAGATGGACATGGAGCTGTTCATTCAGGCGGGCGAGTTGCTCGACAAGTGCCCCTGCGAGCACGGCTGTCCAGGCTGCATCGGCGCGGGCGCGGGTAGGGACGCTAAGATCGCGCTTGGGCAAATCCTTCACGAGATTGGAGCGAGGTAGATGCGCATCATGGGCGCGCAGGCAAGGAGGTACCTGTTCCGGCTGCATTTTGGTTCGCGCAGCGGGCTGATGTCCCACGTTAAAGGGCTTGGATCCTTGCAGTTCGATCCTTTGAATGTGGTGGGGCGGAATCCTGATCTGGTGCTGCAGAGCCGCATCGAGAACTATCAACCTGCCATGCTTTTCGATGCGCTTTATAGTAAGGAGCGCGTGCTGATGGACGGCTTCGACAAGAACATGTGCATCTTCCCGGTCGAGGATTTCCCGTGTTTTCGGCGCATCCGGAACACCGGCTATGGCTCGATGTACCACGCGGAACCGGTTGTCAACAGCTATCCGCGGCTGATCGAGGAAATCAAGGCGCGCGGCCCCCTGTGCTCGTCAGATATTGATTTTGGGGAGAAGGTGGACTGGCCCTGGGGGCCGACCAACTTGTCCCGCGCGGCGATGGAGGGGCTGTGGTTTCGTGGCGAGCTGATTCTGAGCCACAAAAAGGGCACACAGCGCTATTACGATTTGATCGAGAACCACCTGCCTGGAGAGCTGATCACTGCGCCGGATCCGCATCCGGACGATGCGGATTACTATGCCTGGCTGCTGTTGCGCCGGATTTCCGCCGTCGGACTGCTGTGGAACCGCGCCAGCGATGCGTTTCTGTTTATGCCAGGGTTCACCGCCGCTCGGCGGGCGGCGGCGTTCAAGCGGTTGGAGGAGCAGAAGCGGATTTTGCCGGTCGAAGTGGAAGGGCTGGGTCCCATGTTCATTCCGGCCCAAAACGAACAGGTGCTGATGGATGCGCTGGAGGGAAGGCCCGATTCGAAAATGCGCTTCATCGCGCCGCTGGACAACCTGATCTGGGATCGCAAGCTGATCGAGGCGCTGTTTGGGTTCTACTATCGCTGGGAGGTATACACGCCACAAGCCAAGCGTGAATACGGCTACTATGTGCTGCCAGTCGCCCACGGCGACCGCTTCGTGGCGCGGTTCGAGCCGGAGCACTTCAGAAAAGGCGAGCTTATCATCAAGCATTGGTGGTGGGAGAAGGGTGTCAAGCCCACGCGATCAATACTATTAGCGCGCGAAAATGCATTGAAATCCTTCTGTCAGTACCTCGGGGCATCGGATTGTCAAATTCAGGTCGAATCCTGAGATACGTCCGGTCCACATAGTCTATAGCCGCCTTGTGCAGCATATCCAATGATGATTCTTCATCGGAGGGGTGTCCATGCGCAAACGCGGTTCTTTGTTTTTGGCGTTGTTGCTTTTTTTCGCCACCATCGTGCACGCGGAGGAGATGCCAGACATTCAGGCCAAGGGCGCTGTGCTGATCGAACGCAGCAGCGGCCGGATACTGTACGCAAAAAACGCCAACGAGCGCTTGCCAATGGCGTCGACCACCAAGGTCATGACTGCGCTTTTGGCGATTGAGAACAGTTCATTGGAGGATGTGGTGACGGCGGGGAAGAACGCCTTCGGCGTGCCAGGCACGTCGATCTACCTGCGTAGAGGCGAACAACTGTCCATGCGCGACATGTTGTACGGCCTGTTGATGCGTTCGGGCAACGACGCCGCCGTGGCCATCGCCGAGCACATCGACGGAGACACCGATGTCTTCGCCAAGCGCATGAACGCAAGAGCCCTTCAGCTGGATGCCGATGCCAACTTTGTCAATCCCCACGGGTTGGACGCAAAGGGGCACAGCGCCTCGGCGCTCGGGATGGCGCGCATTGCCAGCAAGGCGTTGGAGTACGGCGTGTTCCGTGAGATCGTCTCCACAAAGAAGGCCACAATCCCCTGGCCGGGCAACCCGTACGCCCGGGTGCTCGAAAACAAGAACAAGCTGCTGAACACGCTCGAGGGCGCCACCGGCGTCAAGACCGGCTTCACGAACGGGGCCGGGCGTTGCCTGGTGTTTTCCTGCGAACGCGGAGGCATGGAACTGGTGGGCGTCGTGCTGAACTGCGGCAGTTGGTTCGACAGCGCCAGCGAACTGACCGAATGGGGCTTTGCCAATTACCACGCCGAGCACCTGTTCAACAAGGGCGATGTGGCCATATCGCCCTGGGTGCGCGGCGGCATTGACAGGCGGGTGGACGCACTGTACGCCAAGTCGGTGGACTTGCCGGTGCTGACCAGCGAGACGCCACTGGTGCTGATCGAGATGGACCCGCTCAGCGCACCCATCGAGGAAGGGCAGCGGATTGGGCACGCCATCATCACCATCGATGGCAAGACCGAGTCGGTTGTGGAGCTTCTGGCCAGAAATGACGTGCCTAAGGGCAGTTATGGGCAGGCGTTGCGTAGGGTGTTTCTGCACTGGAAGTTTGGTTAAACATCGGCTCTTGCGATCTGTGACACCGCGCCCAGGAAAGCGTCTATCTCCTCGGGCGTGTTTTGGTGTCCGATGCTTGCGCGCACCGCGCCGCGCTGCAGCGTTCCCAAGACTCGGTGCGCGCCAGGCGCGCAGTGCAGACCGCCGCGCACGCAGAACCCCAGTTGGTCCAACCGATCGGCCACCGCACCAGAAGTGAAGTCGTTCACATTGAAGCTGATCACGCCCACGCGCCGCGCGGCAGGATGATAAATGGTCACGCCGTCGATCCCCTTCAGCCCGCTCATCAGTTGGTCTGTGAGCGCGTTCTCGTGCGCGATCATTTGTTCGCCGTTTTTGAGCACGTGGCTGGCGCCCGCCAGCAAGCCCGCGACGCCCGGCAGGTTGGCCGTGCCGCTCTCGTAGCGCTCCGGGCGCTCGTCCGGCTGGCGCATGCTGTCGGAGCTGGAGCCAGTGCCTCCCTCGCGCAGCGTGTTCAGCTCGATACCCGGCGCGATATACAGCCCGCCGGTGCCCTGAGGCCCCAGTAAGCCCTTGTGTCCGGGGAAAGCATACAACGGAATTCTTTCCTTCAGCACATCTGCGGGAAGCAGCCCGAATCCTTGCGCGCCGTCGATCAGCAGCCGAATCCCCGCGCCGTTGGCGAGCTGGGCGTACTCCGAGATGGGTTGAATCGCGCCTGTTACATTGGATGCGTGGGTCAGCGCGATCAGCCGGGTGTGCGGGCGAATCGCCCGCTGCACGGCTTCCGGTTCGATGATGCCTTCAGCGTTTGGCGGAACCAGCGTCACGTCGATCTGGCCGCGCAGCCTGAGACCCTCCAGCACCCGCAGCACTGAGTTGTGCTCCAGCAAGCTCGAGATCACGTGGTCACCCTTGTGCAGGCTGCCCTTGATCCCGAGATTCAGCGCGTCGGTGCAGTTGAACATTAACGCGATATCAAACGGATCCACATTGCCAAGGTGCTCTGCCAACACCTCCCGGCACTGGAGCAGCGTGCGCGCACCCGACAGCGCCCGCCGGTGGCCCGAGCGCCCGGGGTTGCCGTTGTTCTCGGTCAGCGCCTGCTTCATCGCCAGCAACACTTCGGGTGGCTTGGGGTGACTGGTGGCTGCATTGTCCAGATAAATCTCCATTTTGCACTTCCTTCCGAGCGCACGGGAACCACGGTAAGCGCTCCGCCGTAAACTATATGGAGAAGCCTTTTTGGCTATGCAAAGAGAGGGAATGCATATGGATGAGCTATTTGGCGTCGCCGCCTTTCGTTCCAGGCAACAGGTTATGCGTTACGAAGGCGTGCTGCGCCGCGCAGGGCTAAATGTTCGCGTGATTTCCACCCCCAAAGACGTGGCCATCGGCTGTGGACTGTCGCTGCAGTTCGACCTAAAGGACACCAAGGCGGTTCAAAACCTGTTGGGGCCGGGGCGGCCCGCCAACATGATCGGGCTATACAGTGTGGACCGGCGGGGAGGCGGGCGCCCGAAGCTGGCGGCGCTCTCGTATTGATGCGCGTACTTAACAAGAGCGCTTAAAAATAACAATGCTTCGGTTTCCACCGCCGCATGGCTTTGGTATAATAAAACGACACAAAAGCGAAGGGGTTTGATGAGGATGACCGCCAGTCAGGCTGCGCGCGTGCTGGACGCTTTGGAAGGGTTGTACCCGGAAGCCAGGGCCGAGCTGCATTTTTCAAACCCCTTCGAAACGCTGGTCGCCACCATCCTGTCCGCCCAGTGCACGGACAAGCGTGTAAATCTGGTGACCGAACGCTTGTTCCCGCTGTATCCGGACGCGTTTGCGATGGCGAAACTAACGCCCGAGCAGCTGGAGCCCTTGATCAAGGAGTGTGGGTTGTACCATGCCAAGGCCAAGAACATTGTCGCGGCCTGTCAGGCGCTGGTGGAGAAACATGGGGGACAAGTCCCTAACGATCGCGAGCAGCTGATGGCGCTGCCGGGCGTTGGGCAAAAGACCGCGGGCGTGGTGCTGCTGGCGGCGTTCGGGGACGATCAGATCCCGGTGGATACGCATGTGTTTCGCGTGGCCAATCGAATCGGGCTGGCCCAAGCCGACACGGCAGACAAGACCGAGGCGCAGCTGAGAAAGCTGCTGCCGAAAACCCGCTGGTCTCACGCGCACCACCTCATCATCTGGCATGGGCGGCGCTGCTGCCATGCGAGAAAACCGGAGTGCGCGCGCTGTCCGCTTCAGGATGGGCTGTGCGAATATAATGATAAAGGAATCTGAGCAAATGGCATTGTTTGTGGATGTGGTCTCCATCGAGTGCAAGAGCGGCAACGGCGGCAATGGCTGCGTGTCGTTCCACCGGGAGAAATTCGTGCAGCAGGGGGGTCCGGATGGCGGCGATGGCGGGCGCGGCGGCGACATCGTGTTTATGGCGACCGAGCGCATGCACACGCTGATGGACTTTCGCTTTCAGCACAAGTTCCTGGCCGAAAATGGAAAGGACGGCCGTGCCGGCCGCTGTAAAGGAAAATCCGGCGATCCGCTGGTCATCGAGGTGCCTGTCGGCACCATTGTCAAGGACAAGTTGACCGAGCGAGTGCTGCTGGATCTGTTCGTGCCTGGCGAGCAAAAGGTGCTGCTGCGGGGCGGCAACGGCGGCTTTGGCAACAACCGCTTCGCCACGCCCACCCGGCAGGCGCCCAACTTCGCCAAGCCGGGTGAGCCGACAAATCCGCGCGAGCTGCTTCTGGAGCTGAAATCCATCGCAGACGTGGGGCTGGTGGGCTTTCCGAACGTAGGCAAGAGCACGATTTTGTCCTGCGTAACCGACGCGAAGCCCAAGATCGCAAACTACCATTTTACCACGCTGCAGCCCAACCTGGGCATCGTGAAGCAGGACGACTACAGTTTTGTGATGGCCGACATCCCGGGGCTCATTGAAGGCGCATCCGAGGGCGTGGGGCTGGGGCACGATTTCCTGCGCCATGTGGAGCGCACGCGCATGCTGATCCATGTGCTGGACATCTCGGGCAGCGAGGGGCGCGACCCGCTCGAAGATTTCGATGCCATCCAGCGCGAGTTGGCGCAATACGGCGAGCTTTCAAAGCGACCCATGATCGTGGCCGCCAACAAGGCCGACCTGTGCGCGGACGATGAACATTTGAAGCAGCTTCAGGAACAGCTGAAAGGCGTTGGCCTTGAGGTGTTCAAGGTATCCGCCGCCACGCGCACCGGCCTTGAGCCACTGATGCGCCGCACGGTGGAAATGCTGAAGAGCCTGCCGCCCATCGAGCCGTTTGTTGAAGAAGAGCTGTTCATAGAGGTGCCCGCCGAGCCGTTCAGCATCGAGAAGCAAAACGGGATTTACGTGGTCACCGGGCCCAGCGTCGACAAGCTGATCGCTTCGGTCAACTTCGGAGATCGGGATTCGCTGAACTGGTTCCACAAGACGCTCAGGCGTTGGGGCATCATTGATGCGTTGCGCGAAGCGGGCGCAGCGGAGGGCGACACGGTATCGCTGAACGACATGGAATTTGACTTCATTGACTAACGGAGGACAAAACAATGACAACCAAGCAACGCGCCGCGCTGCGCTCTATGGCCAACCCGATGGAGGCCATCCTGCACATCGGCAAGGAGGGCGTGGGGGACAACCTCGTCAAGCAGGCCTGGGACGCGCTGGAAGCGCGCGAGCTGATCAAGGTGTCCGTACAGAAGAACGCGCCTTTCGACGCGAAAGAGGCGTGTCAGACGCTGTGTGAGCGCGTGCACGCCGAGCCTGTGCAGGTGATCGGCAGCCGGTTCGTGATCTACCGCAAGGCGCGTAAGGATTCCAAGATCGACTTGGACAAACTATAGGCAGACAGGCTCCTCAGGCTGGGGCGCATCCTTTTTCCGAAACCCGATTCCGGCCAGAAACAGCAGGGCCAGCGACAGCGGCAGATACACAATCTGCCCGAGCATCAGATACAGCGCCAAGTACAACGCGCCATACAGCGCGCAGCGAGGCGCTGTTTTCCTGTTCGCGAGCTGAATCTTGCGCCACTCGAACTTGATCACCGCGCGCCCATGCCTGTGCAGCCAATCCCGCCGCATGAACCAAACCAGCGCGCACAATAGCAGCGCGAGCAGAATCGCCAGCCAGCGGATGCCAAGCGTCAGCTGAAAATACACATATGCTGTGCCGAGCCCGAGCGCCGTTAGCGCAAAACGGTCAATCCATTTGCCCATTCTTAGCACCTCCATCCAAATTCAAGTATATCCATGGACAAATCATTCATACGTTTTTGCTTTTCTAATCGAATCTTTTGGTATATAATAAGAGAACCATTGGGCGCGCGCGCGGGATTGGAGCGATGTTTTTGGCGGTCTGGGGCATCATGGGTGGCAGTTTTGATCCCGTTCACCTGGGGCATCTGCAGATGGCGGAAACCGTGCAGCGCGAGCTGGCCCTGGAAGGCGTGCTTTGGATTCCGGTTGGCGATCCGCCGCACAAATCGCATCTGGCGCCCGTAAAATATCGATTGAAGATGGTAGAGCTGGCCATCATAGGCTATAAGGGCTTTGTGACGTCCGACATCGAGATTAAGCGCAAACACATCACCTACACCGTGGACACGCTGAACGAGCTGAAAAGGGAGCGGCCGGACGACCAGTTTGTGTACATCATTGGCTCGGACACCCTGTTTTCTCTGGAAACTTGGCACACGTTCGAGCTGGTGCCGCCGCTGCTTTGCTCCATGGCGGTCGTGCCCAGGCCAGGCACAGCCAACAAGGCGATCCGAGAGCGGATGGATTATCTGCTGAGGACATACAACCTCAAGACGGAGCTGATGAGTGAGCCCGGGCCGGACATCTCCTCGACCGATGTGCGCCTGGCTATTGAGCGCGGGCTGCCGATTACGCACCTGGTGCCGGAAAAAGTGGCTGCTTACATCCAGCGCCATGCGCTTTACAAAGACGAGATGCTGTCCGAGCTTCAGCGCACGCTGACCTCCGAGCGCTACCGCCACACGCTGGGCGTGGAGCGAACCGCCATCAAGTTGGCGCAGCTCAATGCCGTAGATCCAGACAAAGCGCGGGTGGCGGCGCTGCTGCACGATTGCGCAAAGTGCATGCCTGAAAAGGAGATGCTGGCACTCCTGAAAAGGCACAAAATGATGCCGCGCCACAAGGCCGACCAGACGCGCACGCTGATGCATGCCCCTGCGGGAATGATCCTGGCCCAGGAGAAATACGGCGTGACCGACCCGGAGATCTTGTCGGCCATTCGCTGGCACACCACCGGACACGCGGGCATGACCAAGCTTGAGAAGCTGATTTATCTGGCCGACGTGGCGGAGCCCAACCGGCGGCCGTTCCCGGCGCTTCGGGAGATCCGTCAAGCGACGTGGCGCAGCTTGGATCAGGGCATGAAAATGGCCGCGGAGCGCACACTGAGCTATCTGGACATGAAGGGCGTGCTGCCTGATCCGCACACGCTGGAACTGCTTCAAGATTTCAAAAACATGGATGCGGAGGACGAATAATCATGATCAATTCCAAGGACATGGCGCTCGAGATCGCCAAGCTGATCGACGACAAGCGCGGCGAGGACATCATCATCCTGAGGGTGGATCACCTGACTTCCATCACAGATTACTTTGTGATCGCCCAGGGCAAGAACAGCCTGATGCTGCGCGCCATCGCCGAGGAAATCGAGGAAAAGCTGGGTGAGCAAGGGATTGAGGTGCGCCGCCGCGAGGGCGCGAACGACGCGCGCTGGATTGTGCTGGACTACGCGAGTGTGATCGTACACCTGTTCCATCCGGAGGAGCGCGAGTATTACAACATCGAGCGCCTGTGGATGGACGGCAGCAACCAGCTGGCGTTCGAACCCGTAATCGAACAGAAGTGAGGAATTGAGCATGAGCCCCACAAGAGAGCAAGCGTTTGCGCTGTTGCAGGAGTACAACCAAAATGAGTCGCTCATCAAGCACGCGCTGGCCGTCGAGGGCGTGATGCGCCACTTTGCGGCGCTGCATCCGGGGGAAGACGTGGAGCGCTGGGGCCTGTGCGGTCTGCTGCACGACCTGGACTACGAGAAGTATCCGGAGCAGCATTGTCACAAAACCACCGCCATTTTGCGCGAGCAAGGCATCGACGAGGACATCGTCCGCGCCTGCGCCAGCCACGGTTACGGCATCTGCACGGATGTCGAACCTCTGAACGAGCTTGAAAAGACGCTGTTCACCATTGATGAGTTGACCGGACTGATCAACGCGGCGGCTATCATGCGCCCTTCGAGAAGCGTGATGGATTTGGAGTTATCGTCCGTCAAGAAGAAGTACAAGGATAAGCGCTTCGCTGCGGGCGTTGACCGGACGCTGGTGGAGAAGGGCTGCGAAATGCTCGGGATGCCGCTGGATTCCGTGATCACCGAGACCATCCTTGGCATGCGCGAAGTCGCCGATGCAATTGGCTTGCGCGCGGAAGCGCAATAAATCAAACCCGATAGGGAGATGAAGCCATGGAAGCGCGCAACATCCTGCTGACGGTGCCTGCTAACGATGCGATGATGCTGGTGATCCGGCTGACCACGTCGGGCGTTTTGATGCGCTCGGGCCTGACGTTGGACGCGATCGACGACGTGAAGATGGCCGTCGAAGAGGCCGCCGCCTGCCTGATCAAGTTCGCGAGCTGCTCGGGCGTGCACATCTGCTACGCGCCGGATGATGATGAGTTACATATCCGGCTCGAGGGAGAGCGTTGCTGCAAATCCGAGATTACAGCGACGCCCGGCGAGCTGAACACCATCCGCTACATCCTGGAGTCGATGGTGGATCGCGTGCGCCTTTCGGGCTGCGACAGCGGGTTGACCACCATCGAGCTATTCAAAACACTTTCGGCAAACCCTTGAGGTGTGCATGAGTTACGCAGGAGATCCCCATAAAAGCACAGACATGAGCGCGCTGTTCCGGCAGTACGCCGACTGTCCCACAGAGGCGCTTCGCAACCAGCTTGCCGAGGCGTATTTGCACATCGCGCACATCATCGCGCGCAGGTTTTCCGGCAAGGGCGTGGAGTATGACGACCTGTTCCAGGTGGCTAGCCTGGCGCTGCTAAAGGCGGTGGAGCGGTTCGATCCGGAGGTGGGCGTGCAGTTCCAGAGCTACGCTACGCCCAAGATGGTGGGAGAGGTGAAAAACTACTTCCGCGACAAGCTGCACACCATGAACATGCCAAGAAGGGGTAGCACGCTCATCAAGCGGATCGAACAGGCGCGCGCCGAGCTATCGCAGCAGTTGATGCGCTCACCCACGCTGAACGAGCTGGTTCATCGGGTGGATCTGCCGGAATATGAAGTCGTGGAGGCGCTGACCATGCAGGGCGCGATGTATCCTGCGTCTCTGGACAGCGATACTGAGCAGAGTGAGACGCCGCTCTCGGCGTTTCTCGGACGCGATGATCAGGAATATCAGCGCTTCGAGCTGCGCGAGAGCATGAAGGCGCTGATGGGGCGACTGGATGAAACCGGCCAGCGAGTGCTGACCGAGCGCTACTTCAACGAGAAGAGCCAGCGGGAGATCGCTGAGAAGCTGGGCGTGTCCCAGATGACCATATCGCGCGCCGAGCGCAAAGCGCTGGAGCAGATCCGGCGCATGATGTCCGAGGAGGGATTGGCATGAAACTTGGGTTTGTGGGCGCGGGCAACATGGCGGGAGCGATCATTCGCGGCGCTGTGAAGTCCGGCTCGTTTAAGGGCGCGGATCTGCATGTGTACGATCTGGATGGCGTCAAGGTGGACCAGCTGGCACAGGAACTCGGGATTGTCAAATACAACACCTGCGACGCGCTGAGCAGCGACTCGGACATGATTTTGTTCGGCGTGAAGCCGAATCAGTTGCTATCTGTGCTGAAAGACCAGCAGAACAGGCTTGCGGACAAGGCGGTTTTGTCCATCGCCGCTGGCTGGAGCGCTAAAATGCTGAAAGGCGCTCTGCCCGAGGGCGCCCGCGTGCTGCGCGTGATGCCCAACACGCCGGCCATGGTGGGGGAAGGGATGACCGCGCTCAGCCGCGAGACCGGGTTCACCGAAGAGGAGCGCGCCCAGGCCGAGGCGCTGTTTGGCTCCATCGGGCGCACGTACTGGGTGGATGAGCGGCAAATGGAGGCAGTGATCGGCGTCAGCGGCAGCGGCCCCGCCTACGCATATATGTTCATCGAGGCTATGGCCGACGGAGGCGTGGCGCTTGGACTGACACGCCAGCAAGCGCTGACCATGGCGGCGCAGACACTGCTGGGCGCTTCAAAGATGGCGCTCGACAGCGGCTACCATCCCGGGGAGCTGAAGGACATGGTGTGCTCGCCCGGCGGCACCACCATCGCGGCGGTGCGCAGCCTGGAACAGCATGGCTTTCGAGGCGCGGTGATCGACGCCGTCGTGGCATCCGCCGAGCGCGCGCTGGAGATGCAGAAATGAAGCAAGTTACGCTATACACCGACGGCGCGTGCTCCGGAAACCCCGGCCCTGGCGGCTGGGGTCTGGTTTTGATCTATCGAGAATCCAGGCTGGAGCTGTCCGGCTATGAGGAGCACACCACCAACAATCGCATGGAGCTGATGGCTGCGATTCAAGGGCTGATCTCGCTGAAGGAGCCATGCCAAGTGGCGCTGTATTCAGACAGCGCGTATTTGGTGAACGCGTTTGAGAAAGGCTGGCTGACGAGCTGGCAGCGCAACAACTGGCTGAAAGCAGACAAAAAGCCGGTTGAAAATCAGGACTTGTGGAAGCGGCTGCTCGAGCTGAGCGCGAAGCACCGTGTCAAGTTTCATAAGGTCAAAGGGCACGCCGACAATCCAGAGAACAACCGCTGCGACCAACTGGCGACGGGGGAGATCAAGCAGAAACAGAGGGCGAATTCGCTGAATTGATAATACAAAAAAGCACGGAACCCTTGCCCTGCAGCTTGGATTCTCTTCGCTCTGCAGGACAAGGGCCTCGCGCTTGCCATCAATCGTTATTCCTTAAACGCTCCGTCCATCAGCCCGGTGAAATCCAGCGTGGCGAAGTAGTCTTCCGGCGTCTGCGCCCTGCGGATCAACTCGAAACTGCCGTCTTCCTTCAACAGCACCTCGGCCGAGCGCAGCTTGCCATTGTAGTTATAGCCCATGCAGTGACCGTGCGCGCCGGTGTCGTGGATCACCACGATGTCGCCGACATCTACGCGAGGCATCATGCGATCGATGGCGAACTTGTCATTGTTCTCGCACAGCGCGCCAACCACGTCATAAGGCGTGTCTTCGGGCGCGTTTTCCTTACCCGCGACGGTGATGTGGTGATACGCGCCGTACATCGCCGGACGCATTAGATCGACCGCGGACGAATCAAGTCCAATATAGTGCCTATAGGTGTTCTTCTCATGGATCGCCGTCGCCACTAGCCAGCCAGCCGGGCCGGTCATGTAGCGCCCAAGCTCCGTCGAGATGCGGATGGGGGAAAGCCCACCCTGAGTCACGATCCGCTCATACACATCGCGCACTTTCTCGCCGATTTGCGCGATGTCAGGTGATTTTTCTTCCGGGCGGTAGGGGATGCCCACGCCGCCGGACAGGTTGACCATCTCGACGGAAACGCCCAACCTCTCGTAAATTCGCGCGCAAAGCGTAAAAAGCGTGGCCGCGATGGCCGGATAATAGTCCTCGCCCAGCGTGTTGCTGGCCAGAAAGCTGTGCAGCGCGAAGCGCTTCACGCCATAATCCGACAGCTTTTCGATGCTTTCAAACACCTGCTTCTCGGTCATGCCAAACTTGCTGGTGACGGGCGTGCCCATCACCGACTCGTTAACCCTGAATTCCCCGCCCGGGTTCAACCGCAGGCAGACGAGCTCCGGAAGCCCGCCGTTTTCCCTCAAAAAATCGATGTGCGTGCAGTCGTCCAGGTTGATCGTGGCGCCGAGTCGACGCGCATACTTGAACTCCTCGCCCGGCGTCATGTTGGACGAGAACATGATCGAGCCGCCTGAGAACCCGCAGGCGTCAGCCAGCATCAGTTCGGTCATGGACGCGCAGTCCACGCCGCAGCCCTCTTCACGCAAAATCCTAAGGATGTATGGGTTAGGGTTGGCCTTGACGGCGAAGAATTCTCTGTAGCCGCTGTTCCAAGCGAACGCCCGGTTCAGCGCGCGGGCGCGGTCGCGGATCACGCGCTCGTCATATAGGTGAAATGGCGTCGGAATTTCACGGATGATTCTCTCAAGGACCTCTTTGTTCGGCGGGGTCGTCGGCATCTTTCGAGCACTCCTGTGTATACATATTCGTTGATCAATAGTCTACTCGCGCGCCCGCTGGCTGTCAAGCTGACCAGGGCGCATATTGGCTCGGTTTGCGTGTTATACTTTGGCGAACACGTTTTCCGTTTAACGCGGTATTCGTTGCCGACGAGGCGCGGTTATGATATAATAACTTGGTATATGTATTGGGGAGGACGAGCGTTTGAACCTGAGTGACCGCATCGACGCGGCGATGATGCGCGTGCAGAAACCGGTGCGCTATATGGGCGGCGAGTTTGGCAGCGTAATGAAGGACCCCTGCAGCATTTCGGTGCGCTATGCCTTTCTGTTTCCGGATGTTTATGAGGTGGGCATGTCGCATCTCGGCATGAAGATTCTATACCACATGCTGAACGAACGGACAGACACCTGGTGTGAGCGCGTGTTTTCGCCGTGGGTGGACATGGAGAGCGAGATGCGCGAGCATCAAATCCCGCTGTTTTCGCTGGAGTCGAGGACGCAGGTCGCAGAATTTGACCTGCTGGGAATTACCCTTCAGTACGAGATGAGCTATTCCAATATTCTGTCGGCGCTGGATTTGGCAGGGATGGCGCTGCGTCAAAAGGATAGAACCGATGGGCCGTTCGTCATCTGCGGCGGGCCGTGCGCGTTCAATCCGGAACCGATCGCCGACTTTGTAGACATCGTGGTGATCGGTGACGGGGAAGAGGTTACCTGTCGGCTGGTCGATCTTTACAAGGAGTGGAAGGCGTCCGGCGCCCCCCGCGCCGACTATCTGAGGATGGTGGCCGGGCTCCCTGGCGTGTATGTGCCGTCGTTGTATGACGTTGCTTACCTGGAAGCCGGAACCATCCAAACCGTATCACCCAAGCCGGGCGGCGGCGTGCCCTCGCTCGTCATGAAGGCGATGGTGAAGGATCTGGATGCCGCCAGCTTCCCGGATCAGCTGATTGTGCCTTACGGCGAGGTGGTGCACAACCGCATCATGCTGGAAATCTTCCGAGGCTGCACGCGCGGCTGCCGGTTCTGCCAGGCGGGCATGATCTACCGTCCGGTGCGCGAGCGCAAAATGGAGCATCTGGTGGAGATGGCTGAAAAGCTGGTCAAGCATACCGGTTACGACGAGATCTCGCTGATGAGCCTGAGCAGCGGCGACTACAGCTGCCTGCCCGAGCTCGCCCACGAGATGATTACGCGCTTTATGGACAAGCGGGTGCGCGTTTCATTGCCATCCATGCGCATCGACTCGGTCATCAAGGACGCGCTAAAAGAGACCCAGAAGGTGCGCAAGACCGCGCTGACGCTGGCGCCCGAGGCGGGTACCCAGCGCCTGCGCGACGTCATCAACAAGGGCGTCACCGAGGACGACCTGATGCGCTCGGTGCACGACGCGTTTGAGGAGGGCTGGTCTGCTGTCAAGCTGTACTTCATGATCGGGTTGCCCACCGAGACCGATGAGGACGTGATGGGCATCGCGGATCTGGCCGCCAAGGTGCAGCGCCAGTATTTCTCAATCCCTAAAACACAACGCCAACCGGGACTCCGAATCACGGTCAGCGCGTCGGTGTTCGTGCCCAAACCCTTCACGCCGTTTGAGTGGAGCGGGCAAATCGACCGCGAAGCCATCATCCGCCGCCAGCAGATGCTCAAGCGCGAGCTTGGGAAAATCAAGGGCATCGATTTCAAGTACCACGCGCCGGACCTGAGCTACATCGAGGCGGTGTTCGCCCGGGGCGACCGGCGGCTAGGGCCGGTGATCGAGTGCGCTTACCGGCTTGGCTGTGAGTTTGACGGCTGGTCAGAGCAGTTCAAGTACGATGCGTGGCTGCAAGCGTTCAGCGATGCGGGCGTTGACCCGGATTTCTACGCCCTCAGGGATCGGCCGCTCGACGAGGTTCTGCCCTGGGATCATCTGGACGCGGGCATCGACAAGGCGTTTTTGCGACGCGAGTGGGACAGAGCCCAAGCGGCCGAAACCACCCAGGATTGCCGCAAGGGCTGCGTGGGCTGCGGCATGATGCGGTATGAGGGGGCGTGCGTATGAGGGCGTTGTTCGAATTTGCCAAGAGACCCCGGCTGCGCTTCATGTCCCACCTGGATCTGCAGCGCTTTATGCAGCTGGCGCTCCGGAGGACCGAGCTGCCGGTGGCATATTCCCAAGGGTTCAATCCTCACCCGCTGATCAACTTTGCGTCGGCGCTGGCCATGGGTTGGACCAGCGACTGTGAGGTCGTGGACATCAAAATGGCGAAGGACATCACCGTCGGTTTCGCCACCGAGCAGATGGCCTCCGCGCTACCGCCCGATCTGCCACTGGGGCGGGTTCGGCTGGTTCCGGACGACCACCCAAAGCTGATGGCCCAGCTGGTGATGGCAGACTATCAGATCGAGCTGTCTGGTGATGGGGCGAAACGAGTTGCTTCCGCAATCCCCGGCTTCTTGGACGAGACCGAGGTCATCGCGCTGCGCAAGACCAAATCCGGGGCAAAGCCCACAAACATCCGACCAATGTCTGTTCTGCTTGACTCAAAACAGACCGAAGTCTGTGTTGTGTTGAACACGCGGTTAATGCTCACCGAGGCCGAAACGCTAAAACCTGACCTGCTGGTGAGCGTGCTATCCGAGCGCGCGGGGCTTGCTGAACCGCCGGAGATGCGCATCCGCAGGACACACCTGCTTGGGTTGAAAGACAAACAGCCGCACGATCTGTTCGCGCTGTAGAGGACGATATGACAAAGCTGTTGCTATTGGAACAAACAGAAACGCAGACCCGGCTGGCCGTCATTGAGGACAGCCGACTGGTGGAGCTTTTTACAGAGCCGCGCGGGGGAGATGTGGCCATCGGCGACATCTACCTGGGGCGGGTAATGAACGTGCTGCCCGGCATGCGGGCGGCGTTTGTGGACATCGGGCTGGACAAGAACGGCTTCCTGTCGCTGGACGACCTGCCCGTGCCGGATGAAGATGCCTCCAAGATCGCCAAGGACGCCGCGCTCAAGGCAGGGTATGAGCTATTGGTGCAGATTTACAAGCTGCCCGGCGGCGATAAGGGGCCGCGCCTAAGCGGTTGCATCTCGCTGCCCGGCCATCTGTTGGTGCTGCTGCCCACGCTGCCATACGTCGGCGTTTCGCGCCGTATCGAACAGAAATCCGAGCGAAACCGGCTGGAAAAGCTTGTAAAATCCCGCTGCCCGGAGGGGATGGGCGCGATCATCCGCACTGCCTGCGAAGGGGCGGACGAGCTGGCGATCGCGGAGGATATCGAGGCGCTGAACAGGAAGTGGCAGCATCTTTCGAGCCACGCGCGCTACACAAAAGCCCCTGCGCTGATCTGCTGCGCGGATGGATTGACCGAGGACGCGGCGCAGCAGGCGCTGCTGCCGGATGTCGAGGCGCTCATTGTCGAAGACGAGACGCTGCTGGGGCAGCTCAAATCTGAAAAGGCGAGGCTGCACCGGTCAGAGACTGGACTGTTCGCGCTTTACCGGGTAGACGCCCAGGCGGAGAAACTGAAGGACAAGCGCGTCTGGCTGCCAAGCGGCGGTTTTCTGGTCATTGATCGCACGGAAGCCATGACCGTGATTGACGTGAACAGCGGCAAGTTTGTGGGCAAACAGTCGCTGGACGACACGATCCTGACCACCAACCGGGAGGCAGCCATTGAGATCGCGCGCCAGCTGCGCCTTCGGGACATCGGCGGCATCATCATCATCGATTTTATCGACATGGCTACCCAGGACGACCGGGATCAAATCCAAACCTGCCTAGCTGACGAGCTGAAAAAAGACGCGGCCAGGACGAACCTGCTCGGGTTCACGCGGCTTGGGCTGATGGAAATGACCCGCAAGAAACGGCGCGCGCCCGCGCCCAAGGAGAGCAAATGAAAGACCGACCACTGATCAGCCAGGCTGATCTGGACGCGCAGCGCCAGCACATGGAAAACATTAAAGCCATGGGGAAACCGCGCCGGTATCACATCGTGACGCTGGGCTGTCAGATGAACGTGCGTGATTCGGAGAGCATCGCCGGCATGCTGGATGTAATGGGATTCACACCGGCGCCCGAAAAAGAGCAGGCGGATCTGGTGTTGTACAACACCTGTTGTGTGCGCGAAAACGCCGAAAATAAGGCGCTGGGCAACGTGATCTGGCTGAAGGAACTAAAAAAACAGAACCCAGATCTGCTCATCTGCGTGGGCGGCTGCATGATGCAGGAGCCAGGCGTGGCCGAGCGGCTGACGAAGGCTTATCCGTTCATCGACTTGATCTTTGGCACCCACAACATGCACCGGTTGCCCGAGTTGCTGCACCGGGTGATTCTCGAGAACCGCCCAGTGTCGGAGGTCCTCGAAACCGACGGTAAAATCGCCGAAGGGCTGCCTGCGCGCCGCACCAGCCCGCACCAGGCGTTTATCACGATCATGTACGGCTGCAACAACTTTTGCTCCTACTGCATCGTGCCCTACGTGCGCGGACGCGAGCGATCGCGCGACCTGGCAGATATCTTGGATGAGGCGAAGAAGCTGCAGGACACAGGAGTTCAGGAGATCACGCTGCTGGGGCAGAACGTGAACTCCTACGGCGGCGGGGGCGCGCACTTCGCAGAGCTGCTGTATCGGCTGGACAGAATGGGCATCGAGCGCATCCGGTTCATGACGTCCCATCCGAAAGATCTATCGGACGAGCTGATCGCGGCCTACCGGGAACTCCCTCACCTGATGAAGGCGCTGCACTTGCCCGTGCAGGCGGGCAGCGACCGGATTCTGTCACTGATGAACAGGCGCTACAGCAGGGAACACTACCTGGGGCTGGTCGGGAAGCTCAGGAGCGCGGTGCCCGACATTGGACTTACATCCGATATCATCGTGGGCTTTCCGGGCGAGACGCTGGACGAATTCGAGCAGACGCTGTCCCTGGTTCAGCAGGTGCGCTACGACGCGGCGTTCACGTTCATCTTTTCGCCGCGCGCGGGCACCCAAGCGGAGAAGCTGCCGGATGGCACGCCCATGGAGGAAAAGACGCGCCGGATCGAGCGGCTGATCGCCGAGCAGCAGAGAATCGGGCAAGAAATCCTGCAGGCCCAGATTGGGCGCGTGCAGCAGGTGCTGGTGGAGGGCGCTTCGGCGCGCAACCCGGGGTTTATCTGCGGCAAAACCAGCCGCAGCCACATGGTGAATTTCCCAGGCAATACCGAGCTGTCGGGGCGGCTCATTGAGGTCAAAATCACGGGCGCAGGGCGCTACACGCTGCGCGGCGAGATGCAATAAATCAGGAGGACTTACGATATGAACACGGTGTTTCAAAGGACCAGGGAGCTGGGCGAGGCGCTGCTTCAAAGCGACGAATACAAGCGCATGAAGGAAATCGAGGATCGCGCCATGGCCAACCAGGAAGCGGCGGATACGATGGGGAAGTACCTAGAGACCAAGCAGCAGATCGAAGAGATGTTGATGGAGGAGGCGCCCGATCCAGAGTTGCTCAAGGCGTTGTCCAAGCAGATGGACGACCTGCAGGAGCACCTGCAGATGATCGACGACATCCGCGAGCTGACCGCCGCGCGCGAGGAATTCAGCGGGCTGATCGAGCAGGTCAACGGCGTGCTCAAGTTCATCATCACTGGCCAGATCGACGACCCGGATGCCGAAGATGAGGGCGGCTGCGGCGGCTCCTGCTCGGGCTGCGCGGGCGGCTGCGGCCACAGCCATCACATCCACTAAAGAATATCTACGGAGGTTATGCGCATGGCGATCACGCCCATGATGCAGCAATACCTGCAGATCAAAGAAGAGAACAAGGACTCGATCCTGTTTTTTCGGCTGGGTGACTTTTACGAGATGTTCTTTGACGACGCCAAGCTGGCAAGTCAGGAGCTCGAGCTGACGCTCACCGGCAAGGATTGCGGGCTATCTGAGCGCGCCCCCATGTGCGGCGTGCCGTTTCACGCGGCGGACGCCTATATCAGCCGCCTGATCAACAAGGGCTATAAGGTGGCGATCTGCGAGCAGGTTACCGACCCGGCCGACGCCAAGGGACTGGTTGAGCGCGCGGTAATCCGTGTGGTCACGCCCGGCACGGTGATCGAGACCGGCATGCTGGACGAACGCCAACCCAGCTACATTTTGTCGCTTTGCATTCGTAAAGATCGGGTGGGCGTGGCGTTCTCGGATGTGTCCACTGGCGAGTTCTATGTCTATGAGTTCAAGGGCGTTCAGCGCATTCAGGACGAACTCGGCCGCATCGCGCCGCGTGAGATCCTGATCGCGGAAGCAAATCAGCTGGCTGGCGTGTCCCAAGCGCTGGGCGTGCTGGTGACGCAGCTGCCTGAAGACGATTTTGAATACGCCCGCGCGGGCAAGGTGTTGGCTGCGCACTTCGGCGCAAAGAACATCCATGAGCTGGATCTGTCCGACGTCAAACTGGCCGCCTCGGCCGCGGGGGCGCTGCTGAAGTACCTGGGCGACACGCAGAAAAACGCCATGACCCACATCATGGCCATCACGCGCTATGAATCCGAGCGCCGCTTGGCGCTGGACCGCGTGGCCAGCACAAACCTCGAGCTGACCGAGTCCGTTCGCACCCGGGCGCGCAAGGGTTCGCTGCTGTGGCTGCTGGACAAGACAGTCACATCCATGGGCAGCCGCATGCTCAGAAGCTGGATCGAGCAGCCGCTGATCGAGCAGGACGCCATCGAACGCAGGCTGTCGGCGGTGGAGTGCCTCAAGAACGACCTGATGCGCTCGGATGCGCTGCGAGAAGCGCTTGCTCCCGTGTACGACATCGAGCGGCTGCTCAGCCGCATCGCCTATGACACGGCGAACGCCCGGGACTGCCTGGCGCTGAACACTTCACTTCGGGCCGTTCCCGAGATCAAACAGCTGCTGGGCGACACAGGGGACGGAGAACTAACGGAAATTGACAACCTGCTAGATCCGATGGACGCGCTGAGCCTGCTGCTTACGAAAGCGATCTCGGAGAATGCGCCGCTGTCCATCCGCGAAGGCGGCTTCATCAAAGCCGGATACAACGCGGAGCTGGACAACTTGCGCGCAGCGTCCACCGACGGAAAGAACTGGCTGGCGGCGCTGGAGCAACAGGAGCGCGAGGCCACTGGCATTAAGAACCTGAAGATCGGCTTTAACCGCGTGTTCGGCTATTATATCGAAGTGACGAAATCGTTCTATGACCTGGTGCCCTATCGCTACGCCAGAAAACAGACGCTGGCCAATTGCGAGCGCTTTGTGACCCAGGAGCTCAAGGAGATCGAGAAGAGCGTGCTGGGTGCCGAGGACAACGCAATGCGCCTGGAATACGAGCTGTTTTCCGCCATTCGGGACAAACTCAAGGCCTCGCTAAAGCCGCTTCAGCAGACCGCGCGCGGCCTGAAGTCGCTCGATGCGCTGCTGTCTCTGGCGAAAGTCGCCACTGAAAACGATTTTGTGCGCCCATCGCTGAACGATGAGGGCGTCATCGAAATCCTGGACGGCCGCCACCCTGTGGTGGAACAGTCCATCGGCGCGGGGCGCTTTGTGCCCAACGACACGCACCTGAACGGCGAGCACCGCGTGATGATCATCACCGGGCCAAACATGGCGGGCAAGAGCACCTACATGCGCCAGGTGGCACTGATTGTGCTGATGGCCCACATGGGCAGCTTTGTGCCCGCCAGATCCGCCAACATCGCGCTGACAGACCGCATCTTCACGCGCATCGGCGCTTCGGATGACCTGTACGGCGGCCAGTCCACTTTCATGGTGGAGATGGCCGAGCTGGCCACGATCCTGAAGTACGCCACGCCCAAGAGCCTGCTGATCCTGGACGAGGTGGGGCGGGGGACGAGCACATTCGACGGACTCTCCATTGCCTGGGCGGCTGTGGAGCACATCGCGGGATCCAGGTGCGGCGCAAAGACGCTGTTTGCCACCCATTATCATGAGCTGTCAGAGCTGGAAGGCCAGCTGCCCGGCGTGGTGAACTACCGAATCACAGCCAAGGAGCAGGGGGAGGATGTGATCTTCCTGCGGAAAATTGTGCCCGGCGGCGCCGACAGGAGTTTCGGCGTGGCGGTTGCGTCGCTGGCGGGCTTGCCGACCTCGCTCATCAGCCGCGCGCGCCAGATCATGGCGCGGCTAGAGGTGGCGGACGAGCTGTCCGGGTCCATTGGCAAGAACATCCTGGATTCGCGCAAAAATGCAGGCAACCGCCAGGTTGAGCTTGTCGATTACCGGCCGATGGAACTGATTGAAGAAATTCAGCAACTCGACGTGATGAGCATTTCGCCCATCGACGCGCTCAACAAGCTGTTTGCGTTAAACGAGAAGGCACGAAAGATTTAACCAAAGGAGGAGTGCAGCATGCCCATTCGCATTCTGGACGCCGCAACCATCGGGCGCATCGCCGCCGGCGAGGTGGTGGAACGTCCAATGTCCATCGCAAAGGAGCTGATCGAGAACTCTCTGGATGCTGGTGCGACCTCGATCACCATCGAGATCCGAGATGGCGGAATCGAGTATCTGCGCGTGACCGACAACGGCTGCGGCATCGCGCCCAACGAGGCGAGACTAGCGTTTGAGAACCATGCAACCTCCAAGCTGAAGAGCGGAGATGAGCTGACGAACATCCTGACGCTGGGGTTTCGCGGCGAGGCGCTGCCATCCATATCGGCAGTTTCAAAGGTCGAGATGACTACCCGGCAGCAGGGTAGCGATACCGGCGTGCGCGTGCGTGTGGAAGGTGGGCATTTCATGGACGCCACAGAGGTGGGCTGTCCGGAGGGCACCACCATCGTGATGCGCGATATCTTCTTCAACACCCCGGTGCGCAAGGCGTTCCTGAAAAAGCCCAGCTACGAGATGGGCCTGATCAACGAGCTGGTATCCAAGCTGATTTTGGGCAATCCCAAGGTGGCCATGCGTCTTATCAACAACGGCAAGACGCTGTGCCACAGTTATGGCGACGGCAGCATCGTGCATGCTGCGCTTGCGGTATATGGCCGCGAGACGGCTTCAGAAATGCTGCAGATGGATGAGGCCGAGGGCTCGCTACGCATCCACGGGCTGATCGGCGTGGGGGACTGCGCACGCGCCAACCGCTCCGAGCAGAGCTTCTTCATCAATGGCAGACTGGTGCGCTGCCAACTGCTGACGCATGCGCTGGAAGAGGCGTGCAAGGGGCGCGTGATGATTGGTATGTCCCCGATCTGTGCGCTGAACCTGATCATTCCGCCAAATTCCGTGGATGTGAACGTGCATCCAAACAAGCTAGAGGTGCGCTTTAGGGACGAACCCGCCGTGCGGGCCAGCGCGGACGCGCTGTTTGCGCGCGCTTTGGCTGGAGACGGCATGCTGAACGTGAAAAAGCTGCTTGACGAGAGCAAGCCCATCTACGAGAAGCCACCCATTCAGTTTATCGACATGAGTTTACAGAAACCGACTCCGGTACTAGAAAAACCGACTTTGGTTTATGAAGATGACCAATTTGTCGAGATGGAGGAAGAAGAGACCAAAGTCTCTTCTAAAGAAACTGTCGTTTCAGTCCAGGAACCCGAGCAGATTCAGTACATCGTCCAGACTCTGCCCGACCGAAGCGGTCAAACGCTGAGGGAGAGCTATGCGCCTCCCATGCCGCGCGTGATGATGCCAAGTGGAACGGAACAACCCGGGGCTTCTGGATCGGAACACGCGCCCAAAGAGGAACCGGCACTCAAGATCATCGGCGTCGCGTTCAACACCTATGTGTTTGTTGAATTGGACAAGGCGGTGCTGATCATCGATCAGCATGCCGCCCATGAGCGGCTGCTGTACGAGAAATACCTTTCGATGATCGACACTGGCAACTGTGCCCAGCAGCTACTGACGCCTCTGGTGATTCACATCAGCAAGCGTGAACAAGATCTGCTGATCGACAACCAAACGCTGCTGTTTGAGCTGGGATTTGAGGTGGAGCCCTTTGGAGAACAGGACATTCAGCTGCGTTCAGTGCCGTTTTCGCTGGGAAAGTCTGAGCTGACGCCGCTGTTCCTATCCATGCTTGACCAGCTCGATCAGCTGAAGACGGCCACCTTTGAGCGGCGGCGCACCGACATCATCAAGTACGCCTGCAAGCGTGCCGTGAAAGCGGGGGATCGTCTTAACGAAGAGGAGATCCTATCCCTGATCAACGACATGATGAAGAGCGGCGCGCCGCCCACCTGCCCGCATGGGCGACCGGTGCTAAAGAAGATAACCAAGGCCGAGATTGAGCGCTCGTTCAGGCGCTGACGGAGGAATGCATTCCATTGGAGAGAAAGCTGATCGTGCTGTGCGGGCCCACCGCTTCCGGCAAATCCGCATGCGCTGTAGATCTTTGCCGGCGCGTCGGTGGCGCCGTGGTTTCGTGTGACTCGATGCAGCTGTATCGCGGCATGGACATCGGCACCGCCAAGCCAACGGAGGGCGAAATGCGCGGGATCCCACACCTCATGCTGGATGTGCTGGAGCCGGGGGAGGCCTGCTCGGCGGCGCGCTATCGCGAGCTGGTACTGCCACTGATCGATCAGCGATTCGAACAAGGTGTTCAACCGGTGCTGTGCGGCGGCACCGGGCTGTACATCAACGCGCTGACCAAGCCGTTGGGGTTTTCCATAAAGGGCGATGATGCGCTGCGCGCCGAGCTGGAGCAGCTGCCCAGGAAAACGCTCCACGACATGCTCGCCGGGATCGATCCGGCATCCGCGGCGCGTCTGCATATGAATGACACGCGCCGCGTCGTGCGAGCGATCGAGGTATATAAACTCACGGGCAAGACGCTGACCGAGCAGATGTCATTGGATCAGGCGAGGCCCGCTGATTATCCGGCGCGGCTGTTCGCGCTCAGCTGGCCGCGTGAGCGGCTGTACGCTCGGATCGACGCGCGCGTGGATGAAATGATCGGCGCAGGTCTCGTAAACGAGGTGAAAAACCTGCTGAACAATGGGCTTTCGATCGGTTCCACGGCCATGCAGGCCATCGGCTACAAAGAAATCGCGCAGGCGCTTTCCGGTGCGATCTCTATGGATGAAGCCGTCTCTCTTTTGAAACAGGCCACGCGCAACTATGCGAAACGCCAGCTCACCTGGTTCACGCAGGACGCGCGGGTTTGCTGGGTTTCCGCCGAAGACAGGAGCATATCAGAAATCACTGATGAAATCATCAACAATTTGGAGGGTAAAACGCGATGAACAACGCACTTCGACGCTGGGTTTGGGCATCCAAGGCGGTCAACAACATGCGGGATCTGGGTGGCTATGCTTGCGATGGCGGCGTAACCCGTTTCGGTGTGGTGCTTCGCGCCGATCAGCTGGTGGGGCTGACGGGTGGAGAGATTCAGCTGCTTGTCGAGCGCGGACTGACCGACGTGATCGACCTGCGCAGTTTCGGCGAGCGCAAGGCGTTTCCGAACGATTATCTGAACCATTCTTCCGTTCATCTGCACACCGTCACGCTGGATCACGAGAACGACGAGTTTCAGTTCTCACCTCGCGACTTCACGTGCATGGGCGAGATGTATCTGATGATGGCCGATGCCAACGCGCGCCAATACGCAGACATGCTGCGCGTGATCGCCGACGCCCGAGGCATGAGCGTTGTGCACTGCATGGCGGGGAAGGACCGCACCGGCATCGTGTGTGCGCTGCTGCTGCTGTTGCTGGGCGTTTCAGAGAGCGACGTGGTGGCCGACTATCAGGTCAGCATGACGTACCTCGGCCAGCACATCATGGGCAGCTACCTCAGCGACAACCCGGACATGCCTCAGTATCTGGCCAAATCCGACCCGGAAAACATGTGGATGCTGATCGGGCATTTGCACGAAAAACATGGCGGTCCGGAAGCGTATCTGCGCGCAAACGGGATAACGGATGCCGACATCGCAAGGCTCCGGGGGCGCCTGGTGGTTTCGTAACAGGCATCATCGCAAAAAAAGCGCCGCGATCAGCGGCGCTTTCTGATTCAGTCGAATCGGCGCACCAGAGCGATCACCTTGCCCAGCACGCTGACGTCGTCTGCGTAGATTGGCTCCATGTGATTGTTCTCTGGCTGCAGCCGGAAATGGCTCTTTTCCTTATAGAAGCGCTTCACAGTGGCCTCATCCTCGATCATGGCCACCACAATTTCGCCGTTCTCAGCCACATCCTGCTCGCGCACAATCACAAAGTCTCCGTCCAGGATGCCGGCGTTGATCATGCTTTCGCCCTCGACACGCAGCGCAAACACGTCGTCTTTGCCCAGCAAGTCTTGGGGGAGCACCATATAATCCTCGATATTCTCTTCGGCCAGAATCGGCACGCCCGCCGTGACGCGCCCCAGGAGCGGCACGCTGCGCCCGCGGGACAGCGGATTGTCCAGCACCTCCATGGCGCGGGGTTTTGTGGAATCGCGCCGGATCAGCCCGCGCTTTTCCAGCTCCAGCAGGTGCCCATGCACGGTGGACGTGGATTTCAGGTGCACCGCGTCGCAGATCTCACGCACAGACGGCGGATAGCCCTTCAATTGGATTTCCTGCTTGATATAGTCCAAAATGCGGTTTTGACTCTCTATGCCGCGATCGCGCATACGCCACACACTCCTTGGTAGAATGTCTGTTCTGTTTCTATTATATCACAAGTAAAGCAGAAGATCAAACATTAGTTCGATAGAATCCAACGAGAATCCATCTTGACTGAGAACATTTGTTCTGATATAATGGATCAAAGAACGGAGGGATTCGGATGGCGAGGATTTGCGTGCTCGATGGGGAACGGTTGTGCAATGAGTGCGGAGAGTGTTCGCGCTGTGATCTGAACCCGGAAAAAACCTGTGACAACTGTATGCGCTGTGTCAAGAGCGACGCGGACTATCTTGCCATTGAGATCGACGAGGTGATCGATGGGGAGATGGATGGCGATGCGCATGACTAGCCACGACAAGCTGGTGCGCGACCGAATTCCTGAAATCATCCGGATGAGCGGTCGGCGCTGCGTCACGCGCGTGTTGTCCGAGGCCGAATACCTGGAGAAGCTGGACGAAAAACTCAACGAGGAAGTGCGCGAATACCGCGAAAGCCATTCCATCGAGGAACTGGCTGACGTTCTCGAAATACTGCACGCGATCACTGTGGCGCGAGGATATACGCTGGACGAACTGGAGCGCGCTCGTATGGCCAAGGCCGAGCGTAATGGCGTTTTCGCGGAGAAGATTTATCTGATGGACTCTTGGGACGAATGAGCAAAGCCTCCGTGGGGAGGCGGATTCAAACGTTTATATCTATTCGCTAAAGACAGCTTTTACGAAAAGATATTCCATTGAAACCCATACGTTGCTTGACATGGCCGCTCGACCATTTTATACTTGACTTATGGCTTTCTAACCGGAGCTATACTGAAACATGCTTCCACGACAATGTATTGATCCTGCCATTGTGTAAGTCGCATTCAGATTTTTTCGTCCGTGTGTATTTTGTTTATCCGTTTCCCATGCGTTGGTTCTGGCGCAATTCTGTGTTTTGAATTGAGGAATTGTTCATGCCCAAAGAAATCACCCACGCTGAACGCGTCGCCCGTGAGCGTACGCTGCTCATCCGCGCGACGCTCAAAGACCTGCCGACAGCCTGTTCAGAATTCATACGCGGCATTGAGCCGACCACATCTGTGCTGACCCGGCTTGCGTACGCGCGGGATCTGCGGCTGTTTTTCACGTTTCTGAGTTCAGAGATTCCTGAATTCGGTGGTTTTTCAGCCGATCAATGGACATATCAGCAGTTAGATAAGATTAACTCAAACCAGATTGAAATGTACTTGGAGTATCTATCGCTATATATTAACGAAAACGAAACAGAATATGCGAATTCAGAGCTCGGTAAGCAGCGCAAGCTGGCCACCCTTCGCAGTTTCTTCAAGTATCTCTTTAAGACGCACAAGATTACATCCAATGAGAGCGTGCTGGTGGACATGCCCAAACGCCACGAGAAGCCCATCATGAGGCTTGAGATCGACGAAGTTGCGCGGTTGCTGGATCTGGTCGAAGGCGGCGCGGCGCTGAGCGAGCGGCAAAAGGCGTTTCACGAGATCACAAAGCAGCGCGACCTGTGCATGATCACATTGTTTCTGGGCACAGGCATCCGCGTCAGCGAGTGCGTGGGCATCAACATTCAGGATGTGGATTTTGACAACAACAGCTTTCTGGTCACGCGAAAAGGCGGCAATCAGGTGATCCTGTACTTCCCCGATGAGGTCGCCCAGGTCATGAAGAGTTACATGGCCTGGCGTAAGCAGCAACAGGCGCTGCTCGGGCATGAGGACGCGTTGTTCCTATCGATTCAAAGGCGGCGCATCACCGTGCGCGCGGTGGAAAACCTGGTGAAGAAATACGCGCTGCAAGCCGCACCGCTGAAAAAGCGCATGAGCCCTCACAAGCTGCGCTCGACCTATGGCACACATCTATATCAGGAAACCGGCGACATTTATCTGGTGGCTGAAGTGCTTGGCCATTCGGATGTAAACACGACGCGGCGCCATTACGCCGCCATGAGCGATGAGCGCAAGCGGTTGGCCGCTAAGTCTGTGACGCTGAGGGGAGATACTAAGAATGATTAGCCCGGAGCGCACCCTGGATTGCCCCTTTCGAGACGCGCATCGGGCGTTTGTAGATCTTCTCTCGCGCAACTGACATAAGCGTCGCTCGCGGCCATTATTCGCATTCATGAACCGCAAGCAAAACAAAAAATGCCGCCTTTCCGGCGGCACTTTCATCGGTCATTGCACAGCCCAGCGCTTGAGTTTGGGGAAGAATTGCATCAGGCTGGCCTTGGCTTCCTCGGGATTTTTGAAGTCGTCCTTCATGTAGGGCACGCAGAAATCCACCATCTGCTCCATCGTCATGTCGGCCGTGAACGCACCGTTCGCATAGCAGTAGCTGCAATAATCCGCGCTCTTGCTGCCGTCGGCCTCGGCGCCATACTGCTCCTCGCTCTCCATCGGCATTGAGCAGCTCTGACAAAACTTCTGATCTGGCATGTGTGGTATCCCCTTTCGTTCTGGTGATATCCCCAGTATACGCCCGATATCCTGACATCACCGCGTCATATTATAGATACCGCTCATAGGTTTTTTTCAACCGCACCACAATCTGCTCGGCAAACTCAGGCGGATCCAGCACCTTTGCGTGTTCGCCAAAACCCAGCACATATCCGTACGACCAATCGTCATCGATTAAGTGGGCGGTCACGATGAAGCCGCCCTCCGGATGTGGCTGAATCTGAGACGGCGCAAAATCCTCGAACACACGATAGCTTTGAGATTCGTCAATCCACAAAACCAGGCGCAGCACGCAAGCGTTTGCGCCACAGCTGTCCGCAAAACCAGGCGCGTCCGCAGCATCGCGCTCAAAGCGCTCCTCCGTCAGCTTCAAGCCGCGCATGCGCGCGTACTTGAAAAGTCGATAGTCGTTGCGCCCCAAGTCAAAGGCTTTCAAATACCACGCGCGGTGCTTGAACCACATCTGCAGCGGTTCCACCAGCCGCTCCGTACGGTCGCCTCGAGTGCTAAAATACGTAAACCGGATCAGCCGCTTCTCAAGAATTGCCTGCTTCAGCTGCTCAAACCGCTCGTCGACGCCGCTCCAGTCGCCAAAATCCACGTCCACCCAGTTGGCGCGCTGCCGCTGAAACAGCGAGCTCAATTTGTCCAGCGCGCCGTCGGTACTGGTTCCCGTGGCGCGCATGCCCTGCAGCGCGGCCAAAATCTCGTCCTGTTCCTGCTCAGTCAGCAGCGACTTGCTCAGCGCAAAGCCGGGCATCAGCCGAATGCCACCACCCTTACCGCGCTCAGCATACACCGGGATGCTGGCCGCCGACAGCGCGTCCAGGTCGCGATAGATGGTGCGCGTGGACACAAAAAACCGATCCGCCAGCTCGGAGGCCGTGACAGACTTCTTGGACAGCAAGATGTAAACGATTTCAAGAAGGCGGCTGATTTGCACGCGCTGAACCTTCCTTATCATCAGTGATTCCAGTTAAAGGTTCGCCGTTCGCGCGCCCTTCTCCTGCTTTACTGCCCAGAAGCCTGTGTAAGCTCGCGCAGCCGCTTGATGATGCGCCCCTCCATTCGCGATACCTGCACCTGCGTCATTCCCAGATCCCTCGCGATGCTGGCCTGTGTGTTGCCTGACATATAGCGCCGGGTCAAGATCACGCGCTCCTTTTCGCTGAGGCAGGCGAGCATCTGGTCCAGCGTGATGCTGTCGTCGAGCGCGGCGGTGGGGTCTTCCCCCACCGTGTCCCCGAGTGTGATGCCGCCTTCCCCTATCGGTTCAGACAGCGAGCGCGCCGGCAGCAACGAATCCAGCGCCAACAGCGCATCATCCCGTGAAAGATCCAGTGCATTCGCCAGCTCGTCAACCGTTGGTTCTCTGGCATTCTCAAGCTCATATTGCTCGCGATAGCGGTGTATCCGAAGCGCGTTTTCCCGAATAGAACGCGACACGCGCATCAGGCAGTTGTCGCGCAGATAGCGCCGTATCTCGCCCAAAATCACCGGCACCGCGTAGGTCGAGAACTGCACGGCATACTCTGTGTTGAAGTTTTTGATCGCCTTTACCAGGCCCAGGCAGCCCAACTGATACAGATCGTCGTACTCGAGGCCTCGCCCGATGTAGCGCTTGACGACGAACTTGACCAGCGCAAGGTTTGTGCTAACTAGCTCATCCATCGCAGAGGTATCGCCCTGCTGCGCGCGCAGCAGCAGCCGCATGCTTTGGTTCGGCTGCTCACTCAAGCGTGGCGCGCAACGGGCAGCACGCTCGGCTCGATCAGCTTGCGCATGCGCACCGTTGTGCCCAAATCCTTCTCGGAAAACACCATCACCTCGTCCATAAAGCTCTCCATCACTGTGAAACCCATGCCCGAGCGCTCAGAGCCCTCGGCAGACGAGAAGAACGGCGTTCGCGCCTGCTGGATGTTTTCAATGCCACAGCCATTGTCGATGATGTCCACGGTTAGCTCGCCTGCGTCATCCAGCTGCGCCTTCATGCGAACGGTGCCGCCACCTCCCCTGTAGCCGTGAATAATCGCGTTGGTCACGGCCTCTGAGACCGAGGTTTTGACGTCACCCAGCTGCTCCAGCGTTGGGTTGAGCGGAAGGATAAACGCGCTGATTACCATGCGCGCGAAGCTCTCATTTTCGGGGCAGGCCAGAAAATCGGTGCGCATTTCGTTGATGATGGCCATGTTGTCTCTCCTCTCCTATGCCAATTTTTCGATGATTTGATACAATCCCGCCATCTCAAAGATGCGGTCGATGCGCCGGTTTGTGCAGCGCACGCACACGCGGCCGCCGCGCCGCGCCATGGTCTTGTACCGCCCAATGATCATGCCGATGCCCGAGCTGTCCATGAAATTCAGCTCATTTAGATCGAGCACCAGACGCTTGACCGAAGGATCTGCAATCAGCTCGTCTAGCTCCGCCCGAATCCGCTCGGCGTAGCTGTGGTCCAGCTCGCCGGATAACCTGACAACCACGGTGGATTTCTGTTTTTCATGATTCAACATGTGCGTTTTGCCTCCTTTATCGGGTGTTTGTTTTCGTGTGCCGCCCACGCGAATCCTTTGGTGAAAAACAAAAACCCTTGTCGAACGAGGAGTTTCGTTCGACAAAGGTTCAAAAGTGAAATGAGCTTCAGGCCGCTAAGATCTGCTCGACTTGATCTGCATCCAGCGCCTCGCTTTCGATCAGCGATTCGACCAGAGCCATCAGTTTCCCGGTGTTCCCCGAAAGAAGCTGCGTCACGGCATCAAAATGGCGGTTCAGTGCCTCCGCACAACGCTTGATGGCATCATTTGGGCTGCCCCCACAGGCCTGGCTGAGCGGGCGGATGGCCACGCCCGGATCCCCTTCCATGCCGAGATCCATCACCATGGTGGCAGTCAGCTCGGCGGCGCGCTTCAAGTCGTTAGAAGCGCCGGCGGTCATCTCGTCTTGTCCGGCGATCAGCAGCTCGGCCGCGCGTCCGGCCAGCAGGATTTGCACCTGTTTTTCCAAACGGTCCTTCATCATGATGGCGCGCTCTTCCGGAATGGACAGACTGTAGCCCGCCGCGCCCTTACCGGTAGGCAGAATGCTGACGCGGGTAATCTTGTGCCCGGGCAGCAGGAGCTTCGTGGCCAGAGCATGCCCGGCTTCGTGCAGCGCTATGGTCAGCCGCTCGTTGTGCGTGGCGGTGCTGGGTTTGTCGTCCCCTGCCACCGTGGACAGATAGGCGGCGTCGATGTCTGTCTTTTCAATCCGCTCGCCACCACGCCGCGCCGCACGGATGGCCGCTTCGTTGAGCATGGATTCAAGCGAGGCGCCGCTGAACATCACGGTGTTGGCTGCCAGCTCATCCAAGTCGATGGCACTGTCCATGGGCTTGTTCTGGCTGTGCAGCTGGAGAATGCTCAGGCGCTCGCTCTTGCCAGGCAATCCCACCTCGATCTGGCGGTCGAACCGCCCGGGTCGCAGCAAGGCGGGATCCAGCGTGTCGATGCGGTTGGTGGCCGCCACCACGATGATCCCCTCGCTCTTGTGAAAACCGGACATCTCCGACAGAAGCGCGTTCAGCGTCTGGTCGCGCTCCTCAGACGAGCTGTCGTCGCGGCGCTTGCCCATGGAATCGATTTCATCGATAAATATCACGCACTTGCCTGCTTTTCGGGCCTTTGCAAACAGGTCGCGCACGCGCCCAGCGCCAACGCCCACGTACATTTGCACGAAGTCTGAGCCGGACAGCGCGAAGAATGGCACGCCCGCCTCCCCTGCCAACGCCCTCGCCAGCAGCGTCTTGCCAGTGCCGGGCGGGCCATACAGCAGCACGCCGCAGGGCAGCCGAGCCCCAAGCCGCGCGTACTTTTCCGGGTCTTTCAGGTAATCCACCATCTCAACCAGGCTGGCTCGCGCCTCCTCGTTGGCTGCGACCGAGCCAAAATCGACGGACTGCGTGCCGCTCACCGCATGCACATCTTCCATCTTCATGCCAAAGCCGTTTCGCGCGGGTTGTTTGCTGCGCGAAAACACCATGACCACCGACCCGATCAACAACATCGCAAGGCCCGCCCGCATCGCCGTGTCGATCCCTGCGCCGGGCAGATAGGCGGCCAGACCCACCCCCAATGTCACGCCGAGCACGCCGATCAACGCGATTCGAAGCCAGTTTGCCCTGCTACTCATCTGAAAATCACCCCGCAAATTGATGCATTCATTATACATTCAGCACGCGTCCCGCGTCTAGGAACAACATATGCCAATAAAGCGGCGCGTCCCTGGACATAATGAACCCATCAAGCAAATGGGGGCCTGATTCATGAAGATTGCCAAGCGCGTGGGCATCGCGCTGCTGAGCGTGATTTTGGCGGGCATTTTGGCGCTCGCGATCCTTTGGGGCACGGCGAGGCTGGACATGGACAAAATCGAGAATCAGAGCCAGATCAGCAGCGTCTACGGCGCAAGCGGAAAGCGCGTGGCGCAGTTGTCCGGGCCGATTAACCGCACGGATATAAAGCTTCAAAGCGTGCCCCGCGACGTGCACAACGCGTTTATCGCCGCCGAAGACGCCCGGTTTTACGATCATTTTGGAGTAGATCCCTATCGGATCATGGGCGCACTCGTGAGCAACATCAAGAGCGGCGACTATGGCCAGGGTGCAAGCACGATTACACAGCAGCTCATAAAGCTGACCATGCTCAGCAGCGACAAGACGCTCATCCGCAAGCTGACCGAGGCGGTGCTCGCAATCAAGCTTGAGCGCGTGCTGACGAAGGATGAGATCCTGGAGCGCTACTTGAACACGGTGTATTTTGGCGCGGGAGCCTATGGCATACAAGCGGCTTCGCAGACTTATTTCGGCATGGACGCCGACAAACTCACGCTGGATCAGGGCGCGCTGCTGGCCGCGGTCATCAAGTCCCCCAGCAGATACGCGCCCGATGTGCACCCGGAGAACGCAACCAAGCGGCGCGCGCTGGTTTTGAGCGCCATGGTCGAGAGCCAATTCATCGACGAAGCGACTGCCCAGAAGGCGGAAAGCGCGCCATTAAAGCTGGTTGACCGGGATGGAGAGACCACCGCCTACCCCTGGTATATGGATCAGGTCATCGATGAGGCCACACAAAAACTGAACATCGACGCGGATGAGCTGCTCACTGGCGGCTACCGAATCAACACCGCGATGGACGAATCACTGCAGAGTTCAGCGGAGGCACTTTTCAAAAACACCGCGAATTTCCCGGGCAATGCCCAGGATGGCACGCCCGTTGAGGCGGCGCTGGTGGCCTTGAACCCGGCGACCGGCGAGGTATCCGCACTGATTGGCGGGCGCAAGTACAGCGTCAAGCGCGGGCTGAACCGGGCCAGCCAGATCGCGCGCCAGCCGGGCTCTGCGTTCAAGCCGATCTCGGTTTACGCCGCGGCGGTGGATCAGGCGGGCTTCATTCCGGTCAGCATGGTGGAAGACACCGAGCGCGACTTTGGAAACGGCTACACGCCAAAGAATGTGGGCGGCGTATACCACGGCACGGTGACGCTGCGCGAATCGCTGGCGCGTTCGCTCAACGCGGCCAGCGTGGATCTCATGACCAAGACCGGCATCTCAGCGGCGCGGGATTACGCCCAGCGCGCCGGAATCCAGCTAGATGCGCGCGACAACAACCTGTCGCTGGCACTGGGCTCCCTGACGTACGGCGTGTCCCCCATGGCGCTGTGCGCGGCCTATGCGCCGCTCGGCAACGGCGGACTGTCCGTCACGCCCCGCCTGATCCGCAGCATCGAGGATTCAGGCGGCAAGCAGGTCTACACCGCCCAACCCGAGGCCGGCGGTCGCGTGATGAAGCCGGAGAGCGCCTACATGATCACCAGCATGCTGCGTTCAGCAGCGTCCTGGGGCAGCGCCAGCAAGCTGTCTGGGGTGGGGTTCGACGTGGCCGGAAAGACCGGCACCGTGGGCATGGACTCGGGCAATCGCGACATCTGGACCGTTGGATACACGCCGCTGCTGACCGTCGCCGTGTGGATGGGTTTTGACGAGCCAGGCAAGGCGCATGTGCTGCCCGATAGCGCCAGCGGCAGCAATCAACCTGCCGCGCTGGTGAGCGCGTATTTGAAAGCCAACAAAGATGCGGTATCGAAGGAGCGCTTCCAGATGCCAAGTTCACTGACTGAGGTGCTGATTGACCAGCGCGCGCTGGACGAGCTCAAGCGCCCCATGCTCGCATCACCTTTTACGCCCAAGGCGCTAACAGTCAAGGAAGTGTTTCCGAAAGGGCGCACGCCAACTGAGGTCTCAACCGTCTGGGTGGAGCCCACGCGCGTGTTCGACCTGAGCGGTGAGCTGACCTCGCCAAGCGTCGCTAGGCTCGAGTTCACCGCGCTGCAAGCGGATGCGATCTATCGGCTATATCGGCTGGACAAGGGCGAGCCCCAACTGGTTGCCGAGCTGATCGGCGAACCGGGTCAGAAGCTTTTATATGATGACTTGCAAGCGTATGAAGGCGCGGAATACTACGTGATCCCGGTGCACGCCGAGCTGCTGCGAGAGGGCGTGCTGCTGGAAGGCAAGCCGTCCGACCACGTGATTCCGCCGCGTCCGTTCGGTTTCAGAGACTGGATCTTCTTCCAGACGCCGGAGCCGTCCCCCACCCCGGTGCCGATTCCGTCCGAGTCGCCGCTGCTGCTGGATCCAACGGAAGCGCCTGAAGTTACACGGGATTGACAAGCATCCCCCGCCAGCTGTAAACTATTGGCATCGACAGCAAGGCGGGGGTGCTTTATGAAGACCATTGGGTTACTGGGCGGCATGAGCTGGGAGAGTACGCAGAGTTATTATCGGATCATCAATCAGGTTGTCGCGCGCGAGCTCGGCGGGCTGCATTCGGCGAAGTGTCTGCTCTATAGCATGGATTTTGCCGAGATCGAGCAGCTGCAGTCCGCCGGTGAGTGGGAGCGTTCGGCGGAAATTCTTGCCGATGCGGCCCGTGCGCTGGCGCGCGGCGGCGCGGAATTTCTGGTGATCTGCACCAATACCATGCACAAGCTGGCGCCCGAGATTGAAAGTGCCGTCGGCATTCCGCTGCTGCACATCGCCGACTTAACCGCCGATGAGCTGATCAAGGCGGGCATTCAAAAGGTTGGGCTGCTGGGCACGAGGTACACGATGGAACAAGAATTCTACAGGCAGCGCTTGACCTTTCGCGGCATCGATGTGCTGATCCCGAATGCTGAGGACCGGCAGTTGGTGAACCGTGTAATCTATGACCAGCTGTGCCGGGGCATCGTCGACCCGCTGTCCAGGGCGGAATACCTTCGGATCATCGAAACCTTGGCGGGACAGGGCGCGCAAGGCATGGTCCTGGGCTGCACGGAGATCGGACTGCTGGTTTCGCCTCAGGATACCCCGATGCATCTGTTCGACACAGCGCAGATCCACGCCGAACGGGCGGCGCTATATGCGCTGGGGAAATGAGGGAGGCGCCTATGCAGAAAATCACCCTGAGCAAGGAATGCGAGACGCTGTTCATCCCGCTGCACGGCAAGTCGCTGATGAGCAAAGCCGGGCAGCTGATCGCCGACCGCACAGCCGAGCGGATCGTGGACAGCGTGGATTATGATTTTTCAAAGAACAAGATGCCCAAAGGGCTCCAGCTATACATGGCGATCCGCGCGTGCATTCTGGACGATTACGCCAATCGGTTTATCCAGGCGCACGCGGACGCCGTGGTCATTCACTTGGGCTGCGGGCTGGACGCGCGCTGTGAACGGGTCGCGCGCAAACCCGGCGCATGGTACGATCTTGATTTTCCGGATGTCATCGCTGTTCGCCGCCAGTTTTATCCGGAGAGCGAAGGCTACCATATGATCGCATCGGATGCTGTCGAGCTGTCGTGGCTGGACCGAATCGAGCGCAAAGACGCGCCCACGCTAGTCATCGCCGAAGGGATGACCATGTACCTGACCGAGGCGCAAATCCGCGCGCTGGTGCTTGCGCTGCGGGACCGGTTCGAGCATGCCGAGCTCGTGTTCGACGCATACTCCGTGGGTTCGGTCAAGTTATCCAAGCGCCACAACCCGGTAAACAAAATGGGCGCGGTGATCCGCTGGGGGCTGGACGACCCGGCCGTTATCGAAAGGTTCGGAGCCGGAATCCGGCACCTCGAAACCCGATACTTCACAAATTATCCCGGGCTCAGATCGCTGCCCTTCAAAAGCAGGCTGCTATTCTCGGCACTCTACAAAAATCCGATCGTGAAGAATATGTACAGGATCTACGCGTTCGGGCTGAAGAGATCATAAGCATGCAAAAAACTACCGGAAAAATCCGGTAGTTTTTTGCATGCCGCTTGCTCTTCATTCGCTTCTAGGTCTTTTCAAACACCAGCTTGTCGTCCGCCACGCCCACGCGGATGTCCTCGCCCAAGTGGATCTTGCCCGCAAGCAACTCCTCGCTGAGCGCGTCCTCCACCATGCGCTGGATGGCCCTTCGCAGCGGGCGCGCGCCGTATTGCGTGTCAAACCCGGCCTTGCTGAGCAGCGACACGGCCTCTTCAGAGATTTGCAGGCTGATGCCGCGCTCGAGCAAACGCTGGGACACGGTCTTCAGCATCAGCTTGGCGATCCGGTCGATGTGCTCCTGGTCGAGCGCATGGAACACGATGATCTCGTCCACGCGATTCAGGAACTCGGGGCGGAAGATGTGTTTCACCTCGCCCATGATGCTTTCCTTCATGTCCTCGTAGCCCTTTTCGGTGTCGCCGCTGGAACCAAAGCCAAGCCGCGTCTGCTTTTTTAGCGTATGCGCGCCGGCGTTGCTGGTCATCACGATCACCGTGTTCTTGAAGTCCACCACGCGGCCTTGGCCATCGGTCAGCCGCCCGTCCTCGAGGATCTGCAGCAGCGCGTTGAACACGTCCGGGTGCGCCTTTTCGACCTCGTCAAACAGCACCACCGAATAGGGCTTTCTGCGCACCTTCTCGGTGAGCTGGCCGCCCTCGTCGTGGCCCACGTAACCAGGCGGCGAGCCGATCATGCGCGACACCGAGTGCTTTTCCATGTACTCGGACATGTCGACACGGATCAGGCAGTCCTGATCGCCGAACAGCGCCTCGCCCAGCGCCTTGCACAGTTCGGTCTTGCCAACGCCCGTCGGGCCCAAGAAGATAAACGAACCGATCGGGCGCTGCGGATCCTTCAGGCCGGCGCGGGCCCTTCGCACGGCGCGGGCCACCGCCTTCACGGCCTCCTCCTGCCCGATGACGCGCTGGTGCAGCAAGTCCTCGAGGTGGAGCAGGCGCTCGGCCTCAGCCTCGGTCAGCCTCGTCACCGGGATGCCCGTCCAGGCGCTGACGATCTGCGCAACCTCTTCCTCGCCCACCGTCTCAATTTGCTCGTCACGGCGCTGCTCCCAATCCTTGCGGCGCTCGCTCATCTCGTTTTGCAGCTGCTTCTTTTCGTCGCGCAGCTTGGCCGCCTTTTCAAAGTCCTCATGGGCCACGGCCTCTTCGGTCTCCTTGTTGAGCGCCTCCAAGCGCGCCTCCTGCTCCTTCATATCGGGCGGCGCGGTGAACGCCTTGATCCGAACGCGGCTGGCGGCCTCGTCGATCAGGTCGATGGCCTTATCGGGCAGGAATCGATCGGCGATGTAGCGACCGGAAAGCGTTACAGCGGCTTCCAGCGCTTCGTCGGTGATCCGCACCTTGTGGTGCGCCTCGTAGCGATCACGCAGACCACGCAGAATGGCCAGCGCCTCGTCCTTGCTGGGTTCCCCCACCATCACCGGCTGGAAGCGACGCTCAAGCGCGGCGTCCTTCTCGATGTGTTTTCTGTATTCCTTGAGCGTCGTCGCGCCGATGCACTGCATCTCACCCCGGGCAAGCAGCGGCTTTAGGATGTTCGCGGCGTCGATCGCGCCCTCGGCCGCGCCCGCGCCCACCAGCGTGTGCATCTCGTCGATAAACAAAATGATGTTGCCGGATTTCTTGATCTCGGCCATGGCGTTCTTCAACCGCTCCTCGAACTCGCCCCGGTATTTCGCGCCCGCCAGCATGCCCGGAAGGTCCAGCGACAGCACGCGCCTGCCGCGCAGGATCTCAGGGATGTTGCCATCCACGATCAGCTGCGCCAGTCCTTCCACCACGGCGGATTTCCCAACGCCCGGTTCACCGATCAGCACCGGGTTGTTCTTTGTGCGGCGGGACAGGATCTGCACGATGCGCTCCATTTCGATCTGGCGCCCGATCACCGGATCCAGCTCGCCGCGTTGCGCGGCCTTGGTCAGATCCCGGGCGAACTGATCCAGCACCGGAGTCTCGCTGTTCTCGCTGGAGGCTGCCTCTGCGTTGCCTTCGCCCGCGTTCAGGCTGTGCAGCAGCGCCTCGCGCGCTTTGCCGAGGTCGAGCCCCATCTTGATCAAAATGTGCGCCGCCACACCCTCCCGCTCGCGCATCAGCGCCAGCAGCAGGTGTTCGGTGCCCACGTAGTTGTGCTTCAGCTCACGCGCCTCCCGGGCGCTCTGCTCCAGCACCTTTTTCGTGCGAGGGGTGTAGGTCACGGACTGCACCGTCGCGTCGCTGTCGCCCTTGCCCAGCAACTCCAGCACCTCCTGGCGCGCTGCGTCCAGCGTGATCGCCCCCAGCGCCGGGGTTGCCTTGCCCGGATCGGACAGCACGCCCAACAGCAGGTGCTCAGTGCCCACATAGCTGCGCCCAAGCGCCACGGCCTCCTTTTGGGCCGCCAGAATCGCGCGCTGCGCGCGCTCGGTAAACCTTGAAAAGAATCCCATAGTTTCCTCCGTTGTTGTTTTAGTGAGTGGCGATTCCGCGAATATACTCTCGAAGCAGGTCGGCGCGCAGCACGTTCTGCTCGGCGTCGGACAGTGGTTGCCCGGCGCGCACGTTCAGCGAGCCCGGCTGCAGATCCATCATCAGTTGGTCGAGCCCAGTCAGTGAACCTTCCACGATGCCCATGGCCAGCAGCAGCCGCAAATCCGAGTAGCGCTGCATGAACTCTGCACTGGACATCAGCCGCGCGTGCCCCATAATGCCCACCGAGCGCATCAATTTGTCGAGAAGCGCCATTGGTTCGCTTTCGCGCAGCTGCTCGCGCACGGCGCGCTCGTGGTCGGCAATCTGTCCGGTGGCGGCCATCAGCGTTTTGATCATGTCCTCCTCGGTGCGGCCGAGCGTCACCTGGTTGCTGAGCTGGTACAGGTTGCCCTTGGCATCACTGCCCTCGCCATACAATCCTCGCACCGTCAGGCCGAGTTTTGAAATCGTCTGCAGCAGCGCAGACACCTGACCTGCCGAGCTCAGCGCGGGCAGATGCAGCATGGTGGACGCGCGCAGGCCTGTGCCGGTGTTGGTCGGACAGGAGGTCAGGTAGCCCCACTGGGTGTCAAAGGCATAACCGCCGGCTTTGCCCAGCCGTTCGTCCGCTTCAAATGCCAGCTCAGCGGTGCGCTCAAGCTGCATGCCAGGGAGCAACCCCTGAATGCGCAGGTGGTCCTCCTCGTTGACCATGATGCTGACCGTCTTTCCGCTGCTGATCAGCGCTGCGGAACAGTCCTTGTATTTCAGCAGGTCGTAGCTCACCAGATGGTGCTCCACCAGCTCGTTCTGCTCATCCTCAGACAGCTCGCTCATGCGAATGAGGCGATACAGCTGGCCGTCGTCCAATATCGCGTCGCTCGCCCGCTTGATGGTCTCGTCGGCCAGCTCCTCGTTCAGTTTGGGCGCGAACGGCACATCGCTGTAGTTGCGCGCCAGCCGCACGCGGCTGCTGATGACCACATCCTGCTCGGGTGCCCTATGGTCCGTCATGCACACCCGCCCCCTTCATTTCCGCCTCAGCGGTCAGCACACGGATTTTGTCGCGCAGCTCGGCAGCACGCTCATAGGCTTCATCCGCAATCGCTTGGCTCAGTTGCTGCTTTAAGCCATAAATCGACAGCTTGCTTGGCACGCTGGCGGGCGCTGCGCCGGGCACGTGGCCAGTGTGCTGGGACTGGCCGTGGATGCGCTTCAACAGCTCGGACAGCGGCTCGCGGAATGCGTTGTAGCACTCGGCACAGCCGAGCAAGCCCGTCTTTTGGAACTCGGCATAGGTCGTTCCGCAGTGTTCGCAGGTGATGTCGATCTCCGGGTCGCTCTGCACGCCCGCCTTCTTCGTGGCGGCAAGCAGGTTGGCCAGCATGCTGTCCAGTCCCGACAGGTCGAGGTTCGGCAGCTGCTTTTTCATGTCGGTCATGCAGCGCACGCACAAGTTGCGCGCAGCCTTTTCACCGTTGACAATGGTCATCAACCGTATGGTTGCGGGCCGGATTCCGCATTCATCACAGATCATGCGTCCGTCCTCCCTTCCAGATTTCGAAAGACCTGGGTCAGCAGATTTCGCAAGATGGCCGCGCGCAACACGTCCTTGGTGCTTACCGGCAGCGCGAGCGCGTTCTTCCCCACCGCCGCCGCCATTAAGCCAGCCTCGTTCTCAGTCACCAGATCGAGTTCTGTCAGCTGATAGATCATGCCGAGCGCCGCATCCTCTGAGATCGAGTTGTCCACGCGCTCAAGCAGCGCGCTCAGCAAGTTGTCGCCCTGTTGGGGCCGCATCTGCACGATGCGCACATAGCCGCCCCCACCGCGCCTGCTATCAATAATATACCCTCGCTCTATGGAAAATCGCGTGGCGAGCACGTAATTTATCTGGGAGGGCGCGCAGCCGAAATGTTGGGCAAGCTCGTTTCTGCGCAGCTCAACTTGATTTTCTTCGCACATCAGCTCTTTGATGAAACGCTCGATGCTGTCGCTCAGTTGTGCCATAGAAAAACCTCCACGATTTGACCATCTCTGACTATATTATACCGCAATCTGTCAGAAATGCAAGTGTGTGGAGGCAAAAGACAAACTTTATTAACCCGGTGTTCTTAATCGGGCGATGTGTTCAGGCGCTTTATCGCCCATTCCGCGGCGTCTGCGACCAGCTCGGAATCGTCGCCGAGCAGGCTCCTGATCTGCTGCAGCAGATCCTTTCTGCCCATGTTGGCGGCGGCCAAACAGGCGCGCATCTGCATGCGTTTTGGCCGGGCGCTGTTCGTGCCGATCAGCTCAGCCGCCGGGCCAACGTCGCCCGCAAGCAGCCGCTCCAGGCTCATGGCGCTCAGCATGTCCTCAGGAATCGGAATGCGCTTGATTTCTTTGTTCCGCTGGCAGCAGTCCTGGCACAGATCGCAGCCATACAGGCTCGTTCCCATCAGCGGACGCACGGCCTCGGGATAAGGGACATCCATGGGCAGCGCACGCAGGCAGACGCGGGCGTCGATCCGCCCGTCGCCCAGCACCGCCCCCACCGGGCAGGCTCTCACGCAGGCATTGCAGGCGCTGCACTCCCCGGATAGCCCCGGCTCGTCAAACGTTTCGTCACAATCCAGCTCAGCGTCGGTCAGAATCGCTTGCAGCGCCACGCGCGAACCGAAACCTGGCGCGGCAATGAGACCGTTCCTGCCATACCGCCCCGCGCCCGAGCGCTCAGCCAGCGCCTTCAGCGGAATCCTGGGCCTGGCAAGCACCTGCACGCGGCGTGCCCGCAGCCACTCGCCCAGCGCCATCGAGGCGTGATAGGCGGCGTTTGAGGCGATGTAATAGGCCGAGATGGCCGCCACCGGCGGGGTCAGCGTGAACGGCTGATACGGCCACACCAGCAGCAGCACCGATTTACACCCGGGCATCAGCGCCAGCGGGTTGTCAAAGAGCCCGTGATTTTCTCGCCCCGGCTGCTCCGCCACGCGGTCACTCCAGCGCGCAAACGGCTCCGGGCGGGTTATATACACTTTGGCGAACCCGAGCGCCAACGCCTGATCGGTCAGTGCCTGTTTCACGCCGCACCTTCCTTTTCCTGGCGCGCTCTGGACAGCGCTACCGTCAGCGCCATGGCGCCGCACATGGCCAGCACATTGATGACGAACGGCGCGCGGCTGGTGATGCCAGACAGCACACCCGCGATCCACGGGAACAGCGCCGCGCCCAATAAGATCGTGCCGTACACAAGCCCGTAGATGCGAGCGCGCAGAGCCGGGTCGGCGTTAATGACCAACATGGTGTCGATGATCGGTGAGATCAAGAACAGCGCGATGCCCTCACAGACCGCGCACAGGGCCAGCATCGCGATGCCCATGGCCCCGCCCGGAGCCAGCATCAGCAGCAGCTGTGACAGAATGAAGATCGACCAGGCCCAAAGCAGCGGGCGCTTGAACCCGGATAAGCGAATGCGCGGCATAATGATCAGGATGCACGCGCAGGTGATCAGCGATTTCACAAACGCGAACCAGACCCAGTCGGCCTTGCTGATGCCGATGGAACCAATCGCATACAGACTCATGAAGTACTCGTTCAGCCGGGAAACGATTTGAAACATCGCGATCATCGCCATGGTGAGCAGAATGCGCTTGTCGCGCAGCAGGTGTAGATACACATCCTTGCAGCCGAGCAACATGGACAGAATGCTCTGATCTTTGGTTTCCTTCATGCGCTGCACACCAATGCTGGTCTCATGGGCCATGCAGTTGAGCACGATGAACTTGGTCGTCATCAGCACGAATCCCAGGAAGTATAGCACACGCATTGTGGGCACCAGCCCAAACCGGCCCACGGCCAAGCCCGAAAACGGCATCACGACAACCGATACCAGCCCCATCAGCTGTGCCAGTGAGTTGCATTTCAGCACCATCTCGTCGTCTGAGTCCTCCACCAGCAGCAATCCCCAAGAGTTGGCCGTGATGCGCATGAATCCATTCAGCACAGCCGCCACCAAAAACCACGCGAAATTCTGGGAGAACGCCCATAGCAGCTCCGGTATGCTCCAGATGAACAGATCGCAGAGGAACGTGGTCCATCGGCGACCAAACTTATCGGTCAGCAGTCCGCTCAAGAACGAGGCGATGACCGCCACGATCAGATAGATTGTGCCGATCAGACCAATCTGCGATTCACTCACGCCCAGCTCTGCCATGTATGGGGAGGCATAGGCCATGCACAGGTAGTACGGAATCCCCCACAGCGGTTCTGTCAGCACGCAGGCGCGCGCGTTGCCGGTGAGCGACTTCATCGTCGCGATCATGCCCTGCCTTTGCAAGTTCGTGCCCCCCTATTTCATCAATGACTGTACCCAGTTCATCATGGGAATGTACGCGATGGGCAGCAGCATGGCGGGCAGCATGTTGCCCACCTTCATGCGCTGGTTCCCGAGGCCCAGCATGTTGATTCCCAGCCCCACGATCAGCATGCTGCCGACTGCAGCCATCTCGCCGATGACCTCGGGCGACAGGAGGCCCTGCACCGAGCCCGCCAGCAGCGCGATGGCTCCCTGATACACCAGGATGGGCGCCGCCGACAGCAACACGCCCGGTCCGAGTGACGACGCGAAGATCACCGAAGTCACACCGTCCAGCGCGGATTTCGCCACCAGCGTCGAACCGTCGCCTGTCAGTCCGGCTTGCAGAGAGCCCACCACCGCCATCGCGCCCACGCAGAACAGCAGCGTGGCGCTGACAAAGCCTTCCGCAAAGCGGCTATCCCCCTTGGCAAACCGTTTCTGGGCCAGCTCGCCCAAGCGCTCAAGACCTGTCTCGATCTTCAGCGCCTCACCCAGCAGCGTGCCCAGGATCAGGCACACGATCACCAGCAACATGTCCTGCGTTTTGATCGCGCCCGAGATCCCGATGATTAGCACACACAGCCCCAGCGCCTGCGAAACCACCTGCTTGAACCGCTCAGAAATGCCACCCCGAAGCAACAGCCCCAGCGCCCCGCCGACGGCAATCGCCAGCGCGTTTACCCAAACACCGTACATCGTTCTTCCCCCAAACACAGATAATGGTAGTTTATCACAATAAAGCGTTTTCGTAAACGTATATTTACAGCACACATGCATCCGTGGTAGACTACGGGTATGAAGAAAATCTTATCGATTCTGCTCGTTTGGGTGGTACTCCATGGCGCGCCAGCCCACGCCGAACCCGCGCCGGAACCAACGCAAACGCCCCTGCGCAGCGCCACCGTGCGCGCCGTGGGCGACATCATGATGCACAAAGAACAGCTTGACGCCCAGAAAAAGAAGACCGGCTATGATTTTCACACCAGCTTCAAGGTGATTGCCGGGTCTTTGCAGGCAGCGGACTTCACCATGGGCAACCTGGAGGGCACGATCGGCAAAGCAAACGGCAAGGGTTACTCCGGATTCCCGGCGTTTAACGCGCCGCCCGCGCTGCTGGACGCGCTGAAGGACGCCGGATTCGACCTGCTGACGCTGGCCAACAACCACATGCTGGATCGGTTCGAACAGGGCGTCCAAAAAACACTGGACAACCTGGACGAGCGACAGATGCCCCACGTGGGCGCGAACCGCACCCCGGAGGAGCGTGACACGCTTTTCATTTTCGAAGTGAACGGCATCAAGCTCGGGGTCCTGGCCTATGCCGAGCAAACCAACGGCATGGAGCGCTATACCGATCCAGGCGTGCTGCCATTCGCGGTGAACCTGATCTCGAAAACCAACATCGCGAAGGAAGTCGAGGCCATTCGCGAGGCGGGCGCGGACGTGGTCATCGCCTGCGTACACTGGGGCACCGAGTATGAGCGCAAGCCGGACGATTTCACCGTCAAGACCGCGCAGCGACTGGCCGACGCGGGTGTCGACGTGATCGTGGGCAGCCATCCGCATGTGGTGCAAAAGATCGCCTGGCTGAAGCGCGCTGACGGCGGACGCACGCTTTGCGCCTACTCGCTGGGCAATTTCACTGGTTACATGTTCGATCCCTACACCTGCGACGGCATCATTTTCCAGTTCACCGTTCAGGAACGGACGGACGGCGGCTTCGAGGTCACCGAGCCGTCCTATGTACCCATCTTCCTGTGGAAGGGAGGCCTGAAAAGGGGCGGACGCGTGGTGCGACCGGTGCCGATCGGCAAACTGTGGAACGAGCCGCTGGAACAGATGAGCAAGGAGAACCGCAAAAAAATGCGACAAAGCTACCGCGACACCGTGGCGCTGATCGGGAAAAAAGTGGCCCAGCCGCTGGATGAATGAAACGCGCGCATTGCTCGGATACTATGCGCGCGAGGTGATGAGTGTGGCCAAGAAGACGACGGAAGAAAGCCCACAGAAGCAAAAAAACATCCCGCTTGGTTTGAACAAGCGGGGAAATCAGAAGAAACGTTAGCCTCGTTTTTTGGACGGCGTCACGCCGTCCATTTTTCATGCGCCACCGACGAGCTTTTGCGCCGCGTCCAGCATCTGCGCGGCGTACTGGCGGCTGTCCGCGTCGCCCGCGCCGCTCAGGATGCGCGCGAGCTCCGAGATTCGCCCATCCCGATCCAGCAGCCGAACGCCTGTGCCGGTGCGGCCGTCCTGCACCTGTTTTTCCACCAAATAGTGCGCGCCTGCCAGCGCTGCGATCTGCGGCAGATGCGTGACGCAGATGACCTGCCGCCCCACGGCAACCTCGGCCATTTTCTCTCCAACCACCTGCGCCATGCGACCGCTGACGCCAGTGTCGATCTCGTCAAAGATCATCGTATCCACACCGGCGGTGTCGGCAGAAATTGCCTTCATGGCCAGCATGATGCGCGCCAACTCGCCGCCTGATGCGATCTCCGCCAGCGGCTTCAGCGGCTCGCCCGGATTGGGAGAAATGAGAAACTCCACCCGATCGGCGCCGCTGGGTGCAAACTGGACTGGTTCAAAGCCCACTTCGAACCGGGTCTTACCCATGCCGAGATCTTTCAGCTGCGCTAGCAGGTTCTTTGAAAATCCATCCGCCAGCGTCTTGCGCGACGCTGTCAGCTTGGCGCAGCGCTCGGACAGCGCCGCTCTCTGCTTGGCCTGCTTCTCTTTCAGCTCAAGCACGTGCTCGTCACCGGCGCCGATGTCGGCCAACTCAGCTTTGATTTGGGTCATGTAATCGATGACATTACCGAGCTCAGGGCCATATTTCCGCTTCAGGCGCTTCAGGTCATTCAGCCGATCATCCAGCTTTTCGATCAGCGCCGGATCGTACTCAATCTCGCCCTGCATGTCCCCAAGCTCGTAGCCGATGTCCTGCGCCTGGTAGTACAGTTCCTCAATGCGCGCGGCCAGCTTTTCAAACCGCTCGTCGATGCCGCGCAACGGAGATAAGCCGTCAGCGGCCCGCTTGAGCGCGTCCTGGGCGCTGATGGCGCGACCTTCGCCCCTGTATACCAGCGCGTAGGCCTGTCCGAGGCCGAAAGCGATCTTCTCGGCGTTTCGCAGCAGGTTGAGCCTTTGCTCCAGCTGCTCGTCCTCGCCCGCCTTGGGTTTCACGGCGTCGATCTCCCCAATCTGGAAGCTGAGCATGTCCATTTTCCGCTCGCGCTCCAGCGCCGACAGCGACAGCTGCTCAATCTCGCGCCCGGTATGGGCGTAAGCCTCATATGCTTCTGAAACCTGCACCATCAGCTCGCGATGATGCGCATCGCCGTAAGCATCCAGATACTCCAGATGCATCGGCTGACGAAGCAGAGCCTGGTGCTCGTGTTGACCATGCACATCGACGAGCAGCGACGTTATCTGCTTAAACCTGGCCAGCGGCACCACTTCGCCGTTGATCCGGCAGATCGAGCGCCCTCCTGCCGTCAGCTCGCGCCCGATGATCAGCAGGTCCCCGTCGAGATCGATCCCAAGTTCCAAAAGCAGCGCCGGCACGGGGCTCCCCTTCGGTAACGCAAACAGCGCCTGAACAGAGGCCGTCTCGGCGCCGGTGCGGACCATTTCCCTGCTGCCCCGGGCTCCCAGCGCCAGGTTGACCGAGTCCACGACGATGGATTTGCCCGCGCCGGTTTCTCCCGTCAGCACATTCAGCCCGGGCGCGAAAGGCACGCACAGCTTCTCGATCAGCGCAATGTTGCGAATGGATAGTTCCAGCAGCAACGCTTGTTATCCTCCGTATTTCTCTAATACCGAACCAGTGATTTGAAGCGGGCGAGCACGTTCTCCACGTCGTCGTCCGACTGGACGATAACCAAAATCGTGTTGTCACCAGCCAGCGTGCCCAGGATTTCGTTCCACTTCAGGCTGTCAATGGCTTCGGCGGCGGCGTTGGCCGACGCGGACAGCGTACGGATCACAATCAGGTTATTGGCCGACGTCATTGAGAGCACAGATTCCGAAAAGATACGGATAAAGCGGTCGCTGATCCCCTGCTCGGCGCGCTCTGCCGTGGCGTATTTGTAGCCGCCGTTTTCCGACAGCACCTTCAAGAGCCTGAGCTCCTTGATGTCCCGCGAGACGGTGGCCTGCGTCACGCGAACCCCGTGCCGCTTCAACTCTTCCGCCAGGTCTTCCTGGGTCTCGATGTTCTTCGATTCAATGATTTCCAGTATCATGGAGTGTCTCACCGACTTCATAGAAAAGTCCTCCCCCATTTCTGAATGTAAGAATCAATGCGTCCAATCGGACAGCTTGCTGCGCAGCAGGCCAAAGAAGTTGTGTTCATGCAGCCGGACGAACTTGGCGTCCCGCTGCGCCCTGTGGATGGTGACTTGATTATCGCCATTCTCAAAGCGCATGATGTTGTGACCGTCCAGCACCACGCGGGCGCTGTCCTTGTCGCCCAGCACACGCACCACCACCCGCTCCTTGGGCGAAAGCACGACCGGACGGGCGTGCAGCGTGTGCGGGCAGATGGGCGTGAGCACCATGCAGTCCAGTCCCGGCGCGATGATCGGGCCGCCAGCCGATAGCGAATAGGCTGTGGAGCCGGTGGCGCTGGCCACGATCAGCCCATCGCCCGAGAAGCGGTCCACCAAAACGCCGTCGGCCTCGATTTCGATGGACAGAATGCCGATGGACGAGCCGGTGCGGTTGATGGCGACTTCATTCAGCGCCACGCCGGACGCGCCTTGCATCTGGGCGGCCAGCAGCATGCGGTTTGCGATCCCATACTCGCCGCGCATCAGCTGCGCGATGTCCTGCTCAATGTGCTCAGGCTGGATCTCCGTCAGAAAGCCCATCCGGCCCATGTTCACGCCAAGCAGCGGCAAATCACGCCCATAAGCATTCTCGACCAGCGACAAGAGTGTTCCATCTCCGCCCAGAACACAGATCAGTTCGCAACCCGACAGATTTTCAAGATCTTCGCAAACAAGGCCGATCGTCTCGGCCAGCTCAGGCGCCATGCGAACGCGCGCGCCAGACGCCAGCAAGCTGCTCGCCACGCGGCTGGCAACCTCAATCACGCCCGGCTTCTGAGCATTGTGAAAAACGGCGATGTCGCGCAACGGTGTCATGGAGCAGTCTCCTATCTATAATCATATAGCATTTGTGCATGAATATACAAGTGTGTCAGCGCGATTTCATAAAATTGTCATAAGCCAGCCCAACAACCCGCGTGATTTCTTGATTTTCCACCCGATTTTTGGCAGAATCTGCCGGAACCAGATCAAGCAAGAATTCGATGTTGCCTTCCGGCCCGGTGATGGGCGAGAAATCCAGCGCCTGCGCGCGCCAGCCCAGTGTCTCCGTGAACGCGACGATGTCCGAGATCACAGCGGTGTGCACCTCCGGATCTCGCACCACGCCCCTGGGGCCAACCTGTTCGGATGGCGCCTCGAACTGGGGTTTGATCAGCGCCACAAACCGCGCATCACCCGTCAGCACCGACAAAGAAGCGGGCAGCACCGCCTTCAGCGAGATGAACGATACGTCCGTCGCCCCCAAGCTGGGCCTGGGGTCGAACTGATCCGGTGTCAAAAACCTTGCGTTGGTGCGCTCCATCACGCGCACGCGGGGATCGGTGCGCAGCCTGTAATCCAGCTGGCCATACCCAACATCCACGGCGTAGACAGCGCTTGCGCCCGCCTTGAGCAGCGCATCTGTGAAGCCGCCGGTGGACGCGCCCACGTCGATGCAGACGCGGTCCCGCACACCGATCTCAAACACATCCAGCGCCTTTTTCAGCTTCTTGCCGCCCCGGCTGACAAACGGCTGGCCGTCCCGCACGCTGAGCGGTAACCCGGCCTTTGCGGGCTCGGACGGCTTGTCGACCTTGCGCTCGCCCAGATACACCCGCCCGGCCATGACCAGCGCGCGCGCCACATCCAGCGACTCGCAGAGCCCAAGCGCCACCAGCTTTTGGTCCACCCGCTCAGCCGGCATCGCGCTGCCTCCCCCGCTCCAGAATGCGCTGGGCCAGCTGGTGCGGCGTCAGAGCGCAATCCTCAAGCTGCTCAGCGATCGTGCCGTGCTCAATGAACCGGTCGGGCACGCCCAGGACCATCGTCTCGATCTGAATGTCCATCCGGCTGAGGCTTCTGAGCACCATCGCGCCCAAACCACCAATCTCGCTGTTCTGTTCCAGCGTTACGATTAAACGCGTGCTCTGCGCAACTTGGAGCAGCAGAGCCTCGTCGATGGGCTTTATGAACCGGGCGTCCACCACGCCGCATTGAACGCGTTTCCCTGCCAGCTCGATCGCGGTGTTGAGCGCCACTTCCACCATCGCGCCCACGGCCAGGATCATCACATCTTTGCCCTCGTTGAGCAACTCCCATTCGCCCACCGAAAGCGGTTCGGTGCGCGTCATGTTCGGCCCCATGTCGGCGCAATCCTTGGGATAACGAATGGCCATCGGGCCGTCGTGATGGGCGCTGAGCGCGATCAGCCGGGCGATCTCATGGCGATCGCGCGGCGCGACCACCACCATGCCCGGCATGGACGACAGAAAACTCAGGTCAAACACGCCCTGATGTGTGGCGCCGTCCGGGCCTGACAGCCCCGCACGGTCCAGCAGCAACGTGACAGGCAGGTTCTGCAGGCACACGTCCATCAGAATCTGATCGTAAGCACGCTGCATAAACGTTGAATAAATCGCCACGTAGGGTTTCATGCCCTTGCTCGCCAGTCCGGCAGCCATGGTTATCGCGTGCTCCTCCGCGATGCCCACGTCGAAAAAGCGGGTTTTGTGCTTTTCACGGAATGCGTCAAGCCCGGTGCCGCTGGCCATGGCAGCGCACACCGCAACCACGCGAGAATCCTGGTCGGCCAGATCACTTAGCATGTCGGCCACCAATGAGCCGCAACTCGGTGTGCTCTTGCCGATGGTTTGGCCATTCTCCACCAGGAATGGCGCGATGCCGTGGAAGCTGTCCGGATCGCTTTCGGCGGGGATGTATCCCTTGCCCTTCTGGGTGATGACGTGCACTAGCACCGGTCTGTTGGCCGCCTTGGCACGCTTCAGCACGCGCTTCAGCCGGTCGATGTCGTAGCCGTCGATCGGCCCTTGATACTCAAACCCCAACGCCTCAAAAAACTGGCCGTCCACCAGCAGCGAGCGCAGCGTGTTGCGGACGCGCTCGAGAAACCGCATCAGAGGCTTGCCGAACAGCGGCATTCGATCCAGGCCCGAGCGCAGCGCGCGCTTGAACGCCTTGTAGGGGTTTGACTGGCGCAGTCCGGTCAGATATCCGGACAGCGCGCCCACGTTGCGCGAGATGCTCATCTCGTTGTCGTTCAGCACAACGATCAGCGGCGTGCGCGATTGGCCGGCGTCGTTCAGCGCTTCGTAGCACATGCCGCCGGTCAGCGCGCCATCGCCCACGACGGCCACCACGGAAGATTGCTCGCCCAGGAGGTCTCGCGCGCGGGCAATCCCCAGAGCCGCCGAGATCGACGTGGACGCGTGGCCCACGGAAAAGCTGTCGTAATCGCTCTCACTCGGCCTCGGAAATCCGCTGATGCCCCCCGCTTTGCGCAGCGTGTCGAAGCGCTCGAACCGCCCGGTGAGCAGTTTATGCACGTAAGCCTGATGTCCCACATCGAACACCAGTTTGTCTTTGGGCGTGTCGAACACCGCGTGCAGCGCCAGCGTCAGCTCCACCACGCCCAGGTTGGATGCCAGATGCCCGCCGTTCTTGGCGACAGTCTCGATCAGGTGCTGGCGGATCTCGGCGGCCAGGCTCTCCAGCTGCCGGTTGTCCATCGAGCGAATTTGCTCGGGAGATGTGATTTGTTCAAGCATACATGTCACCCGCTCCCTACGCCATCAAAAAGCCGACCAGCACGCCAATCAGCGCGCCGATGAGCACCTCAAACGGCGAATGCCCGAGCAGCTCTTTCAGCGAATCATAAGTGAAGCCGTGCCCCTCGGCGATCATGTCTCGCACGATGCGGTTGAGCACCGCCGCCTGCTGCCCAGCCGCCCGGCGCACCCCCGCGGCGTCGGTCATAACCACCGCCGCGAGCACGAAGCTCAGCGCAAAGATCGAGCTGTTGAAGCCGGACGCCAGCCCGATGGACGTGGCCAGGCCGCACACCACGCTGGAGTGCGAGCTGGGCATGCCGCCCAAGCCGAAAAAGCGGCTGAACTCCCACCTCTGCTCGATGACGAAGTGGAACACCACCTTCAGCGCCTGCGCGGCGAACCAGCACACCACCGCCACCCGCAGCGGTCGGTTAAGCACGATTTCTTGAAAGAACTGCATCTTGGGTTGCTCCTTTGTTTAAGCGCTTCGCGTCGCCATCTGGCGAATCAACGCGCGGAATGGTTCGGCATCTTCGCCAAAAGACGCCAGTGCGCCAATTCCATCTTCCATGTATTGATTGACCAGCTCGCGCGCGCCGCCGATGCCATACATCCGGATGGCTGTCAGCTTGCCGCTCTGCTCGTCCTTGCCGGTGCTCTTGCCGAGCTCCTGCGCATCGCCCTCCACGTCCAGCAGGTCGTCCACCGTCTGGAACATCATGCCAAACGTGTACCCGAACCGGGTCAGCGCCGCCAGCTGCGCATCCGTCGCGCCGCACAGCCGTCCGCCCGCGCGCAGCGCCGAGATGAACAGCGCAGCGGTCTTGTTCTCCTGGATGAACTGCAGATCGTCCAGCGTGCAGGTGGACTGATTCTCAAGGTCCAGATCCAGCGATTGCCCGGAGATCATGCCCTTTACGCCCGCCGCCCGGGCGATCTCGCGCAGCGCCAGCAGGTGCCGGGCCTGGTTGTCCTGATTGTCCAGCGCGGCTTTGACGAGCGTTTCGTAGGCCAGGTTCAACAAGCCGTCCCCCGCGAGGATCGCCTGCCCCACGCCGAAGACCACGTGGTTGGTGGGCCGGCCGCGCCGCAGCACATCGTCGTCCATGCCAGGCAAGTCGTCGTGCACCAGCGAGTAGCTGTGAATCATCTCCAACGCACAGGCGGCGGGAAGCGCTTGCTCGATGTCACCGCCCAGCATCTGCACTGTCATCAGCAGCATCGTGGGGCGCAGCCGCTTGCCGCCCGACAGCAAGCTGTAGCGCATGGCGTCGTTCAGTGTCTTGTGGATACGCCCAACGCTCAGCTTGCCCGCGCCGGTTTCTGGGAGCAGCTGGCCAAGCGCCTGCTCAACCTTGGCGGCGAGTTCTTTCTGAGTGTACATTAGCCGTCCTCCGTGAGCGGTTTCTCGCCGTCCTTGGTGAGAATCTTTATGCGCGCCTCGCTCTGCTTCAGCTGAGCCTCCAATGATTTCAGCAGCTTCATGCCGCTCTCATAGGCCTCAAACGACTCGTTCAGCGGCAGCTTGCCCTGCTCAAGCGCTCCCACGATCTGCTCCAGTTCCTGCAGCCCCTCTTCAAAGGATGGTTGTTCACGCTTTGCCATGCGCTTTGCCCTCCAATTCAATTTGTTCGATCCGCGCGCCCGCGCGCCCGCCCTGCATGACGATGCGCACGCGCTCGCCTTCTTTCAGCGATTTCGCGCTGGTCAGGATGCCTGCGTCGCCCTCGACCACCGCGTAGCCGCGCTGAAGCACTGACGCGGGATCCAGAGCGGCCAGCTTTCCGGACAGCGCCGCGATGCAGGTTTGCGCCGCCGCCAGCCGCTGGGACTGCACGTCCGTCAAGCGCTGCTTCAGCGCGCGCAGGTTCTCCTTGTGCGCGCTCAACAGCATCTGTCCCGGGAACTTCAAAACCGGGCTGGCTTTCAGCTGCTGAATCCGTGCGCGCAGCCATTCAATGCGTTGCGTTTGAGCCCGGGTCATGTCGACTTCGATCTTTTGCAGCGTATACAGCAGGTCGTCGCGCTCGGGCACGGCCAGCTCGGCCGCCATAGACGGTGTAGCGGCACGTACGTCGGCCACAAAATCGGCGATGGTGAAATCGGTCTCATGGCCCACACAGGACACGACCGGGATGTTTGACCTGTAGATGGCGCGGGCCACCACCTCTTCGTTGAACGCCCACAGCTCTTCGATGGAGCCGCCGCCCCGCCCGCACAGGATCACATCCACATCGGGTATCCTGTTGAGCGCGTCCAGCGCGTCGGCGATCTCCTGCGCCGCGTCGTCGCCCTGTACGGCGGCGCTAGCCAGCAGAATCGGCAAGCCCGGAAACCGCCGCTGGGCAACGCGAATGATATCTTGCAGCGCCGCGCCTGCCTTTGAGGTGACCACGCCGATGCGCCTGGGCAGCAGCGGCAGCGGCTTTTTCAGCGAGGCGTCGAACAGCCCCTCGGATTCCAGACTGGCCTTCAGACGCTCAAACCTCACAAACAGCTCGCCGTGCCCCTCGTCCTGCATGGCCTCGCAATACAGCTGAAATGAGCCGCCCTGCACGTACAGCGACGCGCTGGCAACCACCACCACCTGCATACCGTCTTTGGGCTCAAAACCCAAGCTCATCGCGCTCTGGCGGAACATCACGCACTGCACGCGCGCCTGCTCGTCCTTGAGCGCGAAGTACAGATGGCCGCTATAGTGGCGCTTGAAGCCGGAGATCTCGCCGCGCACCCGTACTTTTTTCAGCATCGGGTCGGCGGCCAGCTGGCGTCTGACGTATTCGTTGAGCTGGCTGACGCCCAGCACCCACTCAGCCATGGCGCTCGCAGCCCAAAACGGTGTTGCACAGGAGCTCGGCAATCGTCATCGGGCCGACTCCGCCCGGCACGGGGGTGATCCAGCCCGCCACTTCCGCTGCTTTGTCATATTCCACGTCGCCGCACAGCGTACCGTCCGGCAAGCGGTTCATCCCGACATCAATCACGCACGCGCCCGGCTTCACCATGTCACCGGTGATGAAATTGGCGCGGCCGATCGCCACCACCAGGATATCGGCCTCGCGGCAGATGGCGGCGAGGTCTTTCGTGCGCGAATGACAGATGGTGACGGTGGCGTGCTCCTGCAGCAGCAGGATGGCCATGGGCTTGCCCACGATGTTGCTCCGGCCCACCACCACGGCGCGAGCGCCCTGAATCGGCACGCCTGCGCGCTGGATCAGCTCCAGGCAGCCTCTGGGTGTGCAGGCCACAAAGCACGGCTCGCCGGAAAAAAGCGCGCCGGTGTTCATCGGGTGGAATCCGTCCACATCCTTCCTGGGGTCGATGGCCATGATCACCGACCAGGGATCGATGTGCCTGGGCACCGGCAGCTGCACCAGGATGCCGTGTACCGCATCGTCGCGGTTCAGTCCGTCAATGATTTGAAGCAGCGCATCCTGCGCGGTGGTTTCCGGCAGCCGGATCACCTGGCCGGTCATGCCCGCGCCCGCGCACGCCTTTTCCTTGTTCCGAACGTACACCTGGGACGCCGGGTCCTCCCCCACCAAAATCACGGTCAGCCCGGGCGTATGGCCCCGCGCCGCCAGTTCCGCCACGCGGCCTTTCAGCTCCTTCCGGATCTGCGCCGCGACCGCCTTGCCGTCGATGATTTTCGCGCTCATGTGCTATTTCC